>NC_010511.1:5117500-5417500 GCF_000019365.1 Methylobacterium sp. 4-46 | reverse complement strand
CAGCCGGTCCACCCATTGCCCGCCGCCCAGGAAGGAGAGCGAGCCGCCCGGCTCGCGCACGATGATGCGGTCCGCCTCGAAGGGCTGCAGGCCGACCGGCTCCGCCACGATCAGGCTCCGGCGGGCGCTGCCCGCGCGGGCCGCGCCCGGCAGGGCCGTGAGATCGAAGGTCGTGGGCACCGTACCCCCGCAGCCGCCGAGCACCAGCGCCAGGGCGAGGGCGCTCGCGGTCGGGACGTGCGGGATCCGGAGGAACACAGGCGGCATGAGCACGGATGGGCTGGCTGTTCGTCGCACCGATATAGGCCGGAAACCTTGACCGGACATCGACGCCCGGGCCCCGGTGGTGCCGCAGCGCACATGGGCACCCGCCGTGCCCGGTCACTCGGTCAGCGACCGTTGTATTCGGGCAACGACGGCTTGCCGCCGAAGATCACCTGCGAGGGGTCGCGCTCGATGGTGCGGGCGGCGCTGTTGAGGCTGTTGAGGGTGCGCTGGCCCTCGGTGGACAGGTTCTGGACCTCGCGCCGGCCCGCCCCGCTCAGGCGGCCGAAGCTCGTCGTGATGGTCGCGGTGCGCTTGTCGAGGTTCTCCGACATGGTCCGGAAGGCCCGGCCCGCCTCGCGGATCGAGATCGCCGCCTCGCGGATCTCGCCGAAGGTGCTCTTGCCGGCCTCGCCGGAGGCCGAGCCGAGGAAGCCCTCGGCCCCCTTGAGCACCGCGTCGACGCGGTCGGCGGAGGCGTTGAGCTTGGCGGCCAGGAGGCGCGCGTCGTGCAGCCCGTCCTGGATGTCGGGCGCCGCCGCCGCGAGGGCGGCCGAGAAGCGGTCCGCATTGTCGATCAGGCTGCCGAGCTTGCGGCCGTCCACGGCCTTGACCAGGGCGTCGAGGGCGGGGGCGCTGTCGTTCAGCGCCTTCGAGAATTGCTCGACATTGGCGAGGGTGCGGTTGATCGCCCCCTCGTTGCCCGCCACCACCCGGTCGAGGCGCTGCAGCATGTCGTCCGCGCGCTGCGCGATGGTGCGCGCGCTCTGCATCAGGTCCTGGATGTCCGACGAATCGGCGAAGATGGTCGCCATCCGGTCGCCCTCCGGCGCCTTCAGGGGCGGGGCATCGGCGCTGCCGCCCACGAGGGCGATCGAGGCGACGCCGGTCAGCATCGTCATGTCGAGGCGCGCCCGGGTGTCGGCGCGCAGGGGCGTGCTGCGCTCGACCTCGACCAGGGCCATCACCCGCCGCGGGTCCTGCGGCAGCAGCTCGACCTCCGTCGCCTCGCCGACCCGGATGCCGTTGAAGGTGACGACCGAGCCCTTGGCGAGCCCGCCGACGCCGCCCGAGAACACGATGCGCAGGGGCATGCGGCCGTCGTTCGAGACGGGGCCGCGCATCCAGAACGCGAACAGGAAGCCGGCGGCGATCACCGCGAGGGTGAAGGTCCCGATCAGGACGTTGTTGGCGCGGGTTTCCATGCCGTCAGGGTCCTCCGGAGGAGCTGGGGGGCGCCGCCGCGCGGGATCGCGTCATCGCGCCGCCGCGCGGGGCTCGCCGGGCACGATCGCCCGCGCGCGCTTGCCGTGGAAGTAGGAGCGCAGCCAGGGGTGGTCCGAGGCGAGCATCTCCTCGATCGGGCCCGCCGCGATGATCTGGCCGTCGCCGAGCGCCGCGATGCGGTCGCAGGCGGTGTAGAGGCTGTCGAGGTCGTGCGTGACCATGAACACGGTCAGGCCGAGCGTGCGCTGCAGGGTGGCGACGAGGTCGTCGAACTCGCCCGCGCCGATCGGGTCGAGGCCCGAGGTCGGCTCGTCGAGGAAGAGCACCTCCGGGTCGAGGGCCAGCGCCCGGGCGAGGGCCGCGCGCTTGATCATGCCGCCCGAGAGTTCGGAGGGCAGCTTGTCGGCCGCGTCCGGCTTGAGGCCGACGAGCTCGATCTTGAGCCGCGCGAACTCGTCGAGCAGGCGCTCGGACAGGGTCAGGTGCTCGCGCATCGGCACCTGGATGTTCTGCTTGACGGTGAGGGCGGAGAACAGGGCGCCCTGCTGGAACAGCACGCCCCAGCGGCGCTCGATCAGGCGCCGCCGGGCCGGGGAGAGGCGGTCGACATCCTCCCCGAAGACCTCGATCGTGCCCGAGCGCTTCGGCACGAGGCCGAGCAGGGTCCGGGTCAGGACGGACTTGCCCTGGCCGGAGGGGCCGACGAAGCCCAGGATCTCGCCCCGGCGGATGTCGAGGTTCAGGCCCTTCAGGACCGTCCGCTCGCCGAAGCCGACCACGAGGTCGCGCACGCGGATCACCGCGTCGCCTCCCGGGGAGGCAAGGGGTTGGGCGTGAGCCTGCACGGGAGCCGCTTCTACAGGTCGATGGCCGCGAAGAAGATGGCGAAGACGCCATCGAGCACGATGACCATGAAGATTGACTTGACGACTGAGGCGGTGACGTGGCGGCCGAGCGATTCCGCCGAGCCCTCGACGCGGAAGCCTTCGCTCGTCGCGATGATGCCGATGATCAGGGCCATGAAGGGGGCCTTCAGCATGCCCACGAGGCCGTGCCGGACCGAGATCACTGCCTGCAGCCGCGCCAGGAAGGCGTCGAAGGACAGGTTGCCGTAGGCCATCGAGGTCAGGGCCCCGCCGAGCAGGGCCGCGACGTCGGCGAGGAAGCCGAGCATCGGCAGGGCCAGCATCAGGGCGAGGATGCGCGGCACGATCAGGATCTCGATCGGGTCGAGGCCCATCACCCGCAGGGCGTCGACCTCCTCGCGCATCCGCATCGAGCCGATCTCGGCCGTGAAGGCCGAGCCCGAGCGGCCCGCCACCATGATGGCGGTGAGCAGCACCCCGAGCTCGCGCAGCGTGAGGATGCCGATCATGTTGACGACGAAGGACTGCGCCCCGAAGCGCTGCAGCTGGATGATGCCCTGCTGGGTGACGATGCAGCCGACCAGGAAGGCGATCAGCATGATGATCGGCGTGCCCCGATAGGCGATCTGCTCCATCTGGTTGACGAAGGAGGCGGCGCGGAAGCGGCGCGGCCGGGCCAGGACCCGCAGGCAGGCCGCCACCACCTCCCCGAGGAAGCCGAGCCAGGACAGGCCCTCCGCCCCGAGCCGGCGCAGGCCGGCCCCGAGCGCCTCGAGCCCGTCGAGGAGGCCGAGGCGGCGGCGGCGCGGGGGAGGGGGGGTGTCCCGCCGATAGGCGACCTCGCGAAGCAGGATGCGGTGCTCGGGCCGGGCGCCCGCGTAGTCGACGGCGCGGCCCGCCGCCTCGATCTCGCTGCGGGTGCGCTCCAGCACGAAGGCCCCGAGCGTGTCGAGCCGGACCAGCCCGGAGAGATCGACCTGCACGCGCGGCCCCGGCTCGCCCGGCGCCGCGATCGCGGCGGCGGCGGCCTCGACGGCGGGCGCCTGGTCGGCGGTCCAGGACCCGGTGAGCCGCGCCTGGACGCCGTCGCGGAAGCGCAGGAGGGTGGCGCCGGCCACGGTCAGGTGCGCGCTGGCCTCGGTCGACACGGGCCCGGCCTCCTGGTTGCTCGACATCCCCTCGGGCGGCCTTATAGCCTGGGCTCGCCGCGCGTGACAAACCGCGCCGCCGCGGCCCGGGCCGCCGCCGCGGTGAGGACGAGCGCGAGGGCGGCGACCGGGAGCATCAGGGCAAAGGCGAGGAGCGGCCCGCCCTGCCGGACGGCCGCCCCGCTCGCCAGGGTGGCGGCCGCGGAGGCGAGCGAGGCGCTCGCCGCGTAGATCCCCTGCGCCCGGCCGCGGGCCGCCTCCGGGGCGAGCCGCGCCAGCGCCCCCATCGCGCCGAGCTGGGTCGCCCCGAAGGTGAGCCCGTGCAGCGCCTGGAGGGGCAGCAGGGCGGCCGCCAGGCCCGGGCCCGAGAGGCCCGAGAGGCCCGAGAGGCCCGAGAGGCCCGAGAGGCCCGAGAGGCCCGAGAGGCCCGAGAGGCCCGAGAGGCCCGAGAGGCCAATGAGCCCGGCCCAGCGCAGGAGCGCCGCCCCTGCCCCGAGGGCGAGGAGCCGGAAGGGCGCGTCGCGCAGGGCCGCGACGCGTCCGACCAGGACGAAGAAGGCGATCTCGGCGACGACGCCGGTCGCCCAGGCGGCGCCGATGAGGGGCGGAGTGAGGCCCAGCGACGTCCAGTGGATGCTGCCGAAGGCGTAGACCGCCGCGTGGCTCGCCTGGGCCGACGCGGCCGCCGCCATGGCGAGCCGCAGCGCGAGGGGGAGCCGGGCGGAGCCCGGCGGCGTCCGGCGCGCCGGCTCCGCCGCGGTTCCGGCGGCCAGCGCCGCGCTGCCCAGCGCCGAGACGAGGCCGAGGCCGGCCAGGAAGGCCGTGACCCCGGCCCGCTCGCCGACCAGCCCGAGCAGCCAGCCGCCGGCGAGGCTCGCGGCCAGGAAGCCGAGGGAGCCCCCGAGCCGGATCCGCGCGTAGGCGAGGCGCGGGTCGCGCCGCACCGCCGCGAGGCAGAGGTAGTCGAGCGCCGGCACGAGCGGCGCCCCCGCCACCGCGTTGAGCGCGATCGCCCCGGCGAGGACGGGCCAGCCCCGCGCCGCCGCCGCGGGCATCAGCGCGTAGGTGAGGGCGAGCCCGAGGCTGCCCGCGACGAGGAGCGCCCGCGCGGTGACGCCCCGGTCGATCAGCGCCACCAGCGGCGCGGTGGCGACGATCTTCACGGCGATCGGCAGGGCCACCAGGGCGCCGATCACTTCCGGCGGCAGCCCGAGGCTCGCGAGCCAGAGCGGCAGGAACGGCATCGCCACGCCGATCCCCGCGAAGATCAGGGCGTAGAGCAGGCCGAGGCGCGGGCCGGCGGCGAGGGGGAGCAGGGACATCGCCTCCGGTTGACAACGGACGTCGCGTAAGCGGCCGTTAACGTGGGGATGTCAAGCCATGAAAACGGGCCATCGGGCGCCCTCACAGTCCCGGGACACGCACCATGGCAGGCTTCACCTCGCTCCCGACGCCCGGCGCGGACGAGTATGGCGTGATCGAGTCGGCGCTGATGGAAACGGCGCGGGGCCGGTGGTTCCTGGCCGAGTTCGCCCGGCGCCAGCGCGGGGACGACACCGAGCGCCTGCTCGCGGCGATCGGACGCCTGGAATCCACCATCGCGGCGGACCGGCAGGTGCCGGAGATGGACCGCATGCGCCTCGACCTCGTCGAGATGGTCAAGGCGATCAGCCGCACCAAGGACGAGATCACGGCGATCCAGTCGCCGGACCAGGACCAGAGCCGCCTCGAAGCCGCCTCGGAGGCCCTCGACGCGATCGTGCGCACCACGGAGCGGGCCACCTCCGACATCCTCGCCGCGGCCGAGGAGATGCAGGAGGTTGCCTGGACCCTGCGCGAGAGCGGCGCCGACAGCCGGGTCTGCGACATGCTCGACCAGAACGCGACCCGGATCTACACCGCCTGCTCGTTCCAGGACCTGACCGCCCAGCGCACCAGCCGGATCGTCAACACGCTGCGCTACCTGGAGCAGCGGCTCACCGCAATGATCGAGATCTGGGGCGGCGACGCCGACGCGGCTCCGCCGCCGCCGGAGCCGGTGGCGCCCTCGCCCGAACTCGCCCAGAGCGACGTCGACGCGATGATCGCGACGTCGGCGCCGCCCCCTCCGCCGGTGCGCCGCCGCGACCTGGAGGACCCGGTTCTGGCCTCGGACGACATCGCCTTCGTGCCGAGCCTGCCGGCGCCCCCGGCCGAGCCGGCTCCCTTCGAGGGCGAGAACCTCGCGCTCGGCGCGGCCTTCGCCGACCTCGACGGGCTCCCGCCGACCGAGAAGATCATCCGCTTCAGCTGACGGGGCGCGCCCGGGCCGCGCCTCGCGGGTGCCACGATCGGGCGGCAGAGCGGCCCCTCCCGCGAGACGATTATGCCCCTTCACCTCCTCAAGCTCTGCGTCGGCTGCGACTCGATCGGCGACCTGGAGGCGTGGATCGCCGAGCGGCGCGACGGCGCGCGGCGGGCCGGGACGGCCTTCGAGCAGGTCCACACCACCCGCATGGTCCCCAAGCGCGCCGACGCGATCGCGGGAGCGGGCTCGCTCTACTGGGTGATCAAGGGGCTCGTCGCCTGCCGCCAGCCGATCCGGGCGATCCGGCCCTTCGTGGACGGGGACGGGATCGGCCGCTGCCACCTCGTCCTCGATCCGTCCGTGGTGCCGGTCGAGCCGCGCCCCTGCCGGCCGTTCCAGGGTTGGCGCTACCTCGCGGAGGCCGACGCGCCCCGCGACCTCGGCCGCGACGCGGCGGTGAGCCTCTCGGCGATGCCCGAGGCGATGCGCCGGGAACTCGCGGCCCTGGGGCTGCTCTGAGAGGGTGGGGACGGTGCGAGGTGCGGCCTGCCCGGCTTGGCCCTGCCGCGAAGGGTGAACCGTGGGGCGGGAGACGCATGGCGCCCGCGCCGTTCCCCGTCCGCGAGGTTCCCGGCCCGTTCAAGCCCCGGCCGCCGCGCCGCGCAGCCCGACCAGCACCCGCACGTCCCCCTCGCGGCAGAGCCGCGCCATCCGGGGCTCGGCCAGCCCGGTGTCGGTGACCGCGTAGCCGAGCCCTTCGAGGAGGGCGCGGACCGCCGCGGAGGGCGCGCCGTAGCAGCCGTGGGTCTCGACCGCGACGACCCGCGGGCGGATCGTCATGGCGCCGAGGATCACCGTCTCGGCGCCCTCGCAGTCGAGTTCGAGCAGGTCGGTCGGGGGCAGGTCGGCCGGGGCCACGATCCGGGCGGCGCCGGCCCCGCCATAGACCCGGACCGGCGCCCCGACGACGGCGTGGTGCAGCCGCACCCGCGCGGCGACCCCGTTCGCCTCCAGCATCCGGCGCGTCGCCGCGATCCCGCCCGGGTCGCCTTCGTAGGCGGTGACCGTGCCCTCCGCGCCGACCCCGAGGGCCGCGACCGCGGTCGTGACGCCGCTCCCGGTGCCCACCACCGTCACGGCGTCGCCCGGGCGGAGATGGGCGCGCAGGGCCCGGACCAGCCCCTCCTCGAAATCGGGAATGTCCTGCGCCACCAGGGCGGCGGGGAGCCAGCGGTCGCCCCAGCGGCGGTAGCGGCCGGTCGGCAGCCCCGCGTAGAGGACCGGCTCCGCCCGCGGCAGGTGACGGCGCAGGGCCCGGTCGTAGGCGACGGAGGCGGCCTTGGCGGCGAGGCCGGCGAGGCCGCGCTCCGCCCGCAGGAAGGCGGCCTTCTCCAGGATCTCGCGCATGGCCGCCGGCCGCCCCTCCCGCCCGTGTTGTGGCCGCGATAGAGCACCGACGTGGACGTGTAAACGCGGTCCTGCCTCAGCCCGGGCAGCGCTGGGGCGCGAGGGGTGGGGCCGGGCTGCGCGACAGGCGCACCGCGTCGGCGGCGTAGAGGGCGAGGGCGATCCAGGTGAACCCGAACACGGCCGCCCGGGCCGGGTCCAGGCTCTCGCCGAACACCGTCACGCTCAGCAGGAGGGTGCAGGTCGGCGAGAGGTACTGCATCAGCCCGAGCGTCGCCAGCTTCAGGCGCCGCGCCGCGGCCGCGAACCAGATCAGCGGCAGCGAGGTCGTGATGCCGGTCAGGAGCAGGAGCCCGGCCGTGCGCCCGTCGAGGGCCGGGAGGGCGGCGGACTCGGGCGCGGCACCGGCGAGGTAGGCCAAGGCCGCCGGCAGCAGCAGCACGGTCTCGGCGCCGAAGCCGAGGATCGGGTCGATCGGCACCAGCTTGCGGATCAGCGCGTAGAGGGCGAAGCTCGTGGCGAGCGCGAGGGCGAGCCAGGGCAGGGTTCCGGCGAGCGCCACCGCCGCGGCGACCCCGGCCGCCGCGAGCCCCACCGCCCAGGCCTGGAGCGGGCGCAGCCGCTCGCCCAGCACCGCGGCGCCGAGCGCCACGGCCACCAGCGGGTTGATGAAGTAGCCGAGGCTCGCCTCGACCATGTGCCCGTTCTGGACCGCCCAGAGATAGAGCGACCAGTTCACCGCGATCAGCAGCGCCGAGACGGCGAGCAGCGCGTGCCGCCGCGCGGGCACGAAGGGCGCGCGGCGCCCGCGCAGGACCACCAGCAGGAGGAGCACGAACAGGCTCGACCACAGGATGCGGTGGGCGAGGATCGTCCAGGGCGGCAGGCTGCCGAGGAGGCGAAAGTGCAGCGGGACCAGGAGGCCCCAGCACAGATAGGCGCCGAGCGCGTAGACGAGTCCCACCGCCTCCTCCCGAGACGTCCCCGCGGCCGTTCCCGGGAGACCCTGCCCTCTCTGCCCGAGCGGGGGGAGCGACGCCACGGGGCGCGGCGGGGGACCGGCATCCGCCCGGCGCATGACCGGTGCCGGTCCCGGGCCGCAGCCCTCACCGGAATCGCACGAGGCAATTCTGGTGAGTCCCTTGCCTGGTGAGTCCCTTGCCTTGTGGGTCTCTTGCCTGGTGGGTCTCTTGCCTGGTGGGTCTCTTGGTCCGCATCCTGTTTCGCCGCCGAGCCGGTGACCGGTTCGGCGCATGGCGCTCAGCGCCGATGCTGGCTCGACAGGCTGCTGTCGTTGCCCGAGACGGTGGTCATCGGCGCCTCGGCGCCGCTGGTGTTGTCGCCGCCGGTCGGCTGACCGCCCCGCGGCGCGCCGGTCTCGTCGAAGTCCCGGCGATTGGCGGAATGGTCCTGGTACTGCTCGGTCTGCACGTTCTTGCTGTCGAGCCCGCGCTCGTGGCTGTGGCGGGACTTGTCGCGGTTGCTCAGCACCATGTTCTCCGGGAGGATCCCCTCCGGCAACTCGGTCATCGCGCCGGTCCCCGAGCCCTTGCCCTGCGTCCCGGGACCCATGTGGTGCTTGTCGGCCTTCGCCATCCTGCTCCTCCGGCTGCCGAGCGGGGCCAAATACCCCATCGGGGTACCTGAGATGAGCAGGCGGGGCGCGGCCGGCAAGCGTCGCGGGCGGAAATATCGCGCTGGAACCTTTCGGCCCCGCGCGCGATGCCGGCGCTCACCCCTTCTTGTCGCAGGGATACGCGTCCCGGAGGGCGAGGAGCGCCAGCACGCCCGCGCTCTCGCGCAGGGCGGGCGGGTGCGCCTTGCCGTAGGCGACCACCGCCCGGATCAGCTGCAGGAGCGTCCCCTCGGGCGGCAGGCAGGCCCCGAGCAGGGGCGGCGCGTCGGCGCGCTCGGCCACCACGGCGAGGTTCTGCACCGCGCTCATGAAGGCGAAGCAGCTCACCGTGTCGGGGTCCTGCCGGTAGTCGAGGGTGTCGCCGCGCTGCTTGGCGGTCCGCAGGAGGCTCTTGCACTGCGTCACGATCTGGTCGCCATTCGCCGCGGACGCGTCCGACGCCGCGAGGCACGCCGCGGTGGCCACGACCAGCATCCATCTCACCATGGGGGATCCCTGACACGAAGCGGTCGCGAGCGACCGCGGGCGCGCAGCCTAGCAAGCGGAGGCGGCGGGGACGCAACCCACGGTGTCGGATCCCACGGCCGCGTTGACGCACCGTGCCGCGCGGGCCGCACCCGGCAGGGGCGCGGCCGAGCGCGGGCGCGTCAGCGGGCTGGGTAGATCACCCGCATGGCGGTCTCCGCCCGCGCGTCGCTCTCGGACCGCATGGCGGTCTCGGTCCGCGCCTCCTCCGGCGCGGTCCACGGTTTCGGGGCGTGGCGGACGAGGCGGGCCATCAGCTTGCGGGCCTCGTCGGCCGGCAGCGCCCCGATCGGGGCCGTGCGGGCGAGCAACTCGCGGCGGGTCTGGTCGTTGACGACCCGCGAGCGGCGCACATCCTCGAACTCGCCCGGGCGGTGCTTGGCGGAGCCCGCCGCGCCCACGAAGACGCGCGGTCCCTCCGGCATGATGACGATGTCGCCGTGGCGCAGGGTCGGGTCGCGCAGGAGGGCGGCCCGGGCCTCGGAGGGATTGGTGATCCGCTCGGCCGGGACCAGGACCTTGAGGGCCCCGGCCTTGTCCTCGGCCGGGGCCTTGGGCAGGGCGGCGTAGCGGGCCCGGTGGCGCAGGGCGGCCCGGGCGTCGGCCCGGTTGCGCCCTGCGAGGCGCCGCCGCAGCCGGGTCGTCGGCTCGGCGAGGGGCTGCGGGATCGCCGCGGGGGCCGTGCTGCGAGCGGCGCCGCCGCCGAACAGGGCCCCGAACAGGCCGCCGAGCCCGTCCCCCTCGGTCGCCCGGCCCGCGCCGGCCGTCGAGATCAGCAGGCATCCCGAAACCAGGGCCAGGAACAGGCCGCGCCGGGGCGCGGCCGAGCGGGAACGATGCGACGGCATGGAGCCTCTCCCCGGGCACTGTCGGAACGGCGAAGGTCTTGTGTCCTCCAACCTCGACTGTGCCCGAACAGTTCCGCTGCCGTCCGGAAAACTTGACGTTGTCTGATCGATCCCGCCGGGGGACAGTGCGGCGCCGGCGCCTCAGAGGCGGCTGAGCTGGACCTTGCTGACGCCGCTGATGCCGATCGCCCGCGCGGAGGCCTGCGACAGGTCGATGACGCGGCCGCCCACGTAGGGCCCGCGGTCGTTGATCCGCACCACGACCGAGCGGCCGTTGCTGGTGTTGGTGACCCGCACCCGGCTGCCGAAGGGCAGGCTGCGGTGGGCGGCCGTGAGCGCGTGGGTGTTGAAGCGCTCGCCGTTGGCGGTGCGCCGGCCCTGGAACCCGGGCCCGTACCACGAGGCACCCCCGGTCTGAGCCAGGGCAGGCGTGCTGGCTTGGAGCGTCGCGCTACCGCCGACGGACGCGGCAAGACAGATCAGCGCCAGCTTGGCCTTCGAAAACATTTCACATTCCCGTTTTGATATGCTGAGGCGGCGCAACATAGGGCTGATCTGGGCAAGAATGTGACTGCCGAAGTGAGAAGTATTAACGGAGATTTATTAGTACCCGAACGGCCCGCGTTGCAGTGCAACATCTTGGGTTGACTGATTTTCCCGAGAGCCCGGCGGCCTGCGCCGGGCGGCCCCGGGCCGGCCCCGGGCGCCTCAGGGGGCGCGGTCGGCGGCCTGGAGCGCGATCCGCAGGAGGTCGGCGAGGCTGCGCGCGCCGAGCTTGTGGCGCATCTGCGAGCAGGCATTGGCCACGGTCTTGTAGCTGAGCGCGAGTTCGGCCGCGATCGCCCCGTGCGAGCGCCCGGCGCCGAGCAGGGCCAGGATCTGGCGCTCCCGCGCGGTGAGGCCCGCCAGGGGCTCGGGCCTCGGGCGGGCGCGCAGCAGCGCCACCTCGGCGGCGAGCGAGGGGTCGAGGTAGGGCTCGCCGGCGCGCACGCGCTCGAAGGCCTGGTGCAGCTCGGCCGAGGCCGTGTCCTTGAGGACGTAGCCCAGCGCCCCGCTGTCGAGGGCGCGGGCGACGATCACCGGGTCGTCGTGCATGGTGAAGACGAGGATCCGGGTCCCGGGCGCCACGGCCCGGATGCGCCGGATGAGGTCGAGCCCCTTGAGGGCGGCGCCGTGGAAGGTGAGGTCGGCCACGACGACGTCCGGCCGGTGGCGGTGGAAGCTGCGGTAGCCCGCCCGGATGCAGGTCGCCTCGTGGACCGCCTCGACGCCGGCATCCTCGAGGACGCGGCGGCAGCCCTGGAGCACGATGGGGTGGTCGTCGACGACGAGGACGTTCACGCTCCGCCTCCTGCCGGTCCGCCCCTCGCGGGGCGATCGACCCTAGGGCACCGGCGCGGGCCGCGGAAGCCGGAGCCGCCGCGACCCGGTCCGGTCGGTGTTCCGGCCCGGCACTCGACTCACTTGCCGGACTGACTTGCCGGACTGACTTGCCGGATTCAGTTGCCGGATTCACTTGCCGGTGCGCACCCGCGTCCACAGCCGGGTGACGACCCGCTGGGTGCGGTCGTCGTAGGCGGTGTTGGTGAACAGGCGCCTGAAGGTCGCCTCGTCCGGGTAGACGCCCGGGTTCGACAGGATCTCGGGCTTCACCAGCGCCTTGGCGGCGAGGTTGCCGCTCGCGTAGGACACGAAATTGGTGTTGGCCGCCGCCACCTCGGGCCGGAGCATGAAGTCGATGAAGGCGTGCGCCTCGGCCGGATGGGCGGCGTCCTTCGGGATCGCGAAGGAATCGAACCACATCAGCGCCCCCTGCTGCGGGATGTAGTAGGCGATGTCGACGTCGTTCTTCGCCTCCTGGGCGCGCCTGCGGGCCTGCAGCACGTCGCCCGAATAGCCGACCGAGAGGCACACGTCGCCGTTGGCGAGTTGGTTGATGTACTCGGAGGAGTGGAACTTCTGCACCGCCCCGCGGATGCGGAAGAGCGCCTCGCCGGCCTGGTTCAGGTCGTCGACGCGCTTCGAGTCGGGCTTGAGGCCGAGCGCCGCCAGCACGTTGGGAAAGATGTCCTCGGGGGCGTCCAGCATGGTGACGCCGCAATCCTTGAGCTTGGCGATCAGTTCGGGCCGCAGGACGATGTCCCAGGTGTTGAGGGGCTGGTTCGGGCCGAGCCGCTCGCGCACCAGCGCGGTGTTCACGCCGATGCCGGTCGTGCCCCACATGTAGTCGACCGCGTAGGCGTTGCCCGGGTCGTAGACGGCGAGCCGCGCCATCACCTCGGGCCACGCGTTCTTCAGGTTCGGCAGCTTGGCCTTGTCGAGGGGCTGGAACGCCCCGGCCCGGATCAGGCGCTGCAGGAAGGGCCCGGACGGCACCACGACGTCGTAGCCCGACTTGCCGGCGAGCAGCTTCGTCTCGAGGATCTCGTTCGTGTCGTAGGTGTCGTAGACCACCTTGATGCCGGTCTCGCGCGTGAAGGCGTCGAGCATCTTGTGGTCGATATAGTCCGACCAGTTGTAGATGTTGACGACCCGCTCCCCGGCGGCAGCGGCGGGCCAGGCGAGGGCGAGGCAGGCGGCCAACAGGCCGCCGAGGAGGGGGCGCGCCATCTCAGGCTCCCGCCGCGGCGATGACGGCGATCTCGACGCGGTATTGCGGCCCGGCGAGCTTCGCCTCGACGGTGGCCCGGGCCGGCGCCTGGCCGGCCGGGACCCAGGCGTCCCAGACCCGGTTCATGTCCGCGAAGGCGCCGATGTCGGCGAGGTAGATCGTGGCCGAGAGGATCCGCTCCTTGGCGGAGCCGGCCTGCGCCAGCAGCGCCTCGATCTGGGCGAGGATCGCGCGGGTCTGGGCGGCGACGTCGTCGCCCTCGGCCACTTGGCCGGCGAGGTAGACCGTGCCGTTATGCACGACCGCCTGGCTCATGCGCGCGCCGGTCTCGATCCGTTGGATGGTCATGCTGGCTTCCTGGGTGAGTGCCGAATTCGCCGCCGGGGCGGCGCTGCGCCTTGTGCCGCCCCGCGCGGCACCGCGTAAAGACCCGCGGGGCGCGCGGACAAGCTTACGGCCACGCAACCCCGGGGCGTTCCGCGCGTTGCTCGGGTAGTTTCAAGCGAGGCCGAAAGGCGCACCCTCCATGTCGATCCTCTGGACCATCATCATCGGCTTCGTCGCCGGCGTCATCGCGAAGTTCATCATGCCCGGCCCGAACGAGCCGAGCGGGTTCATCCTCACGACGATCCTGGGCATCGTGGGGGCCTTCGTGGCCACCTTTCTGGGGCAGGCCGTAGGCTGGTACGGGCCGAACCAGGGTGCCGGCCTGATCGCCTCGGTGGTCGGCGCCGTGATCGTGCTGGGGATCTGGGGCATGATCCAGAGCCGGCGCACCACGACCTACTGAGCCGCAGGCGGGCCCGGGCGGGAGGTCGCAGCCCTCCCGCCCGGCGCACGTCCCGGCTTGATGGCGCCGGCCCGGAAACGGTAGACTTCCGGCTGACCCGCGAAGGATGCCGGCCGTTGCGGCGCAGCCCCCTGATCCTCAACCTCGTCTTCCTGATCGGGGCGCTCGCCGCGTCCCTCGACGGGTGGTCGGGCCTGCCGGTCGGCGCGCCTCCCGGGCACGCCGCCGTGGCGCAGCGCTCGCACGGGGGCGGGACGCCCTGGGCCCTGCTCAGCGCGATCCTGGCCGACGACGACGAGCGGGGCCTGCCCGGATCGCATGGCTCCGGTGCCGCGGACCTTGCGCTCCCCGCCCAGATCCTTCCGCCCCACGCCTGCGCCTGGGCGCGGCTTCCGGTCCGCCGGGACCCGCCGCATCGGCCGATCCTCCTCTCCGCTGCCTCGCCCCGCGGGCCGCCGCGGGTTTCGTGACCGCTCCCCACGCGAACGAAACCCCCTTGGCGGGCCTCCGCTCGATCGCGGACGGCCTGCGCGGAGCCCATCCCGATGTCCCTGTTCCATTCCTCCGCCGAGGCGCTGCCGCGGCGCGCCCGGCCCGTGTCCGATTCGACGCCCAGCCCGGCCGCCCGCATCTCCCGCGGCACCGACGCCGCCGGCCGCATTGGCTGGCTCGCCACCTCCGACCGCGCGGGCCGCGCGGTCACCCGCCACTTCGCGGACGAGACCTTCGGCGGCGAGGCGGCCGCGCGGGCGGAGGCCGAGCGCTTCGTCGCCGCTCCGGCCGCGACCGACCGCGAGGGTCTCGCCCTGATGCGGCGCCTGCGGCCGCGGCGGAATTGCCGCTCCGGCCTGCCCGGCGTGTCGCGCTTCGTCCGCAAGGCGAGCGGCACCGCCTTCTGGGTCGCCTACTGGGACGATGCGCAGGGCCGAAAGATCCAGCGCAAGTTCTCCGTCTCGGTCCACGGAGAGGAGGAGGCCCGCCGCCTCGCCATCGACGCGCGCCTCGCCGCGGTGCGCGACCACATCGACCGGTCGGTGGCCCTGCAGGTCGGGGGCGTCGCGCTCTCGCCGCATGCCTGACGCCCCATGCCTGACGCGCGAAGGGCGTCCCCTCCCGGGGGCGCCCTTCGTCCCACGCCGTGACCCCGGGACCGCTCGGCCCCGGAAAGCCCCGAGGAAGGTCAGGCGTGCTCGATGCGGTCCGGCGCCTGCTCCAGGAGCGCCTTGGCGGCGCAGTGGCCGGTGGCGCCGCGGATCGCCAGCATGGCGCCGCCGACCAGCACCGCGAGGCTCAGCCACTTGTTCGGGCGCGGCTGCGCCGCGGCCGCGGCGAGGCCGAGGCCGAGCACGACGGAGATCGCGCGCTCCTTCGTGCTGAGGTTGACGTCGCCGTGGAAGACGTCCGTGATCGCGTTCGACATGATGCGCTGGTTCCTCGCGTCCGTACTGTCGGGGGGTCGACAGGCGAACGCGGGAGAAGCGGCGCCGTTCCGTGCCCGCAGCCGCGCGCCCGCGGCGGCGCGCGAGGGGAGAGCCGTCATGAAAAAAGCGCGGCCCCTCGCGGGGCCGCGCCGGTCGGATCGGGCGCCCCGCGGGGCGCCCGCTTACGCGAGCCTACTCGCCCGCGCTCTGGCGCGCCTGCCGCTCGCGGTTGCGGTCGGCCTCGCGCTCGGCCTTCAGCTTCTCGGTCAGATCCTCGCCGGTCTGCTGGTCGACGACCTTCATCGACAGGCGGATCTTGCCGCGCTCGTCCTGGCCGAGGAACTTCACCTTGACCTTGTCGCCCTCCTTCACCACGTCGGTGACCTTGGCGACGCGCTGGGGCGCGAGTTCCGAGATGTGGACGAGGCCGTCCTTGGCGCCGAAGAAGTTGACGAAGGCGCCGAACTCCATCGTCTTCACCACCGTGCCGTCGTAGATCATGCCCGCCTCCGGCTCCGCCACGATCGAGCGGATCCAGTTGTAGGCCGCCTTGATGGCCTTGCCGTCGGACGAGGCGATCTTGACCACCCCGGTGTCCTGGATGTCGATCTTGGCGCCGGTCTTCTCCACGATCTCGCGGATGACCTTGCCGCCCGTGCCGATGACCTCGCGGATCTTGTCGGTCGGGATCTGCATGGTCTCGATCCGGGGCGCGTGCTCGCCGAGCTCCGGACGCGCGGCGGTCAGCGCCTTGGCCATCTCGCCGAGGATGTGGGCGCGGCCCTCCTTCGCCTGGTCGAGGGCGACCCGCATGATCTCCTCGGTGATGCCGGCGATCTTGATGTCCATCTGGAGGGAGGTGACGCCCTCCTCCGTGCCGGCCACCTTGAAGTCCATGTCGCCGAGGTGGTCCTCGTCGCCCAGGATGTCGGACAGCACCGCGTAGCGCTCGCCCTCCAGGATCAGCCCCATGGCGATGCCCGCCACCGGGCGGCGCAGCGGCACGCCCGCATCCATCAGCGCCAGCGACGAGCCGCAGACCGTCGCCATCGAGGAGGAGCCGTTCGACTCGGTGATCTCCGACACGACGCGCAGCGTGTAGGGGAACTCGTGCGCCGGCGGCAGGAGCGGGTGGACGGCGCGCCAGGCGAGCTTGCCGTGGCCGATCTCGCGCCGGCCCGGCGAGCCCATGCGGCCGGTCTCGCCCACCGAATAGGGCGGGAAGTTGTAGTGGAGGAGGAACGTCTCCTTGTAGGTGCCTTCGAGCGCGTCGATGAACTGCTCGTCGTCGCCGGTGCCGAGCGTCGCCACCACCAGGGCCTGGGTCTCGCCGCGGGTGAACAGCGCCGAGCCGTGGGCGCGCGGCAGCACGCCGACCTCCGACAGGATCGGGCGCACGGTGCGCACGTCGCGGCCGTCGATGCGGGAGCCGGTGTCGAGGATGTTCCAGCGCACGACCTTGGCCTGGACCTCCTTGAAGGCGGCCTTGACCTTCTCGGGCTCGAACTTCGCCTCGCCGCCCTCGGGGACGAGCGCCGCCATCACCTTCGCCTTGACGGCATCGACGGCGGCGTAGCGCTCCTGCTTGACGGTCTTCCGATAGGCCTCGCGCAGGTCGGCCTCGCCGATCTCGAGCACCGCCTTCTCGACCTCGGTGAGGTCGGTCGGCTGGAAGTCGCGCGGCTCCTTGGCGGCCTTCTCGGCGAGGCGGATGATCGCCTCGATCACCGGCTGGAAGTGCTTGTGGCCGAACATCACGGCCCCGAGCATCACGTCCTCGGGCAGTTCCTTGGCCTCGGACTCGACCATCAGCACGGCGGCGTCGGTGCCGGCCACGACCAGGTCGAGGCTCGACTCCTCCATCTCCTGGACGGTCGGGTTGAGCTTGTACTGGCCGCCCAGGTAGCCGACGCGCGCGGCGCCGATCGGGCCCATGAAGGGCACGCCCGAGAGGGTCAGCGCCGCGGAGGCGGCCACCATCGAGACGATGTCGGGATCGTTCTCGAGGTCGTGCGACAGCACCGTGACCACGACCTGGGTGTCGTTGCGCCAGCCCTCGACGAAGAGGGGGCGGATCGGGCGGTCGATCAGGCGGGAGACCAGCGTCTCCTTCTCGGAGGGCCGGCCCTCGCGCTTGAAGTAGCCGCCCGGGATGCGACCCGCCGCGTAGGCGCGCTCCTGGTAGTTCACCGTGAGCGGCAGGAAGTCGATGCCGGGCTTGGGCTCCTTCATCGACACGACGGTGGCGAGCACGGTGGTCTCACCGTAGCTCGCGACCACGGCCCCGTCGGCCTGGCGGGCGACCTTGCCCGTCTCCAGGACCAGCTTGCGTCCACCCCAGAGCAGTTCTTCGCGTTGTGTATCGAACATGTCGTCATGCCTTCATGCGGTCGTCCGGGGCGGGGCGGCGCCAGTGCAAGACGGCGAGAGGCTCTGCGGGGCCTGTCGACCCCGGGCGGGGTCGCTGCCGACCCCGGCGCGCCGGCGGCGGCCGGCAGAGCCCCTGGCGATCCTGCCCTGGCGATCACGCCTCAGGATCCCGGAGGGCGAGCGGCCGGACCCATTCCGGCCCACTCAGGGCGCGCCGCCGGCCTCGGAGGCCGGGGCGGCCGCGCTCGGCGGGTCCGCGGACCCCCAAGCGAAAACGCGGCCCGGGGATCCGGGCCGCGTCGCGAGCGCCTCAGCGGCGGATGCCGAGGCGCTCGATCAGGGTGCGGTAGCGCCCCTCGTCCTTGCGCTTCAGGTAGTCGAGGAGCGACCGGCGCTGCGAGACCAGCTTGAGCAGGCCGCGGCGCGAGTGGTTGTCCTTGGTGTGGGTCTTGAAGTGCCCGGTCAGGTTGGCGATCCGCTCGGTGAGGATCGCGACCTGCACTTCGGGCGAGCCGGTGTCGGTCCCGCCGCGGGCGTAATCCTTGATGAGCGCGGTCTTGCGCTCTGCCGTGATCGACATCGCGTGTCCTTCTGGTCAGGGTTCAGGATGGGCGCGGCCCTCGACAGCCGCTCCCGCTTCGGATTCGGCCGGGCCGGGATGTCGTCCAGCGCGGTCGTCCAAAGCCGAAAGCCCCGCCATACACTGGCGGGGGCTTCCTCCTATACACGATCCGGGGCGCCGCGCCACTCTCCCGTCGCGTGCGGCACGCGCGGTTTCGTCACGGCGCGGCCGGCCGCAGCCGCAGCGCGAAGCAGAGCAAAGCCGCGATCACCGGTCCGGCCGCCAACGTGAGGAGTGCGGGCGTGAAGCTCTGGGTGGCGTCCCTGATCCAGCCGACCAGGTAGGGGCCGGCGAAGCCCCCGACCTGCGCGAAGCCGTTGATCATCGCGAGGCCCCCCGCCGCCGCCGCCCCGGTGAGGAACTGCGTCGGCAGGGTCCAGAACACGCCGAGCACGGCCCAGACCCCGAAGGCCGCGACGCAGAGCAGCAGCAGGCCCGCCAGCGGGCTCGGGGCGAGCGCGCTCAGGCCCAGGAAGACGCCGCCGCACAGGGCCGCGAGGGCGGTGTGGAGCCTGCGCTCGCCGGTGCGGTCGGAACTGCGCGCGACCACGACGAGGCCGACCGCCGCGACCGCGAAGGGCAGGGCCGTGACGAGCCCGGTCTGGAAATCGGACAGGCCGCCGATGCTGCGCACGATCTGGGGCAGCCACAGCACCACCCCGTACACCGCGACCGCGTTGAACAGGTAGATCAGCGTCAGGACCCAGACCCGCGGGTCGCGGAAGATCGCCGCGAATTCGTGCGAGCCCGTCCGCGCCACGTCCCGGTTCTCGCGCGCGAGGGTGGCGATCAGCCACGCGCGCTCCTCCGCGTCGAGCCAGCGCCCGTCCTGCGGGCGGTCGACGAGGTAGAGGTAGGTGACGATCCCGAGCAGGATCGCGGGCGCGCCCTCGAGGATGAACAGCCACTGCCAGGCCGCGAGCCCGAACCAGGTCGGGTTGGCGGAGAGGATCCAGCCCGAGAGCGGCGCGCCGATCACGCTGGAGAGCACGGTCGCCGTCATGAACCCGGCCGTCGCCTTGGCCCGGTCGCGGGCCGGGAACCAGTAGGTGAGGTAGAGCAGCACGCCCGGCACGAAGCCCGCCTCGGCCAGGCCGAGCAGGAACCGCATCAGGTAGAAGCTCGTCTCGCCCTGGATCGCCGCCATCCCGCAGGAGACGAGCCCCCAGCTCACCATGATCCGGGCGATCCAGCGCCGCGGCCCGACCCGGTGCATGATCATGTTGCTCGGGATCTCGAAGGCGATGTAGCCGAGGAAGAAGATGCCGGCGCCGAGCCCGTAGACCGTGGACGAGAAGCCGAGATCCCGGTTCATGTGGAGCGCCGCGAAGCCGACGTTCACCCGGTCGAGATAGTTGATGATGAAGAGGACGAAGCAGTAGAGGACGATGCGCGTGCGCAGCTTGCCGAGCACGCGCTGGCGGATCGGGTCGTCCGCGCCGGCATCGCCGGCGCCCGCCAGGCTGAGATGGGCCGCACTCATGGGCCGCACTCATGGGGCGCTCCTGAACGGATCCGGCCGGGCCCGGCCCTCCGCCGGACGCGCGGCCGGCCGCGCGCGCCGCTCGGAGCGCGGCGCGGGCGGGCGGAACCGGGAGGGCGCGGGGCACCGCGCCCCGCACCCTGCGATGTCGTGGGATGGCCGGCGGGTCGCGGCGCCGGATCAGTAGGTGGCGCGGCCGCCCGAGACGTCGAAGACGCCGCCGGTCGAGAAGGAGGCCTCCTCGCTCGCCAGCCAGCAGATCAGCGCGGCCACCTCCTCGATCGTGCCGAAGCGGCCGATCGGGATCTTCGAGAGCATGAAGTCGATGTGCTCCTGCGTCATCTGGTCGAAGATGGCGGTGCGCACCGCCGCCGGGGTGACGCAGTTCACCCGGATGTCGGTCCTGGCGAGCTCCTTGCCGAGCGACTTCGTCAGGCCGATCACCGCCGCCTTGGAGGCGCTGTAGGCCGAGGCGTTCGGGTTGCCCTCCTTGCCGGCGATCGAGGCGACGTTGACGATCCGGCCGTAGCCCGTCCGCTCCAGCACCGGCACCGCGGCCCGGTTGCAGTAGAACAGGCCGTGGACGTTCACGTCGAAGACCCGCCGCCACGCCTCGACGGGGTAGTCGCGCACCGGGCCGTTGGGGCCGGTGATGCCCGCGCTGCAGACCAGCACGTCGAGCCCGCCCAGGGCCGCCACGCTCGCCTGCATGGCGGCCTCGACGCGGGCCGGGTCCGCGATGTCGAGGGCCTGCACGTCGGCGGCCCCGGCCTCGGTCCGGGCGCGCCCGAGGGCCTCCGCGTTCACGTCCCACAGGCTGACCGCCGCGCCCTCGGCGGCGAGCCGCGCGGCGACGCAGAGCCCGATGCCGGAGGCGCCGCCGGTGACGATGGCGCGCCGGCCCTGGAATCGATCGGACGGCGTCATCGCCTCAGCCCTCCTGCCGGCGCCACGCCACCACGTCCTGGCGCTGGGTCCCGAGCTTCTCGATGCCGAGCGTCATCACGTCGCCGGGCTTCAGGAAGACCGGCTCCGGCTTGATGCCCATGCCGACGCCCGGGGGCGTGCCGGTGGTGATGATGTCGCCCGGCATCAGCGTGAGGAAGCGGCTGACGTAGGAGACGATCTCCGCGCAGGGGAAGATCATCGTCCGGGTGTTGCCGGTCTGCATGCGCCGGCCGTTGAGATCGAGCCACATGTCGAGGCTCTGCGGGTCGCCGACCTCGTCCGCGGTGACGAGCCAGGGCCCGACCGGCCCGAACGTGTCGCAGCCCTTGCCCTTGTCCCAGGTACCGCCGCGCTCGATCTGGTACTCGCGCTCGCTGACGTCGTTCACCACGCAGTAGCCGGCGACGTAGTCGAGCGCCTCCGCCTGCTCGACGTAGGCGGCGCGGCGACCGATCACGATCCCGAGCTCGACCTCCCAGTCGCTCTTCACCGAGTCGCGCGGCAGCATCACCGGGTCGTTGGGACCGGAGAGCGAGCTGATCGCCTTGGTGAACACCACCGGCTCCTTGGGGATCGGCAGGTTCGATTCGGCCGCGTGGTCCGCGTAGTTCAGGCCGATGGCGATGAACTTGCCGACCCCGGCGAGCGGCACGCCGAGCCGCGGCGAGCCCTCGACGCGGGGCAGGCCGGCCGGGTCGAGCTTGGCGAGCGCCGCGAGGCCGGCGGGCGAGAGCGTGTCGGGACCGATCTCGGCGACGTGTCCCGACAGGTCGCGCAGGCGGCCCTCCGCATCGAGGAGGCCGGGCTTCTCCTGGCCCGCGGGGCCGTAACGCAAGAGCTTCATGGCGCGGTGATCCTGGCTGGTGGCGCGGGAGCCCGCCCGGCGCCAGGAGGGGCTGGCGGAACCCGCCGGCCTGCGACATCACGGTCGCGATCTCCTCCCGATGCCCGATGGCGGGCGGTACAAAATCCCATATATTGGGATTCAGTTTCTTTATGTGGGATCATACGCGGATGACCGGGAAGGCGTCAACGCCGGGCCGCGGGCCGGCGCCGGGAAGTCAGACGCTGCTTCGCGGCCTCGACGTCCTGGAGGCGGTGGCGGCGGGGGCCACGGATCTGGCGGCCCTGTCGGCGGCGCTCGGCACGACCCGCAGCACCACCCATCGCCTCGCCGCGAGCCTGGTCGAGCGGCGCTACCTCAATTTCGTGCCGCGCGAGGGCTACAGCCTCGGGCCGAAGCTGCTGGAGCTCGGGTTCCGGGCGCAGCAATCGGTGGCGCTGACGCGGGTGGCGCGGCCCCATCTCGAGCGGCTCTCCGCCATCTGCGAGGACACGATCCATCTCGGCGTGCTCGACGGCAGCTTCGCGCTCTACCTCGACAAGATCCCCGGGCGGCGGCGGATCGAGATCAGTTCGCGGGTGGGCGAGCGCCAGCCGGTCTGGTCGACGGGGCTCGGCAAGGCGCTGATCCTCGACCTCGACGAGGCGGGCTGGCGCGGCTTCTTCGCGGTGGGGGAGGCGCGCGGGGCGCGGCGCGACCGCGACCTCGCGGCCTGGCTCGCCCGCATGCGCGCCTACGCGGCGGACGGGATCGCCTTCGACGAGGAGGAGAACGAGCCGGAGGTGCGCTGCGTCGCCGCCCCGATCCGCGCGGCGAGCGGGGCGATCGTGGCGGCGCTGAGCGTGTCGAGCACGATGCAGTACCTCGACGACGCGCGGGTGCCGCCGCTCGCCGCCGCCGTGCGGGAGGCGGCGGACGCGATCAGCCGGGCGCTGGGCTGGGACGGCGGGCGGCCGCGGACGGGAGGACTGGACCGCGCGTCTTCTACGAAATCCGACTGATTGCTTCGCCATCTCCCATTTCGGCAAGGCGGATGTTGTCTTCGCTCAGGCGCCGCGCGGGCTCGTGATCCGGGATCCGCTGCGATCAAGCGGCTCCCGGATCACAGGTCGAGTTCCACGGTCACCGGCACGTGGTCGGACGGCCGCTCCCAGGCGCGCGCGTGCCGCGCCACCGTCACGGCCTTCACGCTGCCGGCCAGATCGGCCGTCACCCAGATGTGGTCGAGGCGCCGTCCCTTGTCGGCGGCGGCCCAGTCCGGGGAGCGGTAGCTCCACCACGTGTAGATCTTCTCCGGCTCCGGCCGCAGATGGCGCATCGTGTCGACCCATCCGGCCTCGCCCCGCAGCGTCTCCAGCCGCTCGGTCTCCACCGGCGTGTGGCTCACCACGTCGAGCAGCTGCCGGTGCGACCAGACGTCGTGTTCGAGGGGCGCCACGTTGAGGTCCCCGACCAGGATCGCCGGGCCGGTCGGGCGCTTCCCGCCCCAGGCCCGCAGCTCGTCCATGAAGGCGAGCTTGTGGGCGAACTTGTCGTTGAGCGCGGCGTCCGGCACGTCGCCGCCGGCCGGGACGTAGAAGTCGTGCAGCACGATCCCCGCCGCCTCGCCCGCCTCCGGCCCCAGCACCGCCGAGATGTGGCGCGCGTCCGGCCGGTCGCAGAAGCTCATCACCTCCTGCGACAGGAGCGGCAGCCGCGACAGGATCGCGACGCCGTTGTAGCCCTTCTGCCCGGCGAACACGACGTGCGGGTAGCCGAAGCCCTGCAGCTCCTTCAGCGGGAAGCGGTCGTTCGGGCACTTCGTTTCCTGCAGGCACAGCACGTCGGGCCGCGCCTCGTCCAGGAAGCGCCGCACGAGGTCGATGCGCAGGCGCACCGAATTGATGTTCCAGGTCGAGACGGTGAGGCGCACCGGATCAGCTCTTCGGGTGGGGGCTCAGCGCTGCTGCGTCTGCCGCATGCGCTGCTCCAGCTCCTTGTCCTCGGGCCGGCCGTAATTGATCACGAACATCATGCCGTCGATCGGCCGGCCGCGCTGCAGGTTCGAGAGCAGCACGGTGGTCTGGTAGCCCTGCGGGTCGGTGATCCGCCACTGGCTCAGGCTCTTCATCGCCTCGTCGAACACGAGGACGATGCGGGAGGTGCCGCCCAGCGTCGAGCGGTCCTCCAGGCTGATGCGCACGCCGCCGGGCTCCGTCGAGACATCCGTGACCGAGAGGTCGCGGGCGAGGTCGATCCTGTCCCGCAGCAGGAATTTCAGCGGCGTCTGCGAGATGAAGTAGAGGTCCTGGGTCGCGAGCTTGCGGTCGCGCACCGCCACCGAGGTGCCGTCCGCCACCACTTCGAGCGGCGAGGGCTGGTCGTAGTCGAAGCGCAGGCGGCCGGGCTTGGCGAGGTAGAGCTTGCCGCCGATCTTGCGGCCGTCCGCCGCGATCTGCACGAAGTTGCCGGTCAGCGTCGAGACGCTGTTGAAGTAGCCGTTGGCCCGCTCGACCACCGCGGCGGGGTTGCTGAGGTCGACGGCGGCCGGCGTGGTCACGGCGGCGACCTGCTGCGGCGGCGCGGCCGGGGCCGGCGCGGCCGCGGGGACCGCCACCGTCTCGCCGCCCTCCACGGGCGCCTTCGCGCCCCCGAGCGCCGTGGGGCGCCGCGGCGGCAGCGGCGCGCGCGACAGCGTCGGTGCGCCGCCCGCGGCACCCGGCGCGCCGCTCGGAGCGGCCTGGGCCGGATCGGGCTGCGCCTGCGGGCCCTGGTCACGCTTGGTCCCGAACAGGCTGTCGAGGAAGGACGTCACCTGCGCCTGGGCAGGCGCCGCGCCGGCGAGGCAGAGGAGCGCCGCGAGGAGGGCGAGCGGGCCGGAGCGGGGGCGGCCGGTCATCGGCAGGTGTCTCCCTGAGGGCGGGGGGCGGCGCGCAGGCCGGTGGGGCGGCGCGGCCGAGGCCCCGCCGTTAGAGACGGACCCTGTGGCGAATATGGGACGCCGGGCCGCCGTTGCGGGTGGCGCCTCATGCCTCCTCCGCCTGAGCCTGGGCCTCGACCAGGATCTCGCGCTTGCCGGCGTGGTTGGCGGGGCCGACGATGCCCTCCTTCTCCATCCGCTCCATCAGCGAGGCCGCCCGGTTGTAGCCGATCTGCAGCCGACGCTGGATGTAGCTCGTCGACGCCTTCTTGTCCCGCAGCACCACCGCCACCGCCTGCTCGTAGAGGTCGGCCGCCGGATCGGCGAAGCTGCCCTGGTCGAACACTGCGGTCTCGGCCGCGGCGGCCTCGGCCGCCTCCTCCTCGTCCGCCGTGACGGCGTCGAGGTAGGCGGGGCGGCCCTGGCGCTTGAGGTGGGCGACCACCGCCTCGACCTCGTCGTCCGACACGAACGGGCCGTGCACCCGCGTCGTGCGCCCGCCCCCGGCCATGAACAGCATGTCGCCCTGGCCCAGCAGCTGCTCGGCCCCCATCTCGCCCAGGATCGTGCGCGAGTCGATCTTGCTCGTCACCTGGAAGCTGATCCGGGTCGGGAAGTTCGCCTTGATCGTCCCCGTGATCACGTCCACCGACGGGCGCTGCGTGGCCATGATCAGGTGGATCCCCGCCGCCCGCGCCATCTGCGCCAGCCGCTGGATCGCCCCCTCGATGTCCTTGCCGGCCACCATCATCAGGTCGGCCATCTCGTCCACGATCACCACGATGTAGGGAAGCGCCCCGAGGTCCATCACCTCGTCCTCGTACACCGCCTCCCCGGTCTCCCGGTCGAAGCCGGTCTGCACCGTCCGGGTGATCACCTCGCCCCGCTCGCGCGCCTCCGCCACCCGCGCGTTGAACCCGTCGATGTTGCGCACGCCCAGGCGCGCCATCTTCTTGTAGCGCTCCTCCATCTCGCGCACCGCCCATTTCAGGGCGATCACCGCCTTCTTGGGGTCGGTCACCACGGGCGAGAGCAGGTGGGGGATGCCGTCGTAGACGGAGAGTTCGAGCATCTTGGGATCGACCATGATCAGGCGGCACTCCTCGGGCTTCATGCGGTAGAGGAGGGAGAGGATCATGGTGTTGATGGCCACCGACTTGCCCGAGCCGGTGGTGCCGGCGACGAGCAGGTGGGGCATGCGGGCGAGGTCGGCGATGATCGCCTCGCCGCCGATGTTCTTGCCCAGGCAGAGGGCGAGCTTCTGCTTGGTCTCGGCGAAGGCGGGGCTGCTGAGGATCTCGCGCAGGTAGACGGTCTCGCGCTTGGCGTTGGGGAGCTCGATGCCGATGGCGTTGCGGCCCTGGACGACGGCGACGCGGGCGGAGATCGCCGACATCGAGCGGGCGATGTCGTCGGCGAGCGAGATCACCCGCGACGACTTGGTGCCCGGCGCCGGCTCCATCTCGTAGAGGGTGACGACGGGGCCGGGTCGCACGGCCAGGATCTCGCCGCGCACCCCGAAATCGTGGATCACCTGCTGCAACTGCACGGCGTTGGCCTGGAGCACGTCCGCGTCGAGGCTGCTCCCGTCGGAGGCCCGCGCCTCGGCCAGGAGCGCCAGGGACGGGAACTCGTAGGGCGCGTCCGGCTCGGCCGCGACGAGCCGCTTGGGCGGCGGCGGCAGCGGTACCAGGGCCAGGATGTCGTCCTCGTCCTCCGGATCCTCCGCGTCGAGGCCGAGATCCGAATCCAGGCCCTCGTTGCCGATCACCACGCTCGGCGCCTCGGCCGCGCACGGGCGTCCGGGCACGATCGGCTCCACCGGGCCGGCGGGGACGAGGGTGAGGGCGAGGGGCGCGAGGGGCGGCGCCTCCTCGGGCGCGGCCGCGACCGCGGCCGCCGGGTCGAACGCCGAGGCCGCCGGGGCGGGCGCCTCGGCCGCGGTCGCGGCCTCGGGCGTCGCTGCCTGGCTCTCGGCAGGGGGGAGGGCGACGGGCTCCGCGACCGCGGCAATCTGCGGCGCGGGCAGGATCTCGGCCGCGGCCGGCTCCTCCGCGGCCGGGAGGGCCGGGACGATCGCGGGCGCCGGGACCGGCACGAGTGCGGCCGGCGCCGGAATCTCCGCCGCGGGCGCGGCCGGGGCCGGCGCGACGGCGGCCGGGACCGGCTCCGTCGGGGCTGGATCGGCGAGGTCCGGGGCGATCCCGGCGGCCGGCGCGGCCCCGGCCGGCTCCGGCGCGGGCGCCGCCAGAGGCTCCGCGACGGCGGCACTCGTCGCCTCGGGAGAGGCTTCGGTCGCCGCGAGGTCGGCGGCGTCCGGCTCCGGGCGGTTGTCCTGCACCTCCGCCACCCCGAGGGGCATGGACCAGTCGTGGCGCAGCAGCCCGTCCAGGGAATAGAGCGGCCGCCGCGGCAGCGCGCGCAGGTAGGAGATGTCGAGGGGGAACGTGATTCGCCCGAGCGGTTCCGGGGCCGCCCCTTCGGCCTGGATCGACTCCTCGGCCTGGATCGACTCCTCGGGCGGGGCCTGCTCCTCGGGCGGGGCTTGCTCCTCGGCCCGCGCGGGCTCGTGAGCGGGGGCGGTCTCCTCCTGCGCCGCCGTGACCGGAGCCGGCTCCTCGGCGGGCGCCCCGGTCGGGACGGCCGGCGGCGCGACGCAAGCCGGATCGGTCGCCGCGAGGGCGGCCGCCTCGGGCTCGGCGGGAGACTCGGGGGCGGGCCGCGCCTCCTCGGGCGCGGTCGCGGCTTCCGGTGCGGCCTCCGCCGGCGCGGCGGGCTCGGCGGCCAGCTCGTCCGGCGCGGAATCGCACGGCGCCGATTCGTCCGGCGTTAAGGCGGGCGGCGACGGGGGCGGGGTCTCGTCGGGGGCGTGGCGCAGCAGGTGGTCCGGCGTCCGGGTGAACTTCACCCCGGGCGGCAGGACGTAGGGCTGGCGCCAGCGCGGGACCGGCGGCACCGACGCGGCCTCGGCGGCGAGGCGCTCCGCCTCGGCGGCGGCCTCCGCGGCGGCGCGCGCCGCCTCGCGCGCGGCCGCGTCGCGCTCCTCGGCGGCGAGGCGCTCGGCCTCGCGCGCCCGCGCCTCCTCCTCGCGCTTGCGGCGGCGCGCCTGCAGCACGTGGTCGGGCGTGCGGGTGAAGCGCAGGACCGGCGCCTCGGCGGGCTGCTCGGATTGCGGGGCCGGGCTCGCGGGCCGCGCCTCCTCGCCGCGCCGCGCGGCCTCGGCCTGTCGGCGCACCCGCGTCAGCACGGTCCGGGCCGGACCGGCGGGCGGGATCGCGAGCCAGGCATCCTCCATGTCGGGGCCCGGCCCGGCGTGCCGCGGCAGGTCGACAGGCCGCGGCGGGGGAGCCGGCGGGGGCGGCGCGGCCATGACGGGGGGCGCCGGTGCCGGGACGAAGGCGGCCGGCGCGGGGAGATGGTCGAGGGGCGCCGCAGGACGCGGCGGGGGCGGGACCTCGGCGACCTCCTGCCGCGGCGCGACGGCGGGCGGGGTCGCGACCGGCGGCGCCTCGGCCGGCGCGGGCGGCGCCGCGCGCACGAGGTCGGGCGACCACGAGGGCGGCGCTTGGCGCGGGGCGGGCTCCGTCATCCAGCTCGGCGTCGCGCGCGGGCTCAGCGCCGCGGGTTTGGGCGGCGGCGGCAGGGCGAGGCGCTGCGGCGCCGCCGGCACCAGGAGGCGCCGGGCGATCAGCGCCCTCAGGCGGATCAGGGTCTCGGCGACCGCCGCGAGCGAGAACCCGCGGCGGGCAACCGGAGCGGGCGCGCCGCGCATCGACTGCAGCGGGCGAGCGGATGGTTCGAGGTAGGGGGGCCGTCCCGAAGATCTCATGATGCTGGCTGGTTGGAGGCGGGCCGCGCCGCCCGCGGCCGCTGCTCTCCACCAGTTAGGCGGGGTATCGTTAACACCCGATTAGGCAGCCGGGCGGGACCTGTCCCGCGCCGCCTCCCACCATGACGCAGGGCGGGATCGCCGGTCCGGTCGTCCGACCCGTGCGCCGGTCCACGTTCATGATATGTTATTGACGTTAGGGAAGATGAACGACTCGCGTGGCCGCGGGATCGCAGCGGGAAGGACGCATCGATGCGCGCCGTGGCCGTGCTGTGGGGAGCGTTCTTCCTCATCAATTTCAACGCCGCGATCACCGCCGCCTCGGTCGCCCTGATGAGCGCCATGTCGCTCGGCGTGCGGCTCGCCGGCGCCGTGGCCTGGCAGCTGCCCCTCGTTCCGGCCGCGCTCCTCGCGAGCGGCTTCTGTCTCGCGGCGACGCGTCTTCCTTCGACGCCGCGCGAGGGGCGCGCCGCGAGCCGGGTCACGCTCGCGACCTACCGCGAACGCGTCCTGTCCCTCGCGAGCGGCACGGGCCCGCTGCTCATGGCCTATGTCGCACGCAGCGCAGGCACCTTCGCGTTCATCGGCCTCTATCCGACCTGGATCCTCCGAGACGGCCTGCCGGACCGGGGGCCGGCGGTGATCGGGGCGATGCTGTTCGTGGGCGAGGTCGGAGGCTTCGCGGGCGCGATGGTCTCCGGCTGGGTCGCCAAGCGCGTCGCGAGGCCGCTCGGCCTCTGCACCGGCGTCGTTCTCGCGACCGCGCTCATCGTCGCCTCCGTCCCCTTCGGCCAGGGCAATCTGCCCTTCCAGACGCTGGCCTACGCGGCCTACGCGTTCGGCCGGGACATGATCACGGCGCTGCTGCTCCAGGGGGCGATGGCCGTCGTGCCGGCGGCGGAGCGCGGCAGCCTCGGCGCGATCCTGAACGCCACCTTTCAGCTCGGCGGCGCGGTCGGCGCGCTCGCCGGCGCCGCCCTCTACGCCGCCGATCCCGGTTTCCTGGCCAACGCGGCCGCCTCCGCCGCCCTGTTCGTCGGGATGGGCGGCCTGCTCCGGCGCGCCGATGCGCGTCGTCCCGCGGCCTGATCACGGGAGACGCTGGCACCGCGCCCGGTCTCGCCGCATTAACGAAGCGTCGTCATCGCCGGAGGTTCATCCTCGATGTTCCGCTCCCTCTACCAGCACGGCTTCGTCCGGGTCGCGGCCTGCGTCGGGCAGAGCCACATCGCGGAGCCCGCCGCCAACGCGGACGAGATCCTGGCGCTGGCGCGGCGCTGCCACGACCAGGGCGTCGCGCTGGCGGTGTTTCCGGAACTCTGCCTCTCCGCCTACGCGATCGAGGACCTGCTCCTGCAGGACACCCTGCTCGACGCGGTCGAGGCGGCCCTCGCCGACCTCGCGGCGCGGACCCGGGACCTGCTGCCGCTCCTCGTGGTCGGCGCCCCGCTGCGACACCGCAACCGGGTCTACAATGCGGCGGTGTTCGTGCATCGCGGGCGCGTGCTCGGGGTGGTGCCGAAGAGCTACCTGCCGAACTACCGGGAATTCTACGAGAAGCGCCACTTCGCCCCCGGCGCCGGGATCGCCGGGGCGGCGATCCGGCTCGGCGGCGAGGAGGTGCCGTTCGGCACCGACCTGCTGTTCGGCGCGGAGGATCTGCCGGGCCTCGTCATCGGCGTCGACGTCTGCGAGGACATGTGGATCCCGGTCCCGCCCGGGGCGCTGGCGGCGCTCGCGGGGGCGAGCGTGCTCGTGAACCTGTCCGGGAGCCCGATCACCATCGGGCGGGCCGAGAGCCGCAAGCTCCTGTGCCAGTCGGCCTCCGCCCGCTGCCTCGCGGCCTACGTCTACGCGGCGGCCGGCCCGGGCGAATCGACCACCGACCTCGCCTGGGACGGCCAGACCGTGATCTACGAGGACGGCACGCTGATCGCCGAGGGCGAGCGCTTCCCGGCCGGCCCCCTCGTCACCCTGGCCGACATCGACCTCGACCGCCTGCGCCAGGAGCGGGCGCAGATGGGCAGCTTCGACGACAATGCCCGCGCGGTGCTGGGCGAGCGGCCCTGGCGGCGCGTCCCCTTCACGGTCTCGCCGCCCTCGGCGGATCTCGGCCTCGCCCGCACGGTCGAGCGCTTCCCCTTCGTGCCGGCCGATCCCGCCCGCCTCGCGCAGGATTGCTACGAGGGCTACAACATCCAGGTCGCGGGCCTCGCCCAGCGCCTGCGCGCCATCCGCACCGAGAAGGTGGTGATCGGCATCTCCGGCGGCCTCGATTCGACCCACGCCCTCATCGTGGCCGCCAAGGCCTTCGACCGGCTTGGTCTTCCGCGCACCAACATCCTGACCTACACGATGCCGGGCTTCGCCACCTCGGCGGAGACGAAGGGCAATGCCCATCGGCTGATGGCGGCCCTCGGCACGGCGGCGGTCGAGCTCGACATCCGCCCGGCGGCCCGCCAGATGCTCGCCGACATGGGCCACCCGTTCGGGCGCGGCGAGCCGGTCTACGACGTGACCTTCGAGAACGTGCAGGCGGGCCTGCGCACCGACTTCCTGTTCCGCCTCGCCAACCAGAACGACGCGATCGTGGTCGGCACCGGGGACCTGTCGGAGCTGGCCCTCGGCTGGTGCACCTACGGCGTCGGCGACCAGATGTCCCATTACGGGGTCAATGCCGGGGTGCCCAAGACCCTGATCCAGCACCTGATCCGCTGGGTGGTCGCCTCCGGCCAGTTCGACGCGGAGGTGAACCGCACCCTGGAGGCGATCCTCGCCACCGAGATCTCGCCCGAACTCGTGCCCGTGAAGGAGGGCGAGAAGCTCCAGAGCACCGAGGCCAAGATCGGCCCCTACGCGCTGCAGGATTTCACCCTGTTCTACACGCTGCGCTACGGGTTCCGGCCCTCCAAGATCGCCTTCCTGGCGGCCCGCGCCTGGGAGGACCCCGCGCGCGGCCCCTGGCCGCCCGGCTTCCCCGAGGCGAGCCGGGGCGCCTACGCCCTGCCGGAGATCCGCGCCTGGATGAAGGTGTTCCTGCAGCGCTTCTTCGGCTTCAGCCAGTTCAAGCGCTCGGCCCTGCCGAACGGCCCGAAGGTGGCGGCGGGCGGCTCCCTCTCGCCCCGCGGCGATTGGCGCGCGCCCTCGGACGGCAACGCGCGCGCCTGGCTGGAGGAGCTGGAGCGGAACGTCCCCGAGGCGTAGGGCGCGGTCTCCCGCGAGGGGCGCGGCCCCTCGCGGCCTCTGCACCGCGGATCAGTGGTTGTCCCGCGGCGGCCCCATGGTCTGGGCGACCTTCTGGAACGCGTCCGACCCGCGCAGGATCATGCCCTCGGAGAGCTGCTCGACCATCGCCCGCTGGATCGCCTGCCAGGGCGTCTGGCTCGCCGGGAACGGGTAGCCGCCCCGCGCCGCCAGGTCCTCGCGCCGCCGCGCCAGCTCCTCGTCGGGCAGCAGGATGTCCGCCCGCCGCGTGTTGAGGTCGATGCGGACGCGGTCGCCGTTCTGCAGCAGCGCCAGCCCGCCGCCCGCCGCCGCTTCCGGGGAGGCGTTGAGGATCGAGGGCGTGCCCGAGGTGCCCGACTGGCGCCCGTCGCCGATGCAGGGCAGCGAGAGCACGCCGCGCCGGATCAGCGCCCCCGGCGGCTGCATGTTCACCACCTCGGCCGCGCCCGGATAGCCGATCGGGCCCGCCCCGCGCATGATCAGCACCGTGTTCTCGTCGATGTCGAGGGCGGGGTCGTCGATCCGGTGGTGGTAATCCTCGGGCCCGTCGAACACCACGACCCGGCCCTCGAACGCGTAGGGATCCCCCGGGTTCGACAGGTAGCGGTCGTAGAACTCGCGGCTGATCACGCTCGTCTTCATGATCGCCGAGTCGAACAGCGTGCCCTTGAGGTTGAGGAAGCCGGCCCGCTCGCGCAGGGGCTCGGAATAGGGCTTGATCACCTCGCGGTCCCAGGTCCTGGCCTCGCGGCAATTCTCCCCGACGGTGCGGCCGTTGCAGGTGAGCGCGTCCGCGTGGATCTTGCCGGCCTCGATCAGCTCGGCCAGCACCGCCGGCAGGCCGCCCGCACGATAATATTCCTCGCCCAGATAGGCCCCGGCCGGCTGCATGTTGACGAGCAGCGGGATGTCGTAGCCGACGCGCTCCCAGTCGTCGCAGCTCAGCGGCACGCCGATCAGCTTGGCGATGGCGTTGATGTGGATGGGCGCATTGGTCGAGCCGCCGATGGCGGTGTTGGCCACGATGGCGTTCTCGAAGGCCTCGCGGGTGAGGATGTCGGAGGGCTTCAGGTCCTCCCAGACCATCTCGACGATGCGCTGGCCGGTGGCGTAGGCGGCCTGGCCGCGCTCGCGATAGGGGGCGGGAATCGCCGCCGAGCCGGGCAGCGCCATGCCGAGCGCCTCCGCCAGGGCGTTCATGGTCGAGGCGGTGCCCATCGTGTTGCAATGGCCCGTGGAGGGCGCCGAGGAGGCCACGATGTCGAGGAATTGCTGGTAGTCGATGTCGCCCGCCGCGTGGCGCTCGCGGGCCTTCCAGACGACGGTGCCCGAGCCCGTGCGCTCGCCGCGGCTCCAGCCGTTCAGCATCGGCCCGACATTGAGCGAGATCGCCGGGATGTTCACCGTGGCGGCCGCCATCAGGCAGGCCGGCATGGTCTTGTCGCAGCCGGTGAGCAGCACGACGCCGTCGAGCGGGTAGCCGTACAGCACCTCGACCAGCGACAGGTAGGCGAGGTTGCGATCGAGGGCGGCGGTCGGGCGCTTGCCGGTCTCCTGGATCGGGTGGCAGGGGAACTCGAAGGCGACGCCGCCCGCCGCCGTGATGCCGTCGCGCACGCGTTTGGCGAGTTCCATGTGATGGCGGTTGCAGGGCGAGAGGTCGGATCCGGTCTGCGCGATGCCGATCAGGGGCTTGCCCGCCTGCAGCTCGGCCAGGGTGAGGCCGTAGTTCAGGTAGCGCTCCAGGTACAGCGCGGTCATGCCGGGATTGTCGGGATTGTCGAACCACAGCCGCGACCGCAGACGGCTCGGATCGATCCGGGGGCGGGGCGTGGGGGCCATCGGGCGTTCCTCCATTCACGATTGGCGGCGGACATTGGACCCGGCCGGTGCGGGAAGGCAACAGAGTCGGGCCGCGTGGCGCGCGGGCCGCGCGCGTCGTCGCAGGACGAAAGAATCCTCGGGCCGGGTGTCCCCACCGCCGCACGAGGGTGCTATGACGCCGGCGCAACGTCGACCCGTGGGACCGGATTCATGACCGAGAAGAGCACCAACCCGTTGATTCCGATCGGCATCGTGGTGTCGCTGCCGGTGCTGGCCTGCCTGCTGATCATGCTCACCGACGAGGGCGTCAACCGCTCGCTCCTGTGGGCGGCGGTCAAGGTCGGGATCCTGCTCATCGTGCTCGGCGGCGCCCTGTCCTACGGCGCGAGCCGGCTGGCCGCCAAGAGCGAGCGCTGACGGGCGCGACGGCCGCGATGCCGACCCCGGTTCCGGCCTTCGCGCGCATCGGCGAGGAGAACGCCTTCGCGGTGCTGGCCAGGGCCACGGCCCTGGCGCAGGCCGGGCGGGACGTGATCAATCTCGGTATCGGCCAGCCCGACATGCCGACCCCGCCCCACGTGGTCGAGGCGGCGATCAAGGCCCTGCGCGACGGCCATCACGGCTACACGCCCGCGACCGGCATCCTGCCCCTGCGCGAGGCCGTGGCGCGCGACCTCCATCGCCGGCTCGAGGTCGAGGTCTCGCCCGACAGCGTCATGATCGTGCCGGGCGGCAAGGTCACGATGTTCGCCGCGATCCTGATGTTCGGCGAGCCGGGGGCCGAGATCCTCTATCCGGATCCGGGTTTCCCGATCTACCGCTCGATGATCGAGTTCACCGGCGCGACCCCGGTGCCGATCCCGATCCGCGAGGCGAACGGCTTCGCCTTCTCGGCCGAGGAGACGCTGGCGCTGATCTCGCCGCGCACCCGGCTGCTGATCGTGAACTCGCCGGCCAACCCGACCGGCGGCGTGACTCCGAAGGCGGAGATCGACCGCCTGGTGGCGGGGCTCGCGGCGCATCCCGACGTGGCGGTGCTCTCGGACGAGATCTACGGCACCATGACCTACGACGGCGCGCGGCACCACACGCTGCTCGCCTATCCGGAGATTCGCGACCGGCTGATCTACCTCGACGGCGCGTCCAAGACCTACGCGATGACGGGCTGGCGGCTCGGCTGGTCGGTCTGGCCCGCGCCCCTCTACGAGGCGGCGCGCAAGCTCGCGGTGAATTCCTTCTCCTGCGTGAACGCGGCGACGCAATGGGCCGGCATCGCGGCCCTGGACGGGCCGCAGGACGCGGTGGCCGCCATGATGGCGGAGTTCGACCGGCGCCGCCTCCTGGTGGTCGAGGGGCTGAACCGCCTGCCGGGGGTCTCCTGCATCACCCCGAAGGGCGCCTTCTACGCCTTCCCGAACATCGCGCGGACCGGCTGGAAGGCCAAGGCCCTGGCCTCGGCGCTGCTGGAGGAGGCCGGGATCGCCGCGATCGGCGGCCCGGATTTCGGGGTCCACGGCGAGGGCTACCTCCGGCTGTCCTACGCCAACTCGGCGGAGAACATCGCCCGCGCCCTGGAGCGGATGGGCGGGTTCCTGGCGGCGAATCGGCGCTGACCGTCCCGACCAGGACCGGAGGGCGCGCGGGCGCGACCCGTGAAGCGCCGCGCGGGCTCGTGAGACGGGATCCACGGTGATCAACCGGATCCCGGATCACGCCCGCACCTCCTCCAGATGCGCGTCGAGGGCGTCGAGCGCCGCCCCGGCCCGCGCCTGGCCGAGGCCGATGCGCAGGCGGTCGGCGGGGAGCGGCGCGAGGGGCGAGCGCCACAGCGTCGAGGGCAGCACGAGGCAGCGGCCCCGCCGCGCGAGGTCGACGGCGAAACGCTCCGCCCCCTCCGGCCCGAGATAGCGCGGGAAGCCGAAGGCGAGATTGCGCGAGCCGTCCTCCGCGAGGCGGCCCCGGTGCCGCGCCAGGAGGTCGTCCAGGCGGGCCCGGTTGCGCAGGCCGATCGCCCGCGTCCGCGCCAGGATCCGCGCCCGGTGGCGAAGGGCGATGTGGGCCAGCACCTCGCTGGTGGCGGAGAGGCAGCTCGACAGGGTGCTCTTCACCGCGAGCGTGCGCGCCATGAGGATCGGGTCGCGGCAGGCCACCCAGCCGACGCGCAGGCCCGGCAGGCCGAACCCCTTCGAGAGCCCGTCGACCGACACGCCCCGCTCGTAGGCCTCCACGCAGGCGGGCGGGCCCTCGTCGGTGGCGGTCTCGCGGTAGACCTCGTCGTTGACGAGCCAGAGGCCGCGGGCCCGGCACAGCCCGACGAGGTCGCGCAGGGTCCCGCCGTCGAGGGTGGCGCCGGTCGGGCTGTTGGGGAAGTTCGTCAGCACCACCCGGGTGTTCGGCCGCAGGGCGGTGGCCACCCGGTCGACCCGGAGGGCCCAGCTCCCGCCCGTCTCGGCGAGCGGCACGCCGGTCGCCGCGCAGAGTGCCGTCACCACCCGCTCGGAGGGCTGGTAGAGCGGCAGGACGATCACCGCGTGGTCCTGCGGGCCGAGCAGGGCCCGCAGCACGCAGGTCGCCGCCTCCTGCGCCCCCGCGCAGGCCAGCACCGCCTCGGGGGCGAGACCCGCGTAGCGGGAGGCGACGGCGGCCCGGAGCCAGGGGGCGCCCCGCGGATCCGCGTAGCCGAGATCGAGGGCGTTCCAGCGGCGCCGATCCTCCTCGTCCGCGAGGGCCAGGAGCGAGGCCACCGGCAGCGTCTCGGAATCCGAGGCGGCGAGGTCGTTCGGCGCCTCGCCGGACCAGCGCGCAAGGTAGTCCGCGAGGAGGAAGGCCTCGGTCATGGCGGCGGCGCCGGCCCGGCCGCGACGCGCAGGAAGGTCGAGACGATCCGGCTGCCCGCCCGAAGCGTCCCGGTCAGGGATCCCGCCACCTTCGACCGGCCGCCCGCCCGGCACCGATAGGGAACCGGCACCTCGGCGATGCGGTAGCCGGCGCGGGCCGCCTGCATCTGCATCTCGATGTTCCAGCCATAGGTCATCTCCCGCAGGTTCAGCCGCGCGAGGGCGTCCCGGCCGATCGCCCGGAAGGCGCACATGTCGCTGTAGCGCACCCCGTAGAGCGCCCCGATGCCGAGGCCGGCGAGCCGCCCGGCCAGCACTTGGTGCCAGAGCATCGCGCCGGGCTCGCGCGCGCCGCGGGTGCGCGAGGCGAGGACGAGGTCCCGCTCCCCCCGCAGGACCGGGTCGGCGATCCGCGCGATCAGGTCGCCCCGGTCGGCGCCGTCCCCGTCGAGGAAGGCGATGACCCGGCTCTCCGGCCGCGCCGCCGCCGCACCCGCCGCGCAGGCCCGGCCGTAGCCGCGCCCGGCCTCGATCACCCGGGCGCCGGCCGCCGCCGCGATCGCCCGGGTGTCGTCGCGGCTGCCGCCATCCGCCACGATGAGGTCGCCCGCGTAGGCGCGCGGGATCTCGCGCAGCACGGCGCCGATCGTCTCCCCCTCGTCGAGGGTCGGGATGACGACGCTCACAGGCTCCATCGCAGCCCGCAATTCCGGCACGGCGCCGGGGGCGCCTCGGACAGCAGGGCGCGGCGGAAGTCCCGGTAGGCCTCGCCGTTCCAGATCTCGCGCAGGCTCGCCTGCGTCGCGTCGCCGAGCGTGTAGCTGTCGTAGCCCCGCACCGAGAAGGGCGCGATGCAGCAGGGCAGGGCGCGGCCGTGGGCGGTGATGTACATCAGCGACCACGGCCGCCGGCAGGTCGCCCAGGGCCGGTCCTCGGCCTGCCGCCTGAGGCTGAGGCCGGGCTCGGTGGCGCCCGACGCGTCCAGGCTGACGCCGAGTTCGGCCCCGATCGCCTGCGCGGCCGCGATGGCGGCATGCTCCTCCTCCCGCGCGCGCTCGAACAGCGAGAGGTCGGCGCGGGCCATGCCGTAGCCGGCCTCGTCGAAGACGAGCCGCTGCAGGTGGACCTCGCGCACCCCCATCCGGGCGGCGAGGCGCACGAAGTCCGGCAACTGGTCGATCGTCTCCTTGAGACCGGTGAGCCAGAGCGAGACCCTCGGGGTCGCGGCGCCCGCCTCCCTCTGGAAGGCCGTGAACCGGCCGACGTCGCGCACGATGCGATCGAAGAAGTCCTTGCCGCGCACCCGCCTGTAGGAGGCGCGGTCGGCCGCGTCGAGGGAGACGCGCAGCTCGTCGAGCCCGGTCTCGATCAGGTCCCGGAACCGCTTGGGCTGCATCAGGGTGCCGTTCGTGTTGAACAGCACGTAGGTGCCCCGCGCCTTGAGGTGGCGGATCATCCGCGGCAGGTCGTCGACCAGCATCGGCTCGCCGACCCCGTGCAGCACAACCCGGGCGATGCCGGGGACCTGATCGACGATGCGGGTGAACAGGTCCCAGCTCATGTCGGCCGGGGGTTCGAGCGTCTCGAACGTGCGCGGGCAGGTCTCGCAGAGGAGATTGCAGCGGTTCGTCACCTCCAGGTAGAGGCAGACGGGCGGCGCGGTCGCGACCGCGTCGCGGGCGTCGCCGACCGCCTCGAAGTAGCGGCGCGGATTCGCGATCCCGGGGGAGGCCGACATCAGGACGCTCCTTTCGGCGCGAGGGCGAGCGCCGTGCTGCGGGCCCGGCGCAGGTCGCGCAGGGCGAGGATGACGGCCGGACCGAAGACCAGGCCCGGCCAGACGAAGCGCTCGTTGAAGGGGTCGATGAAGAACAGCACCGGCGCCGCCGAGAGCCAGATCACGGCGGGCGTCGGGGCGATCGCGGCCGGCAGCGCGAGCCACGGATAGTACCAGGCGTAGTGCGGGTTCGCCGCCGCGGTGGCGACGGCCGCCAGCAGGCCGGCGTCGCGGCAGAGGCGGACGGCGTCGGGCGGCCCGGCGCGCCGCGTGGCCACGAAGGCGGCGAGCGCCGCGAAGCCGAGCGCCGCGCACAGGCCGTAGAGGCGGCCCGCCGCCGCCGGGAGCGGCACGAGATGCGCCAGTCCGGCGAGCAGCCAGAAGCCCCGGCCGGTGTCGAAACCCTCCTCGGCCCCGTAGGCGGGCAGGAAGCCGAGGATCAGCGGGCCGGCCGAAAGGTAGTGCAGGGAGAGGACGACCAGGGTCGCGAGGCCCGCCGCGGCCGGGCGCCCGAAGCCGCCCCCGCGCAGGAAGGCCGGCGCCACCACGACGGGCAGCACCTTCACGAGGCTCGCGGCGGCGAGGAGCGCGCCCGCGAGGCCCTCCCGGTGCCGCGCCCGGGCGAGGAGCGCGAGGGCGAGGAGGCCGACCGCGAGCGCGTCCACGTGGCCGTCGAGGGCGAAGGACCACAGGACCAGCGGATTCCAGGCGTAGATGAGCACGCGGGCGGGGGGCAGGCCGGCGCCCCCGAGGAGGCGCAGGACGCACAGGATCGCGACGCCGTCGCACAGGAGCATCGCCGCCTTCATGCCGGTGACGCTCGCGCTCAGCCGCCCGACCGCCGCGAAGGCGAGCTGCGCGGCGGGCAGGTAGATCGTCCGGGCGTAGTCGGCCCGGTTGATGAGCGGGAAGATGGCGGGGTCGCGCAGCTGCGCCAGGGCCGGGTCCGCCGGGACGTACAGGTAGGGGTTGATCCCGGCGGCCTGGACCTGCCCGTCCCAGACGTAGCGGTAGATGTCGCTCGACAGGAAGGGCGGGGCGGGCAGAAGCGCGAGCCGCAGCAGGAGGGCGACGCCGATCACCAGCCAGAGGGCCCGCGCCGGCACGCTCTCCCGCAGGACGAGCCGCACCGCCAGGAGGTAGATCCCCACCGAGACGGCGAGCAGCCCGACCAGGATCTGCGCCCGCAGCGGCGTGCCCACCGTGTCGGCGCCTGGAACATGGAGGGACAGGCCGCCGAGGGTGAGCGCGACGAGGAGCCCGGCGAGCAGGGCGAGGCGGGCGAGCGGGGTCCTCACGCGGCCGGCTCCGCCCGCGGGGCGGCGGCGAGCCGCGCGAGCGCCGCCGCCGTCGCCGGGGACCCGGCGCCCGCCTCGCCGCGCAGCCGCGCGAGCGCGTCGGCGTCGTCGACATCGTACCATTCGGGCAGTTCGACGAGGGCGAGGCCGATCCGCCGCGCCTGCGCCCGGGTCGCCTGCGCCACGGTCCCGGTGCTCCAGGCGATGTTCGCGAAGAGCGCCGGGTGCCGTCCCTTCAGCCCCAGGAAGTAGTAGCCGCCATCCGCGCAGGGCCCGAGCACGGCCCGCTCGCCGGGAGCGAGCAGCAGCCGCGCGGCCTCGACCAGGACGGAGGCGGGCAGGGTCGGGCAGTCGGAGCTCAGCACGCCCACGGCCGGGTGCCCCCGCGCCAGCATCCCGTCGACGGCGTGGAGCAGGCAGCGCCCGAACCCCTCGACGCCGGGCGGCATCGGGGGCGAGCCGTCCGCCAGGATCAGCGCGGTGCCGGGGGCGATCCCGGCCCGCACGGCATCCTCCGCGCCGCGGGGCGCGTAGGCCGCGTAGGGCGCGATCGGCGCCCGCGCGGCGGCGCGCGCGAGCGCGGCGGTCGTGTCGCGCAGGAAGGCGGCCGAGAGGGCGGCGGCCTGCGCGGGCGTGAGCGGCGGGCAGAGGCGGGTCTTCGAGCGGCCTGCCTGCGGCGCCTTCGCCATGACGCCGACGGCGCAGGTGGAGGAGGCGGGGCGGCCCATGTTCAGAGCCCGCTGAACCAATTGTAGCCCCGGTCCGGCCAGTAGCCCCGCGGCTGCTTGTCGGTGACGTAGACCGTGGTGACGAATTTCGGGTTCTTGAAGCCGAGCTTGGTCGGCACCCGCAGCTTGAACGGGAAGCCGTGGCGGACCGGAAGCGTCTCGCCGTGGAGGCGGAAGGCCATCAGCGTCTGCGGGTGCAGCGCCGTCGGCATGTCCAGGCCCTCGTAGTAGCCGTCCGCGCACTCGAAGCCGACGTAGCGGGCCGTCAGGTCGGCGCCGACGCGCTCCAGGAAGGTGCGCAGCGGCGTGCCGCTCCACTGGCCGATCATGCTCCAGCCCTCCACGCAGACGTGGCGCGTCACCTGGGTGACCTGGGGGAGCGCCGCCAGGGCATCCACGGTCCAGGGCCGCTTGTCGGCGATCCGGCCCGCGAGGTGCAGGCGATAGGTCGCCGGGTCCAGGCGGGGCGCATCCTGCGGCCCGTACCAGGCGTTGTAGCGGAAATCCTTCACCGCCAGGGCATCCGGGAAGATCGGGGCGAGCCGGTCGGGGCCGAACAGGCTCGCCTGCACGCGGTCGTTCCAGGCCGAGACCCGGGCGAGCGCCGCCTGGACCGCGCCGCCGTCGCTCACGTCGCAGCCGGTGAGCAGGGTGAGCGCGCCGAGCGTGAGGCTGCCGCCGAGGAGGCGGCGCCGGTCGAAGGTGAAGTCGCGCGGGAGCAGGGTCATGCCGCGTCTCCGGTCCCGTGGGACGTGTCCGAAGCGGGCCGGCCGGAGCGGCCGGTGATCATGGCCACGAGCGTGCTCGGCACGAGGGCGACCAGGGCGAGGTGGATGACGAGGAAGCCGACGATCGCCGTCATCGCCAGGAAGTGGACGACGCGCGCGCCCTGGAACCCGCCGAAGGCGAGTTCGAGCGGGTAGGTCTGCACCGGCTTCCAGATCGCGACGCCCGACAGGATGACGACCAGGACCGCCGCGAGGACGCCCCAGTAGAACAGCTTCTGCACGGCGTTGTACTCGCCGAGCCGGTGCTCCAGCCGGAAGCGCAGCGCCGCTGCGAGGTCGCGCAGGACGCTGCGCGGCCCCACCGGCAGGAAGTCGCGGCGGAAATGGCCCGAGGCGAGGCCGTAGCCGACGAAGAGCAGGTAGGCGCCGGCGAGGACCCACATGCCGGCGAAGTGCCACGCGATCGCGGTGGCGACGCCCGGGTCTCCGTGCCGGGCGAGGGCCGCCTCGACGTCGCCGCCGAGCGTGGCGAAGAGCGGGAAGCGGAAGGGCAGGATCGGCTCGGCGTTGTAGATGCGCCAGCCGCTGCCGATCATCACCAGGATCGCGCCCGCCATGGTCCAGTGCGCGATCCGCACCGGCCAGGCATGGGTCTGAACGCCGTGCATGCTCATGCGGTCGTCTCCAGTCCCTGCGCGGCGAGCGCTCCGCTTCCGGCGGGCGAGGTCAGGAAGTCGAGGAAGGCCCGCGGATTCGGCCGACGGGCGAGGCGCGTCACGGCCGCCCGGTAGGTGATCGGCGGCGCGACGCGCTCCGGGACCGGGCGGATCACCTCGAGCGCGGGGCGCTGCGCGAGGTCGCTCGCGTGCAGCAACCCCGCCTCCGCCTCGCCGCGCAGGACGAGGTCCAGCACCTCGTCCGTGTCGAGGACGCCGACGACGCTCCTCTCGCCGAGCTGCAGGGCTCGCAGGATCCCGGGCCCGTCCATGTCGGCGGCCGGGGTCGGGTCGCAGACCGCGATCCGGCCCCTCAGCGCGTCGGCGGCGGCGCCCTTGCGGGCCGCGACGACGAGGCGGTTGCGCCACGCCCCGACCGGCGCCCCGTCGATCAGCCCGGCGGCGGCCGCCTGCGCCACGATCCCGTCCTGGGTGACCAGGAGGTCGTTCTGGACCTTGCGGGCGAGCTGCGGGACCAGGAGGCCGGGGCTGGTCGGGAAGACCCGGACCGTGACGCCCGAGACGGACCGGAACCTCTCCGCCGCCCGGGCGAGGACCGGGCCCAGGGCCGTGTCGCAGTTGAGGACGAGGTCGGTGGTGGTGACCTCTCCTCCCGAACTCTGGGGCTTGCTCTGGGGCTTGGCGGCGGCCAGCGAGAGGAGCGGGAGGCTGAGGAGGAGGCGTCGGCGAAGAAGCGTCATGCGGGTCCCCCCGATCGTGCCGCCGGGCGCCCGCCCGCCGCCTTGACCGTTGCCCCGTGTTTCGCCGCCGCCCGCCCGGCGGTTACGCCGCGGCTTCGAGAACCCGCCGGAGATCGACCCGTGCGGCCGCCGCACTATCTCCCGCCGAGCGCTGTCTGCCCAGCCCTGCTGTCTGCCCAGCCCTCTTGACCAGGACCCGACCTTGCCCGGCTACCTGCCCTTCGCGGGCGCGCTCAAGCTCCCGGCCTTCCTGTGCGACAATTGCGGTTTCTGGCAGCGGCACTTCGCGGCCCCGCCCGCCTGCCCGCTCTGCCTGGACGCCCGCCACGTCGTGCCGCAGCAGGGCTGGCGCTTCCGCACCGTCGCGGAGGCGCAGGCCGCCTTCCCGTGTCACTGGGCCGAGGTCGAGCCCGGCGTGTGGAAGTTCTGGAACGACCCGGTGACCGGGATCGGGCCGAGCGCCTATCTGGTGACCACCCCGCACGGGAATCTGGGCTTCGAGGGCTGCACCGTGCTCAGCGACGCGGCGCTCGACCACGTCGCGGCGCTCGGCGGCGTGGCGGTGCTCTCCGCCTCGCATCCCCACAGCTACGCCGCGCTGCCGCAGCTCCAGGACCGCTTCGACCCCGAACTCGCCCTGCCGGCGGCGGATTTCGCCTGGAGCGCCGCCCTCCGGGTGTCCTGGCCCTACGACGACCAGCTGGAGCCGCTGCCGGGCCTCGTCCTGCACCGCACGGCCGGCCATTTCGACGGCCACGCCGTGCTGTTCGACCGCGCCCGCGGGATCCTGTTCTGCGGCGACGCGCTCAAGTTCGAACTCGATCCGGAGGATCCGCGCCGGGCGCTGACGATCTCCGCCCACAAGGCCTTCGTGCGCGGCGTGCCGCTCACCCCGGCCGAGCTGCTGCGCTACCGGGAGGTCTTCGCCGGCCTCGACTTCGTCCAGACCTGGACGCCCTTCGAGCAGGCCGCGAATGTCGGCCGGCGCGAGGTGCTGGCCCTGATCGACTCGATGCTGGCGGGGCGGCCGCACGCCTATCCGGTGCCGCTCGCCGAACTCGGGTAGCGCCCGGACGGGCGGCCCCCCCCGCGCGCCCGCGGCGCAACCTTTCCCGGAGGCCGCGACGCGCGGCGGTCGATCGAGGGGCGCAGGATCGCCCCGATCCCGCGGTCAGGCCGCCGGGATGACCTGGTAGGTCCAGGTCTCGCTGAGCGTGCGGTCGCCCTGGCGCAGGAAGAGCCGCAATTCCACCGGCTCGGACCCGGTGACCGCGAGGTCGAACTCGGCGCGCCAATGGCCCGGCACGTCGTCCGGCACCGCCTCCGTGCGGGCGAGCGGGAAGCTGCCGCGGGAGGCGCTGAGCACCGGCTCGGGCTTCACGCCCGCGGGGAGCTGCGCCAGCGGCCCGCCCAGGAACTCCACCACGAACTTGCGCAGGCCCTTCGGGCGCTCCGTCCCGGCCTGCCCGCCATTGCCCTCGCGGGTCGCGACGCAGCGCGCGAGCGCGGACGGATAGGGCTCGTCGGCCACCCAGTGCAGCCGGTAGGCGAGGTCGTGCACGGAGCCGGCCCGGGCCGGCTCCTCCGGCACCCACATGGCCACGACGTTGTCGTGGATCTCGTCGTCGGTCGGGTTCTCGATGAGCTGCACGCTGCCCCGGCCCCAATCCCCGAGCGGCTCGACCCAGAGCGAGGGCCGGCGGTCGTAGTAGACCCCGTCCTGGTAATGGTCGAACAGGCGGTCGCGCTGCATCAGCCCGAAGCCGCGCGGCCGCGCGTCCACGAAGGCCGAGACCATGGTCCGGGGCGGGTTGCGCAGGGGCCGCCAGAGGCGCTCGCCGCTCCCGGTCCACAGGGCCAGCCCGTCCGAATCGTGCACCTCGGGGCGCCAGTCGACGGCGCTGGGCTTGGCCGTCTCGGAGAACCAGTACATCGAGGTGAGCGGCGCCAGCCCGAAGCGGCCGACGTCCCGGCGCAGGTGCAGCCGCGCCTCGATCTCCATCACCACGGCCTTGCCGCGCCGCATCCGGAACCGGTAGGCGCCCGCCACCGAGGGGCCGTCGAGGAGCGTCATCACCGTGACGGTGTCGGAATCCGGCGCCGGCGTCTCGAACCAGACATGAGTGAAGTCGGGAAACTCCTCCGGCCGGTCCGGCATCACGGTGTCGAGGGCGAGGCCCCGCGCCGAGAGTCCGTACTGGTAGAGTTCGCCGATCGCCCGGAAATAGGAGGCGCCGAGGAACGCCACCCAGTCGTTGCGCCGCCAGTCGAGGGCGCCGCCGCGCCGCTCCTGGAAGCGGAAACCCGCGAAGCCGGGATTCGGCGGCAGGCGCCGGGCGGGCGAATCCGCCGGCATCTCGAAGGCGTCCTGGACGTAGACGATCTCGCGGGCCTCGCCCCCCTCGACCAGGTGCATCCGCACCGGCTTCTGGAAGTAGCGGCCGAGATGGAAGAAGGTCACCGGGAAGGCGCCCGGGCCCTCGGCCCAGAGGGCGTGGTCGGGCTTGAAGCGCAGCTTGCCGTGGGCGTCGTAGTCGATCGCCTGCAGCACCTCCCGGTCGGGGATCGCCGGGGGCCGGTAGGGCGCGGCGGCGAGGTCGCGGGCGCGGGCCTTCAGCGCCTCGAAGTCGAAGGGGCTCGGCGCCCCGAGCGGCAGGCCGGCCGCGCGGGCGGGGAGGCCGCCGGCCAGGAGCGCGGCGGCGGCGAGGAAGCGGCGGCGGTCGAGCATGACGGTCTCAGCGCCGGGGGCGGACCGGCTCGATGCTGGAGGCGCGGCGCCAGAGCTGGACCATGATGGAGAGCGCGACCAGGCTGAAGGCGCCCATCAGGACGTGGCCGACGAGGTCGCCGAGCTCGAACAGGCCGGCGATGGCCCAGCCGGCCGCGATCGCGACGCCGAACACCTCCGTGCCGACCAGCACCATGATGCTGAGGAGCGTGACGAGGTTGCGGGTGCTGAGGGAGCCGGAGCTGGCGGGCACGGGCGGGACCTTGGCTGTGGGACGAGGGGGCCGGACCATATTCCGTTCGGCGCCCGCGGGCGATAGCCTGAAGGCCCCCCGGGGCGCAACCGGCCCCGTCGTCACGCCATCCCCCGAGCCCGATGCCCGAGACCCCCGTCTTCGACCACGCCGCCTGCGCGGCTCCCCACCACCTCGCCGCCGCGAGCGGCCGCGCCGTGCTGGCGGAGGGCGGCAACGCCGTCGAAGCCATGCTCGCCATGGCGGCCACGATCGCGGTCGTCTACCCCCACATGAACGGCATCGGCGGCGATGGATTCTGGCTCGTGCGCGAGCCCGGCGGGCGGGTCCACGCCATCGAGGCCTGCGGGCCCGCCGGCCGGCTCGCCACGATCCGGCGCTACCGCGACAAGGGCCACGAGCGGATCCCCGACCGCGGGGCGGATGCCGCCGTCACGGTCGCGGGCGCGGTCGGCGGCTGGGCCCTGGCGCGCGATCTCGCCGCCGCCCTCGGCGGCAGGCTGCCCCTCCCGGTCCTGCTCGGCGACGCGATCCGCCTCGCCCGGGAGGGCGTCGCGGTGTCGGCCTCGGAGGCCCGCTACGTCCCCAAGGAACTCGACACGCTCTACGATCAGCCGGGCTTCGCCGGGACCTTCCTGATCGGCGGGAAGGCGCCCGCCGCCGGCGCGGTCCGCGCCCTGCCGGCCCTGGCCGCGACCCTGGACCAGCTCGCCCATGCGGGGCTCGACGACTTCTACCGGGGCGACGTCGGGCGCGAGATCGCCGCCGATCTCGACCGGGCCGGCAGCCCGGTGACCCGCGCCGACCTCGACGCCTACCGGGCGGTGCGGCGGGCCCCGCTGTCGGTGCGGCTCGCCCAGGGCACCGTCTTCAATTGCCCGCCGCCGACCCAGGGGCTCGCGGCCCTGATGATCCTCGGGATCGTCGAGCGGCTCGGCAGGCTGCCGCCCGAATCACCCGCCTGGTGCCACGCCCTGATCGAGGCGACGAAGCGCGCCTTCCGGGTGCGCGACGGCGTCGTCACCGACTTCGACCGGCTGCGGCACGATCCCGCCGCCTTCCTGACCCCCGACCGCCTCGCCCGCGAGGCCGCCGCGATCGCGATGGACCGGGCCGCCCCCTACCCCCTGCGCCCGCTCGGCGACGGCGACACGGTCTGGATGGGGGCGATCGACGGGTCGGGCCTCGCCGTCTCCTACATCCAGTCGGTCTACTGGGAATTCGGCTCCGGCCTCGTCCTGCCGGCGACCGGCATCGCGTGGCAGAACCGCGGCACCTCCTTCTCGCTCGATCCCAAGGCCACGAACCCGCTCGAGCCAGGCCGCAAGCCCTTCCACACCCTCAACCCGGCGCTCGCCGTGCTCGACGACGGGCGGGTGCTCTCCTACGGCAGCATGGGCGGGGACGGTCAGCCGCAATTCCAGGCCCAGATCTTCACCCGCTACGCCGGCCACCGGATGGGCGTGGCCGAGGCGGTCGACGCGCCGCGGCTCCTGTTCGGCCGCACCTGGGGCGCCGAGTCGATGACCGTCAAGGTCGAGGACCGCTTCGACCCGTCCTGCATCGCGGAGCTCCGCCGCCGCGGCCACGAGATCGAGGAGCTCGGCGGCGCCTACGTCGATTCCCTCGGCCATGCCGGGCTGCTGGTGCGCCATCCCGGCAACGGGCGGGTGGAGGCGACCCATGATCCGCGCTCGGACGGCGGGGCGGCCGGGATCTGACGCGGGGCAGGCCCGCGCGACGCGTCCGTGCGGATCTCGGATGAGGAGGGTGCGCCGCCTCGCCGCCGGCACCAAAAACCCCGCTCCCGCGCGCGGAACTGGCGCGCGCGGGAGCGGGGTGGCTCGTCCCCCGGAGTCACGCGCGCCTACCGCGGCGCGCGCTTGGCGAGGATCCGCTGCAGGGTGCGGCGGTGCATGTTGAGGCGGCGGGCCGTCTCGGAGACGTTGCGGTTGCACAGCTCGTAGACGCGCTGGATGTGTTCCCAGCGCACCCGGTCGGCGGACATCGGGTTCTCGGGCGGGTCCGCCCGCTCGCCCGGCTGGGCCATCAGCGTGCCGTGGATCTCGTCCGCGTCGGCGGGCTTGGCTAGGTAGTCGAAGGCGCCGAGCTTCACGGCCGTCACCGCCGTCGCGATGTTGCCGTAGCCCGTCAGGATCACGCCCCGCGCCTCCGGGCGGCGCTCCTTGAGCCGGGCGATCACGTCGAGGCCGTTGCCGTCGGCGAGCCGCATGTCGATCACCGCGAAGGCCGGCGGATGCGCGTCCACGAGCGAGACGCCCTCCGCCACGCTCTCGGCCACCTGCACCTGGTAGCCGCGGGCCTCCATCGCGCGGGCGAGCCGCGTCGAGAACGGCTTGTCGTCGTCCACGATCAGCAGGCTGCGATCCGCGTGTGCCGCGAGCGGATCGCCTTCCGGTACGAGTCCGGAGCTCGGTGGAGTCTGGGTTCCGTACTGCGTCATCAAGAGACGCTCCTCACTATTCGTTCAGTCTCTTCAAAACGTTATATAGGAACGTCGCGGGCCGTCGTCAGGGGGAGAGCGCCGCTCGTTCCCCCGAATTTGCGCGCCGCCACGTCCCTCTCGAAAACGTGACGCGGCCAGGCGATGCGCACCACGGCGCCGGTCGAGGGATCGGCCGCGTTGGCGAGGGCGATCTGGGCGCCCGAGCGCTCGATCAGGGTCTTGGCGATGAACAGGCCGAGCCCGAGCCCCGATCCGCCCTCCTCGCCGCTGCCCGAGCGCCCGGCGCCCCGCGTCGTGACGTAGGGCTCGCCGACCCGCAGCAGCACGTCGGGGGCGAAGCCCGGGCCGTCGTCGCGGATCTCCAGCCAGACCCGGTCCGCGCTCCAGCGCGCCTCGATGACGACGCGGCTCTCGGCGAAGTCCACCGCGTTGTCGACGATGTTCGAGAGCCCGTAGAGCACGCCGGGATTGCGCCGGCAGCGGGGCTCCGTCCCCTCGCCGCGGGTCGAGACGTCGAGGATGATCCCGAGCGCCCGCTGGGGCGCCACCAGCTCCTCTACGAGGTGGCTGAGCGAGATCGTCTCCAGGAAGCTCGACTGGTCCTCGTCCAGGGAGGTGAGCTTCGACAGGATGCCCCGGCAGCGCTCGACCTGCTCGCGCAGGAGCTTCAGGTCCTCGGCGACCGCGGGCGTGGCGGCGGGGCCGAGCGCCCGGTCGAGTTCGCTGACCACCACCGTGATGGTGGCGAGCGGCGTGCCGAGTTCGTGCGCGGCCGCCGCCGCGAGCCCGTCGAGCTGCGACAGGTGCTGCTCGCGGGCGAGGACCAGCTCGGTCGCGGCGAGCGCCTGGGCGAGCTGGCGCGCCTCCTCGGCGACCCGCCACGCGTAGACGCCCGTGAAGGCGATGCCGAGCAGGATCGCGGTCCAGACCCCCGAGACGTAGAGGAAGGGGATCTCCATCCGCTCCGCCGAGAACCACGGCAGCGGCCGGTGGACGAGGGCGAGCAGCGTCGACAGGCCGACCGCGAACAGGCCGAGGGCCAGGGTGTGGGCCGGGGGCAGGGCCGTCGCGGAGATCAGGACCGGGGCGAGGAAGAGGAGCGAGAAGGGATTCTGCAGCCCGCCGGTGAGGAACAGGAGCGCGGCGAGCTGGACGATGTCGAAGGCGAGCAGCAGCGCCGCCGACGTGTCGCTCAGCCGGTAGCTCGCCGGGAAGCGCACCCGCAGGATGAGGTTCAGCCAGGAGGAGGCCGCGATGACGAGGAAGCACCAGCCGAAGGGCAGGGGCAGGCCGAGCCCGAGATGCGCGCCCGCCACCGCGGCGCTCTGGCCCGTGATGGCGAGCCAGCGCAGGCGCACGAGCGTGTCCAGGCGCAGGTGACGCGCGTCGTGCACGAGGTCGATCGGCGAAGCCTCATTCGTCATGCCACCACGATAGCGCGCGACGGGGCTCTGCCCAGGCCCCGGCCCCCCGCGCCCCCTGCAAGATAATGCCACTTTTCCGGGCAGCCCTGCGACCAAAATGGCACAGCCCGCTTTCTTTGGTATCATATTGCACTTTGGGTCAACGGGATGCCCTTGCGTGCGCCGACCGGAACCATAACCTCTGACAGTCGGTTGGATGCGGGCGTCTCCCGCGGCGCTGCGGCGCCGCCGGATCCGAGAACGGGCGGTGCGGCATGGATCTGTCTTATTTCTTGTACGAAGCGGCGCATTGGATGCTGACGCCGGCGCGGGTCGCGGCGGACGCGACGCAGCTCGTGTTCCAGAACCCGGTGAATCCGATCTCCTACACGCCCTACGGCCGCACGGTCTCGGCGGCCTGCGAGATGTTCGAGCGCACCACCCGGCGCTACGGGAAGCCCGCCTTCGGGCTCCCGACGACGGTGGTCGAGGGCATGACGGTCGCGGTGAGCGAGCGCGTGGTCTGGGAGAAGCCCTTCTGCCGGCTCGTCGCCTTCGAGCGGGCGCTGCGCCTCCCGCCCGCCCAGGCCCAGCCGAAGGTGCTGGTCGTCGCCCCGATGTCGGGCCACTACGCGACGCTGCTGCGCGGCACCGTCGAGGCGCTGCTGCCCGGCCACGAGGTCTTCATCACCGACTGGATCGACGCCCGCATGGTGCCGCTCGAGGTCGGGCGCTTCGACCTCGACAGCTACATCGACTACCTGATCGAGATCTTCCAGCATCTCGGTCCCGACCTGCACGTGATGGCGGTGTGCCAGCCCGCGGTCCCGGTCTTCGCGGCGGTGGCCCGGATGGAGGCGGAGGGCATGCCCGGCGTGCCGACCTCCATGACCCTGATGGGCGGCCCGATCGACACCCGCCGCTCGCCGACCGCGGTGAACTGCCTCGCGGCCGAGCGCGGCATCGAGTGGTTCAAGCGCAACTGCATCACGGTCGTGCCGCCGGGCTATCCCGGCACCTGGCGCCAGGTCTATCCCGGCTTCTTCCAGCTCTCGGGCTTCATGGGCATGAACCTCGACCGTCACCTGACGGCGCACTGGGACATGTTCAAGCACCTCGTGCGCAACGACGGCGACTCGGCCGAGAAGCACCGCGAATTCTACGACGAGTACCTGTCCGTGATGGATCTCACGGCGGATTTCTACCTGCAGACGGTCGAGACGGTGTTCGTCCAGCACGCCCTGCCGAAGGGCGAGATGCGCCATCACGGTGCGCCGGTCGACCCGACGGCGATCCGCCGCTGCGCCATCATGGCGGTCGAGGGCGAGAAGGACGACATTTCCGGCGTCGGCCAGACCAAGGCGGCCCTGGACCTCACCCCGAACCTGCCGGACCCGCGCAAGCTCTACCACCTGCAGCAGGGGGTGGGGCATTACGGGGTGTTCAACGGCTCGCGCTTCCGGGCGCAGATCCTGCCGCGGATCTCCGCCTTCATGCACGAGATGCAGGGCACCACGATGGCGCCGCCGCGGCTGCTTCAGGCGAGCTGAGGCGGCGAAGGGAGCGCGACCGGCACGCTGGCAGCAGGCCCGCCGACCGCCTAGAGTGGCGCCATGCGAGTCGCGTTGCTGCGCCGGTCGGCGCCCGATCCCACTCACCTGACGGTCGCGCACGACGGAACCACCTTCCGGGTGGCGATGCGGCGGCGCGCCAGCGCCCGGCGGATCACGCTCAGGGTGTCGAGCGCGACCGGGGAGGTCGTGCTGACGCTGCCCGAGCGCACGGCGGTGTCGGTGGCCCAGCGCTTCGCCGACGCGCACGCGGACTGGGTCGCGGCCCGCGTCGCCAGGGTGCCGGCCCGGGTCGCCCTGGAGCCGGGGGCCCTGGTTCCGCTGCGGGGCGTGCCGCACCGGATCCTGCACTGGTCGCTGGCCGGGGGCGCGACGGTCGCCACCCGGGACGCCGAGGAGGCGCCGGTGATCGCGGTGGCCTGCCAGGTGCCGCATGTGGGGCGCCGGGTGCGCGACTACCTGGAAGCCGAGGCGCGCGGCGACCTGCGCGAGGCCGTGGCCCGGCATGCCCGGGCCCTCGGCCGCGGCCCGAGGCGCCTCACCGTCCGCGACACGCGCAGCCGCTGGGGCTCCTGCTCGGCGAGCGGGCACCTCAACTTCTCCTGGCGGCTGATCCTGGCGCCGCCCTTCGTGCTCGACTACCTCGCCGCCCACGAGGTGGCCCATCTCGCGGAGATGAACCACTCGGACCGCTTCTGGTCCCTGCTCGACCGCCTCTACCCCCGCGTCGAGGAGGCCGAGCGCTGGCTCAAGCGGCACGGGACCGAGCTGCACCGCTACGGGTGAGGGGGAGGCGCCTCGGCGAAACCGCCCCCGGCGCCGCGCCGGGCTCAGCCCCTGCTGCGCACCACCACCCGCGTGACCGCCGGCCAGGTCGGGCGCGGATCGACCTGGCCCGGGGCGAGGGTGCGCGGCGCGATCGCGTCGCAGACCTCGCGCTGCCGGATGATCACCACGCCGGCCTCGTCGTGGCGGCGGATCACGCCGCCCTCGCGGCAGAAGCCGGCGATCGCGGCCGAGCGGGAGGCGCGCCGCCCGCGCGGGTTGCGCTGCACCGGCGGGTGCTCGATCGTCAGCGGGCCGTAGCGGTTGACCGAGCGCTCGACGTAGGTGGTCTCCTCCATCGGCAGGGGCTCGGCCCGCGCCGCGAGCGGGGCGAGGAGCAGCAGGGCGAGGGAGACGGCACTCAGGGGCGGGCGCATCGGCGGTCCTTCGGTCGGACGGATCCCGGCAAATCTAGGGCCGAGCCGGCCCGGGAGGAAGCCGTTCCGCGGCGACCGGGACGGGTCGCGGCCCGCCTGTGTCTTCGGGGCCGTGACGCGGCGTCGCTTGACAGCCACGACTCCCCGTGGTCGGAAGCCGCGGGTCGTGGCGCTCGACGGGGGCGCTGGAAGGAGCCGGCGAGGGTGCGAGACATGGTGCGACGGGCCGTACTCCTGGCGGCCCTCCTGCTCGCGGCGGGCCTCCCGGCCGGCCGGGCCGCCGCCCAGGGTGCGGTCAAGCAGACCTTCGAGGATTGGCAGCTGCGCTGCGAGACGCCCGCCGGCGCCAAGGCCGAGCAATGCGCCCTCGTCCAGTACGTCGCCGCCGAGGACCGGCCGAACCTCACCCTCGCGGTCATCGTGCTGAGGACGGCCGACAACCGCGGCACCCTGCTGCGCGTGGTGGCGCCCCTCGGCATCCTGCTTCCCTCCGGCCTCGGCCTGAAGATCGATCAGGCCGATATCGGCCGCACCCTGTTCGTGCGTTGCCTGACCACCGGCTGCGTCGCCGAGGTGGTGATGGACGAGAACCTGATCCGGCAGCTCAAGACCGGCCAGCAGGCCACCTTCATCGTCTTCCAGACGCCCGAGGAGGGCGTGGGCATCCCGCTCTCGCTCAAGGGCTTCGCGGCCGGGTTCGACAAGCTGCAATAGCCGGGAGCCGCCATCGTGACAGCAGGCACATCCCTGAGAGGCTGCGCGGTCCTGCTCTGCGCCGTCGCCCTGGCCGGGCCGGCCGCGGCCCAGGAGGATGACGGGAGCAACCCGCTCCTCAACATCTTCCGCTACGGCGGCACCACCAAGCCGCCCGAGGCGCCGGCGAACCCCGACGACGTCTATTGCCCGATCATCGACATCACCGAGGGCGGCTCCTCGATCCAGTCGGGCACGGGGACCGGCATCCGCCACCAGATCTCCCTGGCGCAGGTGAGCCGCGAATGCGGCCCCGGGCCGGGCGGCTCCGTCCTGGTCAAGGTCGGCGTCCAGGGACGGGTGCTCCTCGGCCCGGCCGGCGCGCCGGGGCGGTTCGAGGCGCCCGTGACCGTCACGGTCAAGCAGGGCGGCACCGTCTTCGCCCGCCGCACCCGGCGGGCGAGCGTGACGATCCCGGCAGGCGCCGCCAGCGCGAGCTTCGCCGTCGTGGAGGACGGCATCACGGTGCCGGCCCGCGCGGCGAACGAGTTCGAGATCGAGGTCGGGCTCGGCGGCGCGGGCAAGCCCGCCAAGCGCGGCCGCGGGGCCGGCTCCGCACCGGCGGGCTGAGCCGCCGGCCACGTGTCCCCGCCCCCTGTTCGCCTCGAACCCCACGACGACCCCGATTTCGCGCGCCGCCTGGTCCTGCCGGGCGCGCCCGGCGGGCGCTGGCTCTCGCTCACCTACGCGGCCGACCGCTTCGCCCCGGCGCCGCGGCCGATGCTGCGCTTCCTCGGCCCCGACCCGTCGGAGGCGCTGCTGCCCGGGCCGGTGCTCGGCCGCGCCGCGTGGCTCGGGCCGGTGCCGCCGGGCACGACGGCGATCCTGCTCGCCGCCCCGCCCGCGGGGTTCCGGGTCGAGGCGGCGCGGCTCCTCGGGCTCCCGGCCGTGCTCGCCCGCGCGGCGCGGCGGCGGCCCGCGACCCTCGCGGTCGCGCTGCTCCGCGCCGCCCAGCGCGACGGGCGGCGCTTCCGCAACACCCTGCGCATCGCCGCGGCGGTGACGCCGCTCTCCGCCTACCCGGCCTGGCGGGCCGAGCGCGCCCGGCCCTTCGAGCCCGCCCTCGACCGCCTCGTCCCGGTGCCGCGGCGGATCGGCCTCCTGCTCGCGGCCGCGCCCGGCGAGGAGGCCGCGCTGCGCGCGAGCCTGTCCTCGCTCCTCGCCCAGAGCCACCGCGACTGGCGCCTCGCCCTGTCCTGGCGCGGCGCGCCGCCGGCCGGGCTGCCGCGCGATCCCCGGATCGGCGAGGGCGCGGCCTTCCCGGAGGAGGTCGAGGCCGTGGGCCTCCTGCACCCGGGCGACGTGCTCGCCCCGGACGCCCTCGCCCAGCTCGCCCGCGCCCTCGACGGCGCCGACCTCGCCTACGCGGACGAGGAGGTCGAGACGCCCTCCGGCCTCGCGCCGCGCCTGAAGCCGGCCTGGAGCCCCGACCTCGCCCTCGCGACCGGCTATCCGGGCCGGCCGATGCTGCTCGCCCGCGACCTCCTCGCGCGCTGCGGCTGGGAGGAGGCGCAGGGGACGCGCGCGCTGGCCCCCGCCGCCTTCCTGGCCGTCGCGCCCGAGCGGGTGCGCCACGTCCCCCGCATCCTGTGCCGCCGGCCGGCCGGCCCCGAGGCGGCGGAGCCCGGATTGCTGCGCGAGGCGTTGCGGCGCGCCGGCTCCCCCGCCCGGGTGCGCGAGGAGGGCGGCGCCCCCGATCTGCTCTGGCCGCTCCCCGATCCGCCGCCCCTCGCCTCGGTGGTGATCCCGACCCGGGACCGGCCGGACCTGATCCGCACCGCCGTGCGCGGCGTGCTGGAGGAGACCGATTACCCGGCCCTCGACCTCGTCCTCGTCGATAACGGCTCGGTCGATCCCGCCGTCCACGCCTTCTACGCGGACCTGTCGGGCGATCCCCGGGTGCGCCGGATCGACCGGCCCGGCCCCTTCAACTTCTCCAGCCTGGTCAATGCCGGGGTGGCGGCCGCGCGCGGCAGCGTCGTGGTGCTCCTCAACAACGACGTGGCGGTGCGCGACCCGCGCTGGCTCGCCGAGATGGTCCGCCTCGCCGTGCGGCCCGGGATCGGCGCCGTCGGGGCCAAGCTCCTCTACGGCAACGGGCGCCTGCAGCATGCCGGCGTGGTCGTCGGCCTCGGCGGGCGGGCCGGCCACACGCTGCGCAACCGGCCCGCCGACACGCCCGGCCATCTCGGGCGGCTCCGCGTGACCCACGAGGTGGCGGGCGTCACCGCGGCCTGCCTCGCGGTGACGCGCGCCGGTTTCGAGCGGGTCGGCGGATTCGACGAGGCCGCCTTCGCGGTCGATTTCAACGACATCGACTTCTGCCTGCGCCTGCGGGAGGCGGGGTTGCGCAACCTCTGGTGCCCGCACGCGGTGCTCGACCACCACGAATCGGTGAGCCGCGGCCCCTCGGTCGGGCCGGCGCGGGCGCGGTTCGAGGCGGAGGCGGCCCGCTTCACGGCGCGCTGGCGGGCGGTCATCCGCGACGACCCGTACTATCATCCGGCCTTCTCGGTCACGACCTTCGGGGAGGATCTGGAGTGAGGAAGGCCCGCTCTCCCCGGACCGGGGCGCCGGGGCGGCCCGCGTGACGCGCGCGCGCCGCTTCCCCCCATCCCCGGCCCTCGACGCCCTGCGCTTCGCCGAGCCGCTGCGCGGCTCCGGGCGGGACGCCCTCGCGGCGCTGCCGGGGCTGCTGGCGCACCCGCGCGAGGCCCTCGCCATCGGCTGGGCGTGGCTCACGGGCAAGCGCGTGCGCGCCCGCAACCGCGCCGCCGCGCTCCTCGGGGCGCACCCGCGCCTGCGCCCGCGCCCCGTCGCGGGCGCGCCCGCCGCGCGGGCGGCCGCGCCCGCCGGGCACGGCCCGGTGATCCTGTGCCCGGAGGGGCATTGCCTCGCGGAGGGGGCCGCCGCCGCGGTCGCCGAGGCCTTCGCGAGCGATCCGGGCCTGAGGGCCCTCTACGGCGACGCGCTGGTGCTCGGCCCCGGGGACCGCCCGCTGCTGCCGCTGCTGCGGCCCGCCTTCGACCCCGACTTCCTGCTCGCGGTCGATTACGTCGGCCCGGTCGTCGCCCTGCGCGACGCGGTGCGGGGGGAGGCGGGCGACGACGTCCCGGCGCTCCTGCTGCGGCTGCACGATCGGCACGGCCCCGGCGCCGTCCGCCACCTGCCCCGCGTGCTCTCCCTGTGGCGGCCCTTCGCGGCCGCCTCCGGCGACGCCTCCCGCCAAGCCCGCCGGGCGCTCGCCCGCGCCCGCGCGCCGGAGGCGGGGATCGAGACCGGGCCGTGCGGCGTGCTGACCCTGCGCCGCCCGCTTCCCGAGCCGCCGCTCGTGAGCCTGATCGTGCCGACCCGCGACCGCCTCGACCTCCTGCGCACCTGCCTCGACAGCCTGCGCGCCCGCACGGACTGGCCGGCCCTCGACATCATCGTCTGCGACAACGACAGCCGCGAGCCCGAGACCCTCGCCTATCTGCGGGCGCTGGAGGAGGCGGGCGCGGCCCGGGTGCTGCCCTGCCCGGGGCCGTTCAACTTCGCGGCGATGAACAACCGGGCCGCCGGGATCGCCCGCGGGCGGCTCCTCGGCTTCGTCAACAACGACGTCGAGGCGTTCCGGCCGGACTGGCTGCGGCGGATGGCCGAGGAGGCGCTGCGGCCGGAGGTGGGCGCGGTCGGGGCGAAGCTCCTCGACGCGGCCGGCCGCGTCCAGCACGGCGGCATCGTGCTCGGCACGGGCGGGCTCGTCACCCACGCCCATCGCCACTTCCCCGGGGACGCGCCGGGCTACCTGCACCGCCTCGCCGCGACCCACCGGGTCGCCGCCGTGACGGCCGCCTGCCTCGTGGTCGAGGCGCGCAAATTCGCCGAGGTCGGCGGCTTCGACGAGGCAGCCTTCGCGGTCGATTTCAACGACGTCGACCTCTGCCTGCGCCTCGACCGGGCGGGCTACCGCACCCTGATCGTGCCCGGCGCGGTGCTGCACCACCGGGAGGCGGCGAGCCGGCGCTGGACGCCGGAGGCCGCGCGGCGCCACGCCGCCGAGGTCGCCTCCCTGCGGGCGCGCTGGGGGGCGGCGCTCGCCGCCGATCCCTGGTACCATCCGGCCTTCGACCCGCAGGCCCCGACCTACACGCGGCTGCGCCCCGCGCCCGGCGCCGGCCCCCGCTGAACGCGAAGCGGGGCCGCCCGAGGGGCGGCCCCGCTCCGGATCGCCGATGCTCGCCGTCGCCTACTGGACGAGGCGGGGACCGCCGCTCTGCACCTTCTCGTTCTCGCCCAGGATGCCGAGGCGGCGCGCCACCTCCGAATAGGCCTCGATCAGGCCGCCCAGATCCTTGCGGAAGCGGTCCTTGTCGAGCTTGTCCTGGCTCTTGATGTCCCAGAGGCGGCACGAATCGGGGGAGATCTCGTCGGCGACGACGATCCGCATCAGGTCGCCTTCCCAGAGCCGGCCCGTCTCCATCTTGAAGTCGACGAGGCGGATGCCGACGCCGAGGAACAGGCCGGACAGGAAGTCGTTGACCCGGATGGCCAGGGCCATGATGTCGTCGATCTCCTGAGGCGTCGCCCAGCCGAACGCCGTGATGTGCTCCTCCGACACCATCGGGTCGTTGAGCTGGTCGTTCTTGTAGTAGAACTCGATGATCGAGCGCGGGAGCTGCGTGCCTTCTTCCAGGCCGAGCCGCGTCGCCAGGGATCCGGCCGCGACGTTGCGCACCACGACTTCGAGCGGAATGATCTCGACTTCGCGGATCAGCTGCTCGCGCATATTCAGGCGGCGGATGAAATGAGTCGGCACGCCGATGTCGTTGAGATGCTGAAACACGAACTCGGAGATCCGGTTGTTCAGCACGCCCTTGCCATCGATCACCTCGTGCTTCTTAGCGTTGAAGGCGGTCGCATCATCCTTGAAGTGCTGGATGAGCGTGCCCGGCTCCGGTCCCTCGTAGAGGACCTTCGCCTTGCCCTCGTAGATGCGACGGCGGCGGTTCATAGGCGTGTACCGTGGTTTGAGGAAATCCATGGGGCCGTGGCTCCAAAAAACGTGTGAGGCCCGCGGCGCGGCGACCCGAAACCAGGTCGGGCCGGGGACGCATTGTCCCGGCAGCCGGTCGCAAAGTACCCGAAGCGGGAAGGCAGCACAACGCATCGACCGGGCCGCGACTCTGCGGCCGGTCTGCGGGTTCGCTGCCGGCGGAGAGGGGGCCGCCGTCCCTGGCGTGCGCTGCAATCTCCGGGATGTGGTCCCGGGCGCCGCGTCTGTCAAGAATCGCCGGATGTCGCGGCGGATCAAGCCGCGGCGCGGGCGGGCGCCCGGCCTCGACGGGGCGGGCGGGGCAATCGTAAGCTCGCCGCCGGACCGGCCCGGAGCGGCGGGCGGCGCAGGGGAGGAACGGCATGGCGGAACGGGGTGGGGCGGTGGCGGCGCTCGCGGCGCGGATGCGGGAGGGCACGCCCCTCGTCTCCGCCTGGTGCGGGATCCCCGAGCCGGCCGTGGCCGGGCTCCTCGCGGCGGAGCCCGGCTTCGACGCGATCACGCTCGACATGCAGCACGGCGGCTTCGACGAGGCGGCGGTCGCGCGCACGGTTCCGCTCGTGGCAGCCCGCGGCAAGCCGACCCTGGCGCGGGTGCCGGTGGCGGCCTTCAACACGGTGTCGCGGGTGCTCGACGCGGGCGTCTCGGCGGTGATCGCCCCGATGGTGAACAGCGCCGAGGAGGCGGCCATGCTCGCCACCTTCGCCAAGTACCCGCCGCTCGGCGCGCGCAGCTGGGGACCGCTGCCGGCCCTCGCCCTGTCGGGTCTCGGGGGCGATCACTACCTCAAGGAGGCGAACGGCTTCTGCCTGACGCTGGCGATGGTCGAGACCCGCGAGGCCCTGGACGCGGTGGACGCGATCCTGGCGGTCGAGGGCATCGACGGCATCTTCATCGGCCCCTCCGACCTCTCGATCGCGCTCTCGGGCGGCGCCGCCCTCGATCCGGGCGGCAGCGTGGTGCGCGCGGCCCTCGACCACGCCAAGGCGCGGGCGCGCGCGGCCGGCAAGCGGATCGGCGTCTACGCCCATTCGCCGGCCCGCGGGCGCGAGAACGTGCAGGAGGGCTTCGACCTCGTCGCGCTGATGGGCGACGGGGCGCTGCTGCGGCTCGGCGCCCAGGCGGCGCTCAAGGAGGTGCGGGGGTGAGACGGGCGGGGACCGGGACTTCCCGCGTCCTCCCTACCTTCCGGCGAAGCCGCTCGCGAGGAACAGCCCCGCATGCTGCAGGGCGCCCTCGTCGATGCCGTGCCCCGTGCCCGCCGAGAGGTGCCACTCCACCGGCACCTCCGCGGCCGCCAGGAGATCGGCCGAGAGGAAGAGCGCCTCGACGGGGATCACCTCGTCCTGGTCGCCGTGGACCAGCAGGATCGGCGGCACGGAGCGGATCGCGGGCTTGAGGCTCTCGGGACCCAGGCTCTCGCTACCCTTGCCCTCCTCGATCACCAGCATGCCCGACAGGCCGACCACGGCGGCGAGGCGGCGCGGCCGGCGCAGCCCCACATGCAGCGCCATCATGCAGCCCTGGCTGAATCCGACCAGGGCGAGGCGGCTCTCGTCGAGCCCGGCCCGCGCGAGTTCGGCGTCCAGGAAGGCGTCGAGGGTGGGCGCCGCCCGGTTCACCCCGCGCCAGCGCTCGTGCGGGTCCCGGAAGGTGAGGGAGAACCATTGCCGGCCGAAGCCCTGGATGCAGGGCTCGGGCGCGTGCGGCGACACGAAGGCGGCGTCCGGCAGCAGCGGCTGCCACGCGTGGGCGAGGTCGATCAGGTCGTTGCCGTCCGCGCCGAAGCCGTGCAGCAGGACCACGAGCTGGCGCGGCGCCCGGCCGGAGCGGGGAGGCAGGCGCGGGCCGGTGAGCGTCGTCATGGTGGCACCTCGGGAGCAGGAGCGCGCCGTCGCGCGTCAGGTGGTGACCGGCGCGCCGTCGCGCGTCGGGTGGTGACCGGCGCGCCGCGGCGCCTCAGGGAGCGAGGGGCGCGCCGTCGCGCGCCTTGGCCACGCGGTAATACGCCCAGAGCACCTTGGCGGCGACCCCGCGCCAGGGCCGCCACGCCTGCGCCCGCGCGGCGAGCGCCGCGGCACTCGGGCGCGCGTCGAGCCCCTCCGCCAGCCGCGCCGCCTCCTGGAGCGCGAGGTCGCCCGCCGGGAAGGCGTCCGGGTGGCCGAGGCAGAACAGCAGGTAGACGTCCGCGGTCCAGGGCCCGATGCCGCGCACCGCCACCATCCGGCGATGCGCCTCGTCGGCCGGCAGGGTGTGGAGCGCGGGGAGCGGCAGGTCGCCCGCCGCGACCGCCTCCGCCACCGCCCGCAGGGTGCGGATCTTCGGCCCGGACAGGCCGGCGGCCCTGAGGTCCGCCTCGGCCGCCGCCGCGACGGTCTCGGGGGTCACGTCCCGCAGCAGCGCCCTGAGCCGGCCCCAGATCGCGCCCGCGCTCGCCGTCGAGAGCTGCTGGGCCACGATGATGCCGGCGAGCCCCTCGTAGCCCGGCGGGCGCTTGCGCAGGGGCGGGGTCGCCCCCTCCGCCACGAGGCGCGCCATCAGCGGGTCGCACCGGGTCAGCGCCGCGACCCCCTCCCGCAGCACGGCCTCCGAGTCGAGGAGCCGCGTCGGCGGCCCGCCGGCATCGACGCGGGGGCCCGCCATCCCCATCTCAGGCTCACGCTCGACCCGCCCCATCGCGCCCGTGTCCCCTCCGGTCTTCCGCTTCGCCCCGAGCCCCAACGGCCGGCTGCATCTCGGTCACGCCTACTCGGCCCTGCTCAACGCCGCCCTCGCGGCGCGGATGCGCGGCCGCCTGATCCTGCGGATCGAGGACATCGATGTCACGCGCTGCCGGCCGGAGCTCGCGGCCGCGACGATCGAGGATCTGCGCTGGCTCGGCCTCCCCTTCGAGGAGCCGGTCCGGCGCCAATCGGCGCATTTCGCCGAGTACGCGGCCGCCCTCGCGCGCCTGCGCGCCCGCTCCCTGGTCTATCCCTGCTTCTGCACGCGCCGGGAGGTGGCGGGAACGAGCACGGGGCGCGATCCCGACGGCGCGCCGCTCTATCCGGGCACCTGCCGCGGGCGCCCGGACGCGGCGGCACGGATCGCCGCCGGCGAGCCCCATGCCTGGCGCCTCGACATGGCGCGCGCCCGCGCCGCCTGCCCGGAGCCGCTCCTCGTCGCGAGCTTCGACCCGGAGGGCGCGGTGACGCACCGCGAGGCGCGGCCGGAGCGCTGGGGCGACGCGGTCCTCGCCCGCAAGGACGTGCCGGCGAGCTACCACCTCGCGGTGGTCCACGACGACGCCCTCCAGGGCGTGACCCACGTGGTGCGGGGCGCCGATCTCGACGCGGCCACCGACCTGCACCGCCTGCTCCAGGCGCTGCTCGGCCTGCCGGCGCCCCTCTACCACCATCACGGGCTGATCCTCGATCCGGAGGGCGGCAAGCTCGCCAAGTCGCGCGGCTCCGAGCCGCTCGCGTCCCTGCGGGCGCGGGGCGCGACGCCGCAGGGCTTGCGCGCGCGGCTCGGCCTCGCCTGAGGCGGGCGCGTCGTACGACATCCGATCGGTTGCGTCGCCATCTCCCATTTCGGCCATCCGGATGTCGGCTTCGCTCAGGCGCCGCGCTCAGGCGCCGCGCAGGCGCGTGATCCGGGATCCGCTTGAGCAAGCGGATCCCGGATCAGGCGGACGGCCCGGCGAAGCGCTCCCGGTAGGTCCGGGGCGCGGTGCCGAGCACCCGCAGGAAGCCGCGCCGCATCGTCTCCTCGGAGCCGAAGCCGCAGCGCGCCGCCGCCCGGGCGACCGGCGCGCCCTGCTCCAGCAGGCGCCGGGCCGCCTCGACCCGGATCGCCTCGACGGCGCGGGCGGGGGTGCGGCCGGTCGCCTGCCGGTAGTGGCGCGAGAAGCTGCGGGCGCTCATCCCCGCCCGGGCGGCGAGGACCGGCAGGGAGAGGTCGCCGCGCAGGTGGCCGGCGATCCAGGCATGCAGCCCGTCGAAGCGGCCCGGCTCGGCCTGGAGGGCCAGCACGGTGCTGAACTGCGCCTGCCCGCCGGGGCGCTTGAGGAACACGACGAGGCGCCGGGCGACCGCGAGGGCCGCCGCCCGGCCGAGATCCTCCTCGACCATCGCGAGGGCGAGATCGATTCCCGCCGTGACGCCGGCCGAGGTCCAGACGGCGCCGTCCCGCACGAAGATCGGATCGGGATCGAGCCGCACCCGCGGGAAGCGCTCGGCGAAGAGGCCGCAATGGTCCCAATGCGTGACGGCCCGGCGCCCGTCGAGGAGCCCGGCCGCGGCGAGCACGAAGGCCCCGGTGCAGACCGAGGCGGTGCGGGCGGCCGCCGCGGCGCGCTGCCGGACGAAGGCGAGCATCGCCGGGTCGCGGCTCACGGCCTCGACCCCGCGGCCGCCGGCCACCACGAGCGTGTCGAGGGGGGCGTCGGCCCGGGGCAGCGGGGCCGCGACCAGGCCCAGGCCCGCCGAGGCCGTCACGCAGGGTTCGCGGGCGACCACGACGGGATCGTAGGGCCGGTCAGGCCCGGCCTCGTCGTTGGCGGAGGCGAAGACCTGGAGCGGCCCGGCGACGTCGAGGAGCTGGACGTCCGGGAAGGCCAGGATCTCGACGCGGCGTCGCGGGATTGGCATGATTGGAGGGATGAATGGCGCCTGCGCCAGATCCTGGCCCGGCAAGATCGCGAGCGTCAACCGGGAGCCCCGCCATGCCCCTGCGCTTCGGAATCCTCGCCTTCCCCGCCGTCCAGCAGCTCGACCTGACCGGTCCCTACGAGGTCTTCGCCTCGGCGGGCGACGCGGAGGTCCACCTGCTCTGGAAGGATCGCCGGCCCCTGACCTCCGCCACGGGCCTGATCCTCGCGCCGACGACGACCCTTGCGGAATGTCCGGCCCTCGACGTGCTCTGCGTGCCGGGCGGGGCGGGCGTGAACGCGCTCCTGGAGGATGCGGAGGTGATCGGCTTCCTGCGCGACCGGGCCGCGGGGGCGCGCTTCGTGACCTCCGTCTGCACCGGGGCGCTGGTCCTCGGCGCGGCCGGGCTCCTCGCCGGCAAGCGGGCCACCACGCACTGGAACGCCCTCGATCTCCTGGCGCATTTCGGCGCGACGCCGGTCGAGGCGCGGATCGTGCGGGACGGGTCCCTCATCACCGCGGGCGGCGTCACGGCGGGGATCGATTTCGGTCTCGCACTGGTGGCGGCCCTGCGCGGCCGGGACCAGGCGGAGGCGATCCAGCTCGCCCTCGAATACGCGCCGGCGCCGCCCTTCTCGGCCGGAACGCCGCGGGAGGCCCCGCCGGAGATCGTCGCCCTCGTCCGGGACAGGCTCTCCGGATCGCGGGCGGCCCGCGAGGCGATCCTGGCCCGACTGCCGCGGATCGGCTGATCCGCTGTCCGGACGATCACGTCCGGGACGCGCATGACGCGCCCGCGCGGCGCCTGAGCGAAGCCGAAATGCCAAGCCCGCGCGGTGCCTGAGCGAAGCCGACATCCGCATGGTGACGCGATCCGTCGGATGTCGGATGACCGGCCCGCGTCAGCTCACCCCGTTCGGGCCGTCCAGCACGGCCCGCACGCGGCGCACCAGGTCGAGGCGGCGATAGGGCTTGTTGATCACCTCGAACTCGCTGCCCCCGACATCGGTGCGCTCCAGGCTCGCCTCCGCGTAGCCGGTGGTGAGCAGCACCTTGAGCCGGGGCTGGCGGCGGCGGGCCTCCCGGGCCAGCACCACGCCGTTCATGCCCCCCGGCATGATCAGGTCGGAGAACAGCAGGTCGACCCGGCGGTGGCCGTCGAGCACGTCGAGGGCCTCGCGCCCGTTGGCGGCCGTCAGGACCGTGTAGCCGAAATCCTGCAGGATGGTGCGCGCGAGTTCGGCCACGTCCTGGCGGTCGTCGACGATCAGGATCGTCTCGGTGCCGGGGCGCTCGGTCCCCCGCAGGCGCACCGGCGCCGGGCGCTCGTCCTCGCCGGCGGCCGGGAACATCAGCCGCACCCGGGTGCCCTCGCCGACCCGCGACTCGATCTGGAGGGTGCCGCCCGACTGCTTGGCGAAGCCGTAGACCATCGACAGGCCGAGGCCGGTGCCGCGCCCCTCCTCCTTGGTGGTGAAGAACGGCTCCGTCACCCGGGCGAGCACCTCGGGCGGCATGCCGGTGCCGGTATCCGTGATGCTGATCGCGACGAAGCGGCCGGCCGGGGGCAGGCCGGGGCCGATCTCGTCGGGGCCGATCTCGCGGTTCTCCGTGCGGATCGTGACCGTGCCGCCGGACGGCATCGCGTCGCGGGCGTTGATCAGCACGTTGAGGAGCGCGACCTCGGTCTGGGTCGGGTCGAGCCGGGCGTTGCGCAGCTCGGGGGCCAGCTCGGTGACGACCGTGACCGCGTCGCCGAGGGTGCGGTTGGCGAGGTCGCGCATGCCCTCGACGAGGCCGTTGAGGTTGACGGTGCGCCCCTCCAGGCGCTGCTTGCGGGCGAAGGCGAGGAGCTGCTGGGTCAGCGTCGTCGCCCGGTCGGCGGCGCCGCGGATGTTCTCCGCCGCCCGCAGCAGCCGGCCGGGATCCGGCCGCGGATGGGCGAGCCCCGCCTGCATGATGTCGGCGTAGCCGACCACCACCTGCAGCAGGTTGTTGAAATCGTGCGCGATGCCCCCGGTCAGCTGGCCGAGCGCCTTCATCTTCTGCGCCTGCCGCAGGGCGTCCTCGGCGTCGCGGCGGCGCGAGACGTCGAGCTGCGAGCCGAAGAAGTACACGAGGTCGCCCGCGTCGTTGTAGACCGGCGAGACGAACAGCGCGTTCCAGAAGGAGGAGCCGTTCTTGCGGTAATTCAGGATCTCGGTCGAGATCTCGCGCCGCTCCTTGATGGCGCGCCGCACCTCCGCGATCGTCTGCGGGTCGGTCTCGGGACCCTGCAGGAAGCGGCAATTGCGGCCGATCAGTTCGGACGGGTCGTAGCCCGTCAGGGCCCGGAAGGCCTGGTTGGCGAAGATGATCGGGTTGTCGGGCTGGCGCGGGTCGGTGACGATCATCGGCATCCGGGTCGTCTCGACCGCGGCGAAGAAGATGTCGCTGCGGTGATCCGCGACCTCGCCGGACGCGCCGTCCTGGACGGTCGGGCCGTCCTTCACGGTCGGTGCGCGTCCGGGCGGCGGCAGCTCGGGCGTCGTCGTCATCGCGGTCTCGGTGGCTCCCGGTGCCGTGCGGTGCGTTCCCCAGAGGACGGAAGCGCGCCTGTCCGGGCTGCCGATCCGACTCGTTTCCCCGCCAAGTATATGCGCATCCACGCCGGTCGAGGGCCGGCGGGGCGCGCGCGACGGCGCGCCGCAACCCGGCCGGCGCGGGCCGGATGCCTCACCCGTCCTCGTCGGGCGGGAAGGCGACGGAATCCGAGGTCGCCCGCTCGAAGGCCTGGACCACGTGCTGGAAGGAGCGCCACGTCTCGCTGGCGTGGTCGGCCTCGTCGGGCCGGAGCACGAAGAGGAGCAGCGAGCGCCCGGTCACCTCGTAGGTCTCGCCGATCTCGAAGCGCTCGGCCTCCTCCGATTCCGGCAGGTTGGTGTCGATCAGGCGCAGCCAGGAATGGCCGCCCACCACCTCGGGCAGGGTGAAGGGCACGAGGTCGTGGTGGGCGTTGAGGAGGAGCAGCAGCGTCGCCTCCGAGCCGCGGCGGCGAAGGCCGCTCATCGGCGCACGGCCGTCGAGCAGCACCGCGAGCGCCCGCGCCTCGCCGTCGTTCCAGTTCTCCGGGGTCATCTCCTCCCCGGAGGGGGTGAGCCAGGTCACGTCCCTGACGCCGAGTTCCTCGTCGAAGGCGCCGGTGAGGAAGCGGCCGCGCCCGAGCATCGGCAGGGCCTTGCGCAGGGTGAGGAGGCGGCGCGCGAACTCGGCCTGCTGGCGCTCGTCCGGCCCGATCGCCCGCCAGTCGAGCCAGGAGATCTCGTTGTCCTGGCAATAGGCGTTGTTGTTGCCCTGCTGCGTGCGCGCGAACTCGTCCCCCGCCAGCAGCATCGGCGTGCCCCGCGCCAGGAACAACGTCGCCAGCATGTTGCGCATCTGCCGGAACCGCACCGCCCGGATCTCGGGATCCGCGGTCGGGCCCTCGACCCCGTAATTCGACGAGAGATTGTGCGAGTGACCGTCCCGGTTCTCCTCGCCGTTCGCCTCGTTGTGCTTCTCGGCGTACGAGACCGTGTCGGCCAGCGTGAACCCGTCATGTGCCGTCAGGAAGTTCACCGAGGCCCAGGGGCGCCGGCCGCGCTTGTCGAACTTGTCGGCCGAGGCGGTGAAGCGCGCCGCGAGGGCGGGCAGCAGGCCCTCGTCGCCGCGCCAATAGGCCCGCACGTCGTCCCGGAAGCGGTCGTTCCACTCCGCCCAGCCCGGCGGGAAGCCGCCCACCTGGTAGCCCCCCGGCCCGCAATCCCACGGCTCCGCGATCAGCTTCACGGAGTTCAGCACCGGGTCCTGGCGGCAGGAATCGAGGAAGCCGCCGCCCTCGTCGAAGCCGTAGGGTTCGCGGCCCAGGATGGTGGCGAGGTCGAAGCGGAAGCCGTCGACCCGCATCTCGGTGGCCCAGTAGCGCAGGGAATCGGTCACCATCTGCAGCACCCGCGGATGCGAGAGGTTGACGGTGTTCCCGGTGCCGGTGTCGTTGATGTAGTAGCGCCTCTGGTCCGGCAGCAGCCGGTAGTAGGAGGCGTTGTCGATGCCCTTGAAGGACAGGGTCGGCCCGCGCTCGTTGCCCTCGGCGGTGTGGTTGTAGACCACGTCGAGGATCACCTCGAGCCCGGCCCCGTGCAGGCGCGCGACCATCTCCTTGAACTCGGAGAAGGCGAAGTCCGGGACCGCGGCGTAGCGGCGGGCCGGGGCGAAGAACGAGATCGTGTTGTAGCCCCAGTAGTTCCAGAGGTCCTTCTGGCGCAGGTAGTCGTCCTGCACGAAGGAGTGCACGGGCAGGAGCTCGACCGCGGTGACGCCGAGGCTGCGGATGTAGTCGAGCACGGCGGGCTGGCCGAGGCCGGCGTAGGTGCCGCGCAGGCGCTCGGGCACGCCCGGATGCAGCTTGGTGAGGCCCTTCACGTGCGCCTCGTAGATGACCGTGCGGTCCCACGGCACGTCGGGCTTCTGGTCCCGGCCCCAGGTGAAGGCCGGGTCGATCACCCGGCCCTTGCGGGTGAAGGGGGCGCTGTCGCGGTCATCGAAGGTGAGGTCGTCGCCGCTCTCGAGCCGGTAGCCGAACAGGGCCGGGTCCCAGGTGATCGACCCGACCAGGGCCTTGGCGTAGGGGTCGAGGAGCAGCTTGTGGGGGTTGAAGCGGTGGCCCTCGTCGGGCTCGTAGGGGCCGTGGACGCGGTAGCCGTAGATCGTGCCCGGGCGCGCGTCGGGCAGGTAGCCGTGCCAGACCTCGTCGGTGTACTCGGGCAGGTCGACGCGCGCGATCTCGGTCTCGCCGGAATCGTCGAACAGGCAGAGTTCGACGCGGGTGGCGTGGGCGGAGAACAGCGCGAAGTTGACGCCGAGCCCGTCCCAGGTCGCCCCCAGCGGAAACGGCTGGCCCTCCCGGATCCGCGGGCGGCGCGCAACGGCGGGTTCCGGCAGGGAGGGCGTCGCGGGGCTGGTCTTGCTCATGGTGGGCGGGGATCCGTCGCGGGGGCAAAGCCTGACAGCACGCTGAACGCGCCGCCCGCCCCCCGGGTCCGCCAGGCCGGATTTTTTCCCCTGCGGCGCCTCCGGGCAGGCCGCCCCGCCGCAGGTGCTGCCTCAGGTCAGGTGCCGCCTCAGGTCCTGGCCGCGGCCGTGTCGATGGTGCGGCGGGCGATGAAGCGGGTGACCATCCCCTCCACCTCGCTGATCGTCTCCTCGATCAGGTGGAGCTGCAATTCGGTGCGCGGGTCGCCCCGGCAGAGCCCCTCGCGCGCCTGCAGCCGCTGCACCGCTTGGCGCACGACCTGGTAGACCGCCTCGCGCTCCTCGCGGCTCATCGTGGGCGAGATCGCCCGCGCGACGAGGTCGATGAAATCCGAGTCCGCCATCACCTCGGGCCTCAGATGTTGTGGTCCTTCACACCCTCGATCAGCAGGGTCGCGCTCCCCCAGGCGACGAGGAGGCAGAAGAAGATGACGAACAGCGTCTCGGGCCGCTCCGGCAGGGTCGCGTACTGGGGCTGCGCCGGCGGCACGAAGGTCGCGAGGTAGACCGACTGCTTGCCCGCCGCGATGCGGGCGCGCTCCAGCATGCCGACCGCCGATTCGTGCAGGCGCTCGGCCACGGTCCGCTCGATCACCAGGCGCTCGTATTCGAGCAGGGCCCGGGCGGCGTTCGGCGCGTCCCCCGCCATCGCGTCGCTGGTCAGGCTCTCCTGCAGGTGCTTCAATTGCTGGTCGAGGGCCGCGATGTTCGCGACGATCGCCTGGATCGAGCGGGATTTCTCGTCGAGGGAGGAGGACCGCAAGACCTGGAGGTCGTTCTCGAGCTTGATCTTCTCCTTCCGGAGTTCGATCATCGTGGTGTAGGTCGCCTCGGCCGACTTGATCGGGTCGATAATGCCCCAGCGGTTGCGGAATTCCCGCAGGGCGACGTAGGCCTGGGTGAGCCGGTCGCTCGCCTTCTGCACCTCCTCGCGGCTGTGGCGCAGCATGTCCTCCTGCGCGCGCTCCGAGATCCCATTGATCAGGGCCTCGGCCCGGCCGACGATGTGCTGCGCGATCCGCACGCCGTCCTCGGGCGTGAAGGCCGCGACCTTCAGGGTGATGATGCCCGAGACCAGGTCGATGCTGGTTTGGACGTGCTTGCGCCAGTACTTCAGCAGCTCCTCGATCGGCGTCTTGCCGGAGTAGCGCGCCCAGAAATCGGCCTCGCGGCGGGTGAACATGGCGCGCACGTCGAGGGCCTGCTGGGCGCTCTCCAGCATCGGCGTGCTGCGGATGTACTCCGCGACGATATAGGTGTCCTGGTTGTTGTTCTTCTGGATGAGCCCGGAGAACTCGCCGATCCTGACCTCGCCGAGCGGCAGGGTCTCGCCGCGCACGGCGAAGCGGCTCTCGACCACGTACTGGTCGGAGGCGAGCAGGAACAGGTAGATTCCTGACACGAAGGTCGGCGCGACGACGAAGATCACGAAGTTGCGCACGAGGCCGGCGCCGATGCGGCGGGGGCGCGGGTCGACCTCCGGCCGGGTGAGCCGGGTCCAGCGCAGCGGGTTGAGGAGCTGCAGCGCGCGGCGCGAGCGCGGCGCGTCGACCGGCAGGATCGTCTCGGCGTCCCGGCGCAGTTCGGGCAGCGAGCGCCGCGCGAATGCGATGACGCCGCCGAGCCTGTCGCGCCGCTTGACCTCGTCCACGCTCATCCCGTCTGGTCCCCGCTTCCGCTCGCCCGGCCGATCCTCGCCGTCCCGGACCCGCTCCTGCGGCCAAGCCGGCCTTATGCGGCCCAACCCTGGCGGGGGTCAACGAGGTGCGTCCGGGACCGGACGCGGGGCGAGGCCGGCCCTGTCGGCCGAGGTCGGGATCCCGGTTTTTTCGGCCTTTTTGATGGCGCCCGCGTGTCCGGCGTGTCACGCCAGCGCGCCTTCGAGCCGCTCCCAGGCGTCCGGCGCGGCGGGAAGGCCGAAGCGCAGCCGGCACGGCTGCTCCTCGAAGCGGCGCACGAACAGCCCCGCCCGGCCGAGCCGGTCGAACAGGGCCGGCGCGTCCGGGAAATCCGCCGTGCGGAACAGGGCGGTGCCGCCGACGAGTCGCCCGCCCGCGCGCGCGAGCAGCCGGTCGAGCCGCGCCGCATCCGCCCGCCGGGCCGCGGCGGCCTCCTCGCGCCAGCGCCGGTCGGACAGGGCGGCGATCCCGGCCGCGAGGGCGGGCCCCGACACCGCCCAGGGCCCGAGCGCCGCCCGCAGCCTCGCGGCGAAGGGGGCGGGGGCCACCGCGAAGCCGAGGCGCAGCCCCGCGAGCCCATAGGTCTTGCCGAAGGAGCGCAGCACCACGGCGCCCTCCGGCACGCCGCCGCAGAGGCTCTCGACCGGCTCCAGGTCGGCGAAGGCCTCGTCGACCACGAGGAGGCCGCCCCGGGCGCCGAGGTGGGCGGCCGCGGCCGCGAGGGCCGGGCGCCCCGTCACCCGCCCGTCGGGGTTGTTGGGATTGACCACGACGGCGACGTCGTGGTCGGCCGCCGCGGGAAGATCCGGCACGGTCGCGACGGCGTGGCCCGCCCGCCGCCACGCCGCCGCGTGCTCGGCGTAGGTCGGCCCGACCACCGCCACCCGGCCGGCCGGGCGCAGGTGCGGCAGCCACGCGATCAGCGCCTGGGTGCCGGGCGCCGCCACGATCTCGGCCGGGTCCGCCCCGTAGGCGGCGGCGGCGGCCGCGTCGAGGGCGGCGAGGTCCGCCGGGGCGGGCAGGCGGGTGAGGAGGCTGGCGTCGAGGGGCGGGCACGGATAGGGGACCGGGTTGATCCCGGTCGAGAGGTCGAACCACGGCTGGGGCGCGTCGGGGAAGAGCCGCCGCGCCTCGCCGAGGTCGCCCCCGTGCCGGATCCCCGCGAAAGCCCCCATGCCCGCCACGCTCCATCCGCCCGACAGCCTCCTCGTGCTCGCCCTCGCCCTCGCGGCGGAGGCGGCCCTCGGCTATCCCGACCGCCTCTACCGGGCCCTCGGCCATCCTGTCACCTGGATCGGGGCCCTGATCGCAGCCCTCGACCGGGGGCTGAACCGGGAGGAGGATCCGCCGGCCCTGCGGCGGGCGGCCGGGATCCTGGCCCTCGCCCTCGTGCTCGCGGCGACCGGCGCGGCCGCGCTCGCGCTGGCCCTGGCCGCCGCGGGGGCGGGGCGCTGGGCGGGACTCCTGGCCTGCGGCCTCCTGGCGGCGAGCCTGCCGGCGCAGCGCAGCCTCGACCAGCACGTCGCCCGCGTCGCCGAGGGCCTGCGCCGGGAAGGGCTGCCGGGCGGTCGCCGGGCGGTCGCGATGATCGTCGGGCGCGACCCCGAGAGCCTCGACGCGGCGGCGGTGTGCCGGGCGGCGATCGAGAGCCTGGCGGAGAATTTCTCCGACGGGATCGTCGCGCCCGCCCTCTGGACCGGGGTCGGCGGGCTCGCGGGCGGGGCGCTCTACAAGGCGGTCAACACCGCCGACAGCATGATCGGCCACCGCACGGCGCGGCACCGGGCCTTCGGCTGGGCCGCGGCGCGGCTCGACGACCTCGTCAACCTGCCGGCCTCCCGCCTCACCGCGGCGCTCATCGTGGCCGCCGCGGCCCTGCGGACGGATTGCTCGGCCGGGGGGGCGCTGCGGGCCGTGCGCCGGGACGCGCGGCGCCACCGCTCGCCCAATGCCGGCTGGCCGGAGGCCGCGATGGCCGGGGCGCTGGGCCTCGCGCTCGCCGGGCCGCGGGTCTACGCCGCGGTGCGGGTCGAGGATCACTGGATGGGCGACGGCCGGGCGGAGGCCGGCGCCGACGACATCGAACGGGCGCTCGCGCTCTATCGGACGGCGCTCGGGCTGCTCTGGGGGCTGGTGGTGCTGGTTCTCGGCACCTGGGCGTGGCGAGCCGCCGGGCCGTGAGCGCGCGAGGGGCGGGGTCATGCCACATCCGCTTGGTCCCTTCGGGATGGCGGATGTCGTCGCCGCTCAGGCGCCGCGCGGGATTGGGATACGGGATCCGCTGCGATCAAGCGGAGCCCGGATCACCCGTCGGGATCGAGACGTCCCGGGCCCTCGGGCTCCGGTTCCGCGAGGATCCGCCCTGCACGGTCCCGCATCGCGCGCGCCATCGCGCCGAGGGCCGGGTCGTCGAAGCGCGGGCCCGGCAGGCGCGTCGCCAGGAAATGCGCGATCAGGCGCGCCTGGGCTGCATCGCGGGCGCGCTTGAGCGGGGCGCGATCCTCAGAAGACCTGCTCGGCATCCGCGCGTTGGCGAGCCTGCTCGCCGCTCCACGCGATGACACCGCGCATGCGCGTCTCGCCGTCCGGTCGCCCGTCCATGTCGGGGACCGGGCGGCCGAGCGCATCATCGATGCCGCATGCAAGCGATTGCGAAAACAGGGATCATCCCTTCGCGGGCCGGTTCGCGTCCGAAAAGGGATAACGGGGCGCCGCCCTAGCGGCGCGCCAGGGTCGCGGCGGGCGCCGCCTCGGGGGCCGGGCGGCGCAGGATCGCCTGCGCGACGAAGACCATCGCGGCCCCGACGAGCAGGCAGGCGGCCAGGAACAGCATCGGGGTGAGGTCGCTGCCGCTGCGGTCGCGGATCCACGGCACGGCGTTCTGGGCGATGAAGCCGCCGAGATTGCCGACCGAGTTGATCGCCGCGATCCCGGCCGCCGCGGTGGCGCCGCGCAGGAAGGTCGGCGGCAGCGACCAGAAGACCGGCTGGCCCGAGAAGATCCCGGCCGCCGCCACGCACAGGCAGACGAATTTCAGGGCCGAGCCCGGCACCACCACGCTGAGCGTCAGGGCGAGCGCCCCGACCAGGGCGGGGCCCGCGATGTGCCAGGTCGTCTCGCCGGTCCGCGCCGCGTGGCGCGGCACCCACCAGAGCGCGAGCCCGACCACCGCCCAGGGGATCACGTTGAGGAGGCCGTTCACGGTGTTGGAGACGCCGAAGCCCTTCACGACGGTCGGCAGCCAGTAGCTCAGGCCGTAGGCCGCGAGCGGGAAGGCCACGTAGAGGAGCGCGAGGATCATCACCCGGCGGTCGAGCAGGATCCGGAACGGGTTGGAATGGTCGGTATGGGCCGTCGCGGCGGCCTCGCGGGCGAGGGCGTCCGCCAGCCACCTCTTCTCCTCGGCCGGCAGCCAGCGCGCCCGCTCCGGCCCCTCCGGCAGGATGAAGAACACCACCACGGCGAGCAGCAGGGCGGGGACCCCGGTCGCCACGAAGACCCATTGCCAGCCGCGCAGGCCGAGCAGGCCGTCGAGGTCGAGGAGCGCGCCGCCGATCGCCGCGCCGATCATGTTGGCCACCGCACTCGCGATCATGAACCAGCCGACCATCCGGCCGCGGTGGCTCTGCGGGAACCACAGCGTCAGGGCGAAGAGCACGCCGGGGAAGAATCCCGCCTCCGCCACGCCGAGCAGGAAGCGCAGCACGTAGAACATCGCCGTGCCCTGGGTGAAGCCGAGCAGCACCGTGATCAGGCCCCAGGTCGCCATGATGCGGGTGAACCAGAGCCGCGCCCCGACGCGCTCCAGGATCACGTTGGAGGGCACCTCGAACAGGAAGTAGGCGATGAAGAACAGCGACGCCCCGAGCCCGTAGGCGGCCTCGCTGAGGCCGAGATCGCCCACCATCTGCAGCTTGGCGTAGGAGACGTTCTGCCGGTCGATATACGCGATGAGGTACATCAGGCCGAGGAGCGGCATCAGTCGGCGGGTGATGCGGTCGAGCGCGCGCGCGCCGAGCGCGTCGGACGCCGCCTGCGGCGCGTCGTGAGGCATGGGGCGTCCCTCCCGGACCGTTGTCCCGAGGGGGCGACGAGCGGCCGCACCCCCCCCTTTTGGGTTGAGATGCCGCCTATGCGAGAAGGCCTAACCCGTCAACCCTTCTCGCCCGTCAACCCTTGCGGCTGGTGGCGAGCGTGCTCCGGAGGGCCTGCCAGCGCTGCCAGAGCCCGTCGAGGGGGCGCGGCTCGCCCTCGCCGCGGCCCCGCACCACCACGGTCGCGGTCCGCCCGACGGTCAGCTGCGCCAGCGCCGGGGACGGGTCGAGGGTGACCCGCACCGGCACGCGCTGGGCAAGCCGCACCCAGGCGAAGGTCGGGTTCACGTTGGCGAGGAGGTTGGCCCCGGCGCTGCGCTCCCGATCCTCGATGCCGGCCGCCACGCTCTCGACGCGCCCGGCCAGGTCGCGGCCGCCGCCCATCAGGTGGATGCTCACCGGGTCGCCGACCCGGATGCGGTCGAGCTTCGTCTCCTCGAAGTAGCCCTCCACGTGGAGCGTGTCGCGGTCGACGAGCGCCAGCACGGCCTTGCCGGTGGCCACGTAGCTGCCGGGGCGCAGTTCGAGGTTCGAGATGCGGCCGTTGACCGAGGCGCGCACCTCGGAGCGGGCGAGGTTGAGCTTGGCGAGGTCGCGGTCCGCCACCGCCTGGTCGTAGGCCGCGCGGGCACCCTGCTCGGTGGCGAGCGCCTGTTCGAGCCGCTGCTGCGACACGACGTTGTCGCTGAGCTGCTGGTAGCGGGCGAGGTCGGCCTCGGCCTGGGTCAGCGTCGCCTTGCGCCCCGCCACCACCGCCTCGGCCTGGCGCAGGGCCAGGGTGAAGCGCTCCGGGTCGATGCGGAACAGGAGGTCGCCGCGCTTCACCTCCTGGTTGTCCTTCACGTCGACGTCGCGGACCAGCCCGGACACGTCCGGGGCGACGCCGACCACCTCGGCGCGCACGCGCCCGTCGCGGGTCCAGGGGGCCTCCAGGTAATAGTCCCAGAGGGCGGCGCCGACCACCAGCGCGACCAGGACCAGGAGGCCCGTGACGGCGAAGCGGCCGAGGAAGGCGAGGAAGCGGGTCATGGCGGGACTCGGCGGGACTCGGCGGGACTCAGGCGAAGCGCGGGGCGAGGGCGACCACGGCGCCCAGGCAGGTCACCGTGAGGGCGGCGTCGAAGAGGGGGCGGTGCCAGACGAGGCGGTAGAGCCCGGCCCGGGCGATGAGGTGGCGCAGGACCAGGCTGAGCGCGAAGGCGATCACGGCCTGGACCAGGAGCGCCGGCAGGAAGACGCCGTAGAGGTCGAGATCGGGCATCAGGCGGCCTCCGGGAGGGAGAGGCGACGGCGGGGTGGTCCGTAGGGCGCCGCGTCGGGGAACAGGGCGCGCCGCAGGCCCGCGAGGCCGAGCAGGGCGTCGCGCCGCCCCTCCGGCCCGGGATCGGCCCCGATCCGCTGCAGGGCCGCGTCGATCTCCACGAGGAGCATCGGATCGGCCGTGTCCGGGCCGCCGCGATAGTGGCGGGCGACGCCGTCGAGCACCCGGTCGAGGGCGGCGACGTGGTCGGCCGGGAGCCCGTGGCGGGCGCGCCGCAGGAAGACCAGCACCATCCCGACGCGCAGTTCCGCCAAGGTGTCGACCCGGCGCAGCGCGCTGTCCGGCGCCGCGGCGGCGATGCGCGGCACCAGCAGCCCGAGGCGGTCGAGCATCAGGGCCGCGAAGGCGACCCGGTCGCCGCGCCCGCGCCGCGCGGCGGCCCGGGCGAGGTCCCGGCGGCTCGCCCGCAGCAGGCGCCACCCTCCCTGCTCGGCGCCGATCGACCGGGTCAGGCCGGTGACGAGAGCGGCGATCCAGATCCCGGCGATCAGCGCCACGCTGGAATTCACGAAGGCGGCGAATTCCGCATCGTACCTGTCCTGGATGGCGAGGAGCGCGTTGCCGTTGACCCCGAGGGCGATCCCGGCCGCGGCGGTGCGCGGATGCGCCATCAGCAGGCCGCACAGGAGGAGCGGGGGACCGACGGCGAGCGTCAGCATGACGAAGTCGTGGACCCGGGGCAGAACCCCGAACAGCAGCAGGCCCGCCGCGACCGCGCCCACGGCCGACCATTGCGCGAAGCCGAGGATCGAGGGGGTGGGGTCGTCCTGCGCGGCGAACAGGCAGCAGAGGACGAAGCCCATCATGGCGGCGGTGGCGCCGTCCGGCCACGCCGTGGCGATCCACAGGCCGACGCAGAGTGCCGCCGAGACCAGCAGGCCGAGGACCGAGCGCAGCGCCATGCCGTGGTCGCGGTGGCGGGGCGGGCGGGCCGCGAACTCGCCCCCGTGGGCGAGGGGCGCGGCGAGCGGGCCGCCGCCGCGCGCGATGTGCCCCTCGAGGGTGCGGCAATCCCGCGACAGGGCGACGAGCTCGCGCAGCCGGTCGAGCAGGCTCGCCCGCACCAGCAGCGTCCAGTCGGGATCGGCCGGCAGCCCGCGCTCGGCGGCCTCGATCCGGGCGGTCAGCGCGGCCATGCCCTCGGCCGGTGCCCCGGCCTCGGACCACGCGTCGAGCGCCGCCATCAGGTCGCGCAGGTCCGCGGTCAGGCCCGAGACGGCCCGCAAGGCCGCGATCCGGTCGGCCAGGGAGGAGAGCACCGGCAGGAGCAGGAGCATGCGCGCCCGCAGCGTCGCCACCCAGGGGGCGGCGGCGGCCTGCCGCGAGGTGTCGTAGGCGAGGTGGGAGGCGAGCACGTCGATCTCGCCCGCGTCGGCCGCGAGGCGCAGGCGCCGGGCGCGCACCTGCGGGTCCTCGGCGGCGCCCGAGAGCACCTCGGCGGTCCAGCGCCCGGCCTCGCCGAGCCAGGCCGCGATGCGCTGCGCCACCACCGGCGCGACCGATTGCGGGACAACGAGGCTCGACACCAGGGCGGCGCAGAGGATGCCGAGGGTGATCTCCTCGGCCCGCGCCACCGCGGTGTCGAAGATCGAGCCCGGGTCGGTCACCGCCGGGAAGCCGATCAGGGCCGCCGTGTAGCCGGCGAGCATGAACAGGTAGCTGCGCGGCGTCCGGTCGAGGAGCGACAGGTAGAGGCAGCCGGCGGTCCAGAGGGCGAGGGCGGCGGTGAGGAGTTCCGGGGCGTCGACGAGGTTCGGCACCAGGGCGACCGCCGCCGCCACGCCGATCAGGGTGCCGCCGACCCGGTAGAGGGCCTTCGAGCGGGTCGCCCCCGACAGCGCCTGGGCGGTGATGAACACCGTCGCCATCGCCCAGTAGGGGCGGGGCAGGTCGACCCAGAGGGCGATCCAGAGCGCGAGCAGGGCGGCGCCCGCGGTCTTGCCCGCGAAGAGCCACGCGCGCCAGCCGGGCAGGGTCATGAGGCGGCCCTCGCGGCGGGCAGGATCGCCGGGCCGAGCCGCTCGCCGGCGCCCTCGCGCAGGGCGCTCAGCACCCGCAGGGTCGCGCGCAGGTCCTCGTCCGGCACCTCGGCGAAGAGGCGCCCGCGCAGGCGGTCGAACTCCGCCTCGATCGCGCCGACCCGGGCCCGGCCCTCCTCGGTGAGGCTGATCACCTTGGCGCGCCGGTCGGTCGGGTCCTCCCGCCGGGTCACCAGGCCTGCCTCCTCGACCTGATCGAGCAGGCGCACGAGCGTCGGTCCCTCGACGCCGAGCGCCTCGGCCAGGGCCGATTGGCGCGGCTCGCCGCCGAGGCGCCCGACCATCAGGAGCGGCAGGGCGGTGGCCTCGGTGAGGCCGAAGGCGGTGACGACCTCGTCGGCGGCGCGCCGCCAGGCGCGGCCGGCCCGCACGAGGCCGAGGGTCAGGGTCTGGAGGAGCATCCGGCGCATGGCACCTCGCTGCGACGGCCCGGGCGACCGTTGCGGAGGCCGATAAGTAGGGTCCTAACGATTGCGCGGCAACGACCGGGTCATGCGCTGCGCGCCGCCCTCACCGGAGCCGGGCGACGTCGCATGCGCCGGCGGAAGGGACGGGCCGGCCCGGGATCCTCGGGCGGCGATCGGCGCGGCCGGCCCGCTCACAGGCCCGGGCCCTTGGCGGCTCCCAGGATCCGCCCCGGCCCGCCATACTCGGCCTGCAGCACCAGCACGTAGGAATCCGCGTCGCCCGAGGCCTGGAGCAGGCCGCGCGGCACCTCGTAGCGGGCGGGCGCGCCGGTCCAGTGGCCGACATGGTGCATGCCGCGCACCACGTTGCGGTAGGTGACGGTCTTGCCGCGGTTCTCGCCGCGCGCGATGGCGACCTCCCGCGAGCGGGACACCGGCAGCAGCCACAATTCGGCGGTGCGGCCGGCATCCGGCGCCGCCCCGACCTCGATCCGGATGCGGTCGTCCTCGACCACGGAGCGGATCGGCACCGGCAGGCTCACGGCCGTCCCGGGATCGCGGATGGTGTGCTCGAGGGCGCTGCGGTCGGAGCCGACCACCGCCGAGGCGCCGTTGATCACCGCCTGCGGCGTGTAGACCTGCCGGTCGCCGCGCACCCCCGCATAGGCGCGCTGGCGCTCCGTGAAGGCCGCGTGGGCGAGGGTGTCCTTCCAGCCGAGATAGTCCCAGTAGGTGACGGGCAGGCTCAGGGCGATGACGCTCGGGTCCCGCGACAGGTCCCCGATGATGCGGTCGGCGGGCGGGCAGGCCGAGCAGCCCTGGCTGGTGAAGAGTTCGATCACCGCCCGCGGCTCCTCGCCCGCGCCGGCCGGCGGCGCCCCGGTGAGGAGCAGCGCCGGGAGAAGCCATCGGAGAACCGCCGCGCGCGTCATGCGATCATCAAGCCCCCGTGATCGGCCCGACGGAAGTCACGTTAGCTTGAGCCGGGGCCGAGGACACGCCCGGCTGCTCCGTGCGCGGCAGCATCGCGGGCCGCCAGCGCCGGTGCATCCACATCCACTGGTCGGGATGCTCGCGCACCCATCCCTCGATCACCCGCGTCATCGCCTGCATGGCGCCGCGGACGTCCACCGCCCCGGCGGCGTCGCGGGGCAGGTCGAGGGCCGGGGTGAGTTCGAGCCGGAAGCGGTCCGCGCCGAGGCGGATCACCCGCACGCCGTGGACCGGGCACTCGTAGTGGCGCGCGAGCTTGGCCAGGAGCGGGTTGACCAGGACCGGCCGGCCGAAGAACTCGACCACCACCCCGCGGGTGAAGTGCTGGTCGACCAGCATCCCGAGATGGCCGCCGCGCTCGACCACGCCCTGCATGGCGAAGGCGGCGCCCGGGCCCGCCGCGGTGAGGCCGCCCATCGTGGCCCGGCGCACCTCGGCGACGAGGCGCTTGGCCGCCGGGTTGTTGGGCGGGCGGAAGACCGCGCTCGCCTCCAGGCCGAAGCGCGCCGCGCAGATCGCCGGCAATTCCCAGTTGCCGAGGTGCGCGGAGAAGATCAGGCCCGGCCGGCCGTCGTCGCGCAGCGCGAAGAAGTGCTCGATGCCCTCGACCTCGATCCGGCCGGGAGCCGGGGCCTGCGGGTCGTAATCGAAGATCTCGCCGAGATGGGCGTACTCGGCGCCGGTGCGGCCGAGATTCTCCCAGGCCCCGCGGGCGAGGGCGGCGATCTCCGCCTCGCTGCGCTCCGGAAAGGCCTGGCGCAGGTTGTCGAGGGCGGTGCGGTGCGCGGGCAGGCGCGGCCCGAGCGTCCGGCCGAGCCAGGCCCCGAAGCCGCCCGCCCGCCGCGGCCCGAGCAGGCTCGCGATGCCGAAGAGCAGGCGCACCAGCGCGATCATCGGCCATTCGGCGAGGCGGGAGGCGGTGCGGTACAGCCTCAACTTCAGGCGCAGCACGGGGGAACTCGCAGGTCGGGGCGGCGGGACCGGCCGGTGCCTGTCCGCCGCACGGGCTCAGAGAGGGGCGGGTCGGGCGCGCGGAAGACGCGCCCCGGGCCTCACAGGGTGGCGATGATCTTGCCGAAAACCTGGCGGGATTCGAGCCGGGCGAGCCCCTCCTCGAACCGCGCCAGGGGCAGCACCGTGTCGACGACCGGGGTCAGGCCGGCCGCCATCTTGGCCAGCGCCTCCGCGATGTTGGCGAGGCGGCAGCCGAACGAGCCGGTGATCCGGTACTGCTGCTGGAAGAGCTGCATCAGGTTCATGGTGGCGGAGACGCCCGAGGTCGAGCCGCAGGTCACCAGCCGCCCGCCGCGCTTCAGGCAGAGCAGCGAGCCGTTCCAGGTCTCGGCCCCGACATGCTCGAAGACCACGTCGACGCCCTTGCGCCTGGTCAGCCGCCGCACCTCGCCCTCGAAGCGCTCGCGGCGGTAATTGATGACGTGGTCGGCCCCCAGCGCCCTGGCCTTCTCGCCCTTGGCGTCGTCCCCCACCGTGGTGAAGACCGTGCAGCCGATCGCCTTCGCCATCTTGATCGCCGCGGTGCCGATGCCCGAGCCGCCCGCATGGACCAGGATCGACTCGCCCGGCTCCAGGCGGGCATTGTCGAACAGCATGTGCTGCACGGTGCCGAAGGCGATCGGCGCGCAGGCCGCCTCGACGAGGCCGACCCCCGCCGGGACCGGCACGACGAGCCGGGCCGGCATCACCACGCGCTCGCGCGCGAAGCCGTCGATGTGGAAGCCCATCACCCCGCCGACCTCCTCGCAGAGGTTGTCCCGGCCCTCCCGGCAGGCGCGGCAATGCCCGCAGGTGAGGGCGCCGTAGAGGGCGACCGGGTCGCCGGCCCTCAGCCCCGCCACGCCCTCGCCGACCGCCGCGACCTCGCCCGCGGCCTCCGCCCCCACGGTGAGCGGGAGCCGCCGCTTGGCGAAGGCCATGCCGCGGAAGCCCCAGACGTCGATGAAGTTGAGGCCGACCGCGCGGATCCGCACCTCGACCTCGCCCGGGCCGGGCGGGGGCGGCGCGTCGACCTGCGTCAGGCGCAGGTCGCGTTCGCCGAAGATCTGAAGGGCTTGCATGGTTCTGCTCGGGGTGGGGGCGAGGCCGGGCGCTGGGCCCGGGATGGAGTCCGGTGCGGGCGGCGCGGCGGCGCCGGGGAGCCGCGCCGCGGGGTGTCGGGAGACGTCATGGCCATCGGCCGCAGGATCCCGCAACGCGGCGCGCGAGGCCATCCTCACTCCGGCGCCAGGAACTTGCGCCGGGCCCAGCCGACGATGCGGCCGTACTTGACCCGGCACCACGTGCGCCCGCTCGGCGTGTCGGTGGTGCAGCCGAAGCCGCGCAGGCGCGCGTCCCAGGGGGCACGGCCGACCGCCGGCGCGGCGGCGTCGGGCGCCTCGCGGATGCTGAGGGAATCGCCCGGGGGCACGTCGTCGACCCGGAACGTCTCGGATTGGGCGAGGGCCGCTCCGGTCGCGAGGACGAGAGCGGCCGCCGCCAGGCGGATGCGGCGCATCGCGCGAGGTCCCTGATTGCGCGCCGTCATCGGCGCAACCCGCTTCGGTGACGATGTTGGGCGCAGACAATGCGGCGGTTTCAAGAGCGCGCTCAGCCCCGGTGCACGCCCATCATGGCGGTGAGCCCGCCATCGACCGGGAGCACCGCCCCGGTGATGTAGGCGGCTTGCGGCCCCATCAGGAAGGCGACGAGCCCGGCCACGTCCTCGGGCGCGGCGAAGCGCCCCGCCGGGATCTGCTTCTCCATGGCGGCGCGGTGGGCCGCGTAGGGCGCCATCATGGCGGTGTCGACGAAGCCCGGCGCCACCACGTTCACGGTGACGCCGCGCCGGGCGCATTCGAGGGCCAGGGTGCGGCAGTAGCTGATGAGGGCGCCCTTGCTCGCCGCGTAGGCGGCGTTGCCCGGGTTGCCGCGCAGGGCCGCCACCGAGCCGATCGCCACGATGCGGCCGGACTTCGCCCGGGTCATCGGCCGCACCAGCGCCTTGGCGAGGCGGGTGAGCGACCAGAAGTTCACCTGCATCGCCGCCTCGGCCCGGTCCTGGTCGAGCATGGCCGCGAGCGCGTCGGAGGACTGGCCCGCATTGTGCACGAGCCCGTGATAGCCGGTCTCCGCCGCCGCCTCCGCGAAGGCGTCGAGGCGCGCCCGGTCGGCGAGGTCGAGGGGGAGCGCCCGCACGGCCCGGTCCGGATGCGCCGCCGCGAGCTCCGCCGCCAGCGCCGCCGCGGCCTCGGCCGAGCCGCGGAAGGTGAAGTCGACGTCGTGGCCGGAGGCGGCGAGCGCCCGCACGATCGCGGCGCCGAGGCCCCGGGCCCCGCCCGTGACGAGGACGCGCCCGCCGCGCGCAGGGGAGGCGGTCACGCCGGCTCCGCCCCGAAGACCAGGCAGGTATTCTGCCCGCCGAAGCCGAAGGAGTTCGACAGGACGGTGCGCACCGGCAGGTCGCGGGCCCGCGTCACCACGTCGAGGGGGATCGCCGGGTCGGGCAGCGCGTAGTTCAGGGTCGGCGGCACGCGGCCGTGCCGGAGGGTGAGGAGCGAGACCACCGCCTCGACGGCGCCCGCCGCCGTCAGCGTGTGGCCGATCATCGATTTGTTCGAGGAGATCGGGACCGAGCGCATCCGCTCGCCCATCACCGCGAGGCAGCCCAGCGCCTCCATCTTGTCGTTCTCGGGCGTGCCGGTGCCGTGGGCGTTCACGGTGTCGATCCGGTCCGGGTCCAGCCCGGCATCGGCGATCGCCTCGCGGATCGCCGCGATGATCGGGGCGCCGTCGGGGCTGGAGCGGGTGCGGTGGAAGCCGTCGCCCTTCTCGCCGCAGCCGAGGACGTAGCCGAGGATGCGCGCCCCGCGGGCGGCGGCGGCCTCGGCCTCCTCCAGCACCAGGGCGGCGGCGCCCTCGCCCATCACGAAGCCGTCCCGGTTCTTGGCGAAGGGCTTGGCGGCCGCCTCGGGCGGGTCGTTCTGGGTCGAGAGCGCGGAGAGCAGCGAGAAGCGGATCAGCGATTCCGGGTTCACCGACCCGTCGGTGCCGATGCAGAGCGCCGCCCGCATCTCGCCGCGGCGGATCGCCTCGACGCCGAGCTGGATCGCGGTCGCCCCGGACGAGCAGGCGGTCGAGAGGGAGATCGGCGAGCCCCGGGTGCCGAAGCGGTCGGCGATGCGGTCGGCCACGGTGCCGAAGATGAAGAGGTCGTGCCAGTCGTCGAAGCGGCGGGTGGCCGCCGCCCGCAGCAGGTCGGCGTAGGTGACCTCGCCCGTCGCCTGCGCCGCGAGAGCCTGGCGCTGCGGCCATTCCATCTCGACGGGCGGGACGGCGATGAAGAGCGCCCCCGGGAAATCGCCCGGCAGGCCCGCCTCGGCCACCGCCTCCTCGGCGGCGGCGGCGGCGAGGGCCTCCGACAGGACCGGCGCCACCATCGGCTCGGCAGCCAGGAAATCGACCGTGCCGGCGATGCGGGTGCGCAGCCCGTCGGTCGGGAACCGCGTGATGGCGTGGATGCCCGAGCGCCCGGCGGTGAGGGCGGCCCAGTTCTCCGCCACCCCCCGGCCGAGCGAGGTCACCACGCCGAGGCCGGTGACGGCGACGAGCGGGCGTCCCTTGGCGTCGCGATAGGCACTCATCGGCCGGCCTCCCGGGCGGGCAGGATGCGCAGGACGCCCTCGCCGCGGCGGTGCCCGACCGCCGTCACGGCGACCTCGCGGGCCGCTCCCCGCGCCACCAGGGCGGCCGCCAGGGCCGCCCCGAAGGGGGCCGTCGCCTCGAGCGTGTGGCCGGTGAGGTCGCCCAGGGCGCTCACCCGCGCGCCGGGCGCGAGGTCGGCGAGGCGCTCCGCCTCCTCCCGCGTGATGCCGGCGCAGCCGGTGGCGCCGGAGATCACCGCGTCCGGCGCCTCGAGCCCCGCCTCGCGCCAGAGCGCCGTGAGGCTGGCGGCGACGCTGCCGGGTGCGCGCCGCGTGCGGTCGCTCGCCACCGCCGCGAGGCGCGCGAGCGGGGCCGCCCCGCGGGCCGCCGCGGTCTCGGCGGCCTCCAGCACCAGGAAGGCGGCGCCGCTGCCCAGGATGAAGCCGCCGCGCCCCTCGCGCCGGAAGACCGGGGCGTAGTCCGGCCGGTAGAGGTAGCCGCCCATCTCGTGGACCAGGAGCACGTCGGCGCGCTCCGCGTTGTAGGAGCCGCCGACCAGCACGCTGTCGACCTGCCCGGCCGCGATGCGCGCGCCGGCGATCCGCAGCGCGTCGACGCCGCTCGATTCCTCGCCCATGAAGGTGCGCGAGGCGCCCGTCACCCCGTGCACGATGGCGATGTTGCCGGCGAGCAGGTTGGAGAGCTGCGCGAGGAAGAGGGTCGGGCGCAGGTCGTTCTGCAGCCGCTCGTTGAGGTAGGCGCCCGGATCGGCGGCGTCGCGCAGCCCGGTGAGGATCTGCCCGTCCGCCGCGTAGTCGCGCTCGCCGCCGCCCGCCGCCACGATGAGGTGGAGCGCGCCCTTGCGCGCCGCGTCGCCCTTGAGGCCGGCCGCGTCGAGCGCGAGCCCGGCCGCGTAGACGCCGAGCCGCTGCCAGGGCTCCATCTGCCGCTGGTCGGCCTTCTTGGGGATCTGCCCGTCGAGGGCGAGGGGCGCGACCGGGTGGACCGGCCAGGGCGCGAAGCTCTCCGCGTCGGTGCGCGGGCGCGCGCCCGCGGCGAGGGCCGCCAGGTGGGCGGCCACGCCCTCGCCCGCGCAGGAGACGAGCCCGAGGCCCGTGACGACGACGTCGCGGGGGCTCACGCGCCGGCCCCGTCGAGGAGGCCGATGGCGCGGGCGCGCGCCCGCATCGGGCCGTCGAGCCCGGCCGGGAAGGGCATCGTCCGGAAGCGCAGCTCCGCATTGCAGAGGGGCTTGCCCTCGGCGCGGATCGCCGCCTTCGTCACCGCGTAGCCCGAGCCGTCATGCTCCAGGCTCGCCTCGACGGCGAGGTCGGCGCCCGGCCCGACGAAGGCGCGGAAGCGCGCCTTGTCGACGCCCATCAGGAACGGCATGTGGGTGAAATCCGAGCGGGCGAGGAGGAGGTAGCCGGAGGCCTGCGCCATGGTCTCGGTCAGCAGCACGCCCGGCACCAGCGGGTGGCCGGGGAAGTGCCCCTCGAAGACCGGGCTCTCCTGCGGCACGCGGGCGAGCGCCTCGATCCGGCCTGCCTGCCGGTCGAGGGCGACCACCCGATCGATCATCTCGAAATATTCGAGCCGCATGCGCGCGGGGCCCCGGAGTCGCGTCAGACCGTCGCGTCAGACCTTGGCGGCCTTCTCGGCCACCAGGCCGTCGATGCGCGCGCAGAGGTTCTTGAGCACGAAGTACTGCTCGGCCGGAACCTTGCCCTCGTTGACCTCCTGGGTCCATTGTTCGAGGGGGAGCTTGATGCCGAAGGCCTTGTCGATCGCGAAGGCGATGTCGAGGAAGGCGAGGCTGTCGATGCCGAGATCGTCGATCGCGTGGCTCTCCGGCGTGATCGAGTCGCGCGGGATGTCGGCCGTCTCGGCGATGATGTCGGCAACGCGGTCGAAGGTGTCGGACATGGGCGTGCAGCCGCTTTCGTGATGAGGTCTGGCTCGACCCCGCGACGCATGGGCCTCCGCCCGAGCCCCCGGTCACGGACCGCGCTGACGTCGGCCTCGATCTGTCTGGTTATACTCCGCCGATCGGGCGGGCCGGGCCGGCGGTGCGGATGCGCCGCCGCCCCGGTCGAGCGGCCCGCATACACGAGGGGGCCCCGGCGGGCAACCGCGGGACGGGGCCTCGGCTTCGCCGCAGGCCGCTTCGCCCCTCGCGCGGTGTGGGCAGGTTCCGGGCCGCGCGCCGCGGGGGCTCGCCCGGGCGGGAGACGCGGCATGGAGGGGAGGACCCATGGAGGGGAGAGGATCATGGAGCACGTCACGCTGCCGGGCAGGCGCCGGGAGCCGGACTCCTTCCACGCGGCGGCCCGGGTCGCCCTGGTGCTGGGCCTCGCGGCGGTCGGCCTGTGGACCCTGCACGAGTTCCTGCCGGCCCTCGTCTGGGCGGTGATCCTCGCCATCGCCCTGTGGCCGCTCTACGCCCGGATCGCCGGGCGGCACCGGGCCGGCAGGACGATCCTGTGGCCGGCCCTGTTCACCCTCGGGGCCGCCCTGGTGGTCCTGGTGCCGCTCGCGGTCCTGGCCGTGCAGGCGGCGCGCGAGGCCCGCGACGTCCTCCACTTCTGGCGCCAGATCGAGGAGCAGGGCTGGCCGGTGCCGGATTTCGTCGCGCGCCTGCCCTTCGGGGCGTCGCAGGTCGCGTCCTGGTGGCAGGACACGCTCAGCCACCCGGCGGGCTCCTCCGAACTCCTGCACCGCCTCGACCGCTCCTCGCTGCTCGGCGTCGGGCGCAGCTTCGGGGGCCAGATCGTGCATCGGGCGATGCTGTTCGGCTTCACGCTGCTGACCTTGTTCTTCCTCTTCCGCGACGGGCCGGCCCTGGCCGGCCAGGCCCTCGCCGCCTGCCGCCGCCTGTTCGGGCCGCGCGGCGAGCGCGTGGCGCACCAGATGGCCGCCTCGGTCCACGGCACCGTGGACGGCCTCGTGCTGGTCGGCCTGGGGGAGGGCGTCCTGCTCGGGATCGTCTACGCCTTCGCGGGGGTGCCGCACCCGGTGCTGCTCGGGGCCTTCACCGCGCTCGCGGCCATGATCCCCTTCGCGGCGCCGGTGGTGTTCGCGCTCGCGGCCGCGCTCGCGGCCGCCCAGGGCAGCCTGGTCGCCGCGGCGGTCGTGGTGGTCGCGGGCTTCGTCGTTACCTTCGTGGCCGACCACTTCGTGCGCCCGGCCCTGATCGGCGGCGCGACGCGCCTGCCCTTCCTCTGGGTGCTGCTCGGCATCCTGGGCGGGGTCGAGACCTTCGGCCTCCTCGGCCTGTTCCTCGGCCCGGCCATCATGGCCGCCCTGGTGCTGCTGTGGCGGGAATACACCGAGGGCGAGAGCGCCCCGGTGGCCTGAGGCGCAAGCGGGACCCTGCCGCCGCCGCTACGGGGCGATCGTCAGCGCGACCGACCAGTCGCCGTTCGGCCCGACCGCGCCGATGGCGGACAGGCAGGTGACGCCCGACCCGCTCGGCGTCGTCCGCACCGCCGGATAGGCCCAGGGGCCGGCCGGGGAGCCCCGCAGGCGCGAGAGGATCCAGGTGCAGGAGCGCATCGTGTCCGGCCGCGCGGCGCGCACCGAGCAGCCATTCGCGGTGGCGTGGGGGCTGACGATGGCGGCCGCCGCGCTGCCGCCGGCGGCGAGCGCCGGGGCGGGGGGCGTGCCCAGGCAGCCGGCGGGCGCCGACAGCCCGACCGGGACCGGGGTGGCGTTCCGGATGGTCGCCGCGACGACGCTCTGGCCGAGTGCGGGGCCGCTCGGGCCGACCAGGACGGCACCCGCCACCAGGACGTTCCGCAGGGCCTCCGCGCGCCGACCGGGCGCGGCCCGGGCGATGGGGGCGCGGCATAGCCAGGGCGAACTAGGCCGTCTGCACGGCTTGGCCGGGGCGGGAGATGGCTGATTGTGGGGATTTATTAACAAAGCTGCCATCAGCTCCGGCCGACCATGCCGCGATGCAGCGCCGGGTCGCGTCGGCCGGCTCCCCGGCCGCGGCGTCGCCCGGCCGCACCCGGCGGCCAGCACGGCGAGAGGCGGCCGCGACGGACCATGGACGACGAGATGACCGCGACGCAGGCCGCGACCTCCCTGCCCCCCTCGCGCCTGACCCGGCTCGAGCGCTGGACGCAGGCGACGCGGCAGGTGCGGCGCAGCCGGCGGCTGAGCGACGCCTGCGGGGTGGCCGCCTTCGCGGTCGCCCTCGCGCTCCGGTTCGCCCTCGACGGCATCCTGTCCTCCGGCTTCCCGTTCCTGACCTTCTTTCCCGCCGTCATCATCACCACCTTCGCCTGCGGCCCGCGGCCGGGCACGGTCTGCGCCGTGCTGTCGGGCGTGGCGGCCTGGTTCGTATTCCTGACCCCGCGCTTCTCCCTGACGCTGACCGGGGAGAGCGCCCTCGCGCTCGCCCTCTTCGCCTTCATCGTCGGCGTCGACATCCTGGTCATCGCCTCGATGCAGAGCGTCTCCGAGCGGCTGCAGCGGGAGAAGGAGGTGTCCCACCGCCTGTCGGAGCAGCAGCGCGTCCTGTTCCAGGAACTGCAGCATCGCGTCGCCAACAACATGCAGTTCGTCGCCTCCCTGCTGGCGCTGCAGCGGCGGCAGGCGGCCGGCGACCCGCAGCGGGCCCTGCTGGCGCTCGACGAGGCGCGGACGCGCCTGGAGACGATCGCCCGCATCCACCGGCGGCTCTACGATCCCGACAGCCTCGACCGGCCGGTCGGCGAGTACCTGCAGGAGATCTGCTCGGACCTGATCGCGACGGCCGGTGCGGGGGAGATCGTCTGCCGGGTCGAGATCGAGCCGCTGCGCCTCGACCTGAGCCGCCTGACCACCCTCTCGCTGCTGGTGGTCGAGGTCGTCACGAACGCGCTCAAGCACGCCTTCCCGCCGGGCGGGCCGGGCACGATCACGATCCGCCTGGACCGCCTCGGGGCCGGGCGGGCCCGGCTCACCATCGCGGATGACGGGCGCGGCCTGTCCGCGGGTTTCGACCGGCAGGTCGGGTCGCGCCTGGGCTTCCGGATCGTTCAGAGCCTCGCCGCGCAACTCGGCGGGGGAGATCCGCTTCGCCTCCGAGGGCGGCACCGTCGCGCGGCTCGATTTCGGGCTGTGACCGCGGCGGCCGGCCCCTCATCCCAGCGGCCCGGGATGCCGGCGCATCGGGCCGTCGACCCTCTCGAAGGGTCGGCACCGCGCTGACGGCGTGGCGAGAATGCGAGAACGGAACCGGCGGTCATGGGACATGACCGCCGGTCTCAGGCGCCGCGCCACCAGATCACGCCCATGATCAGCACGATCGCGACGAATTGCAGGAGCACCCGCAGCCGCATCAGGCGCTGCGAGAGGTTGGCGCTGCCGCCGCGCAGCATGTTGGCGAGGCCGAAGAGCAGCACGACCGCGACGGCGAGGCAGGCGATGAGGACGAGGGTGTCGGCGGACATCGGTCGGATCCGGAGGTGAGGCGAAGCCGGGCACCCGGCGTCGGACGATCGTCCGCGCCGGGAGCCCGGGCGTGGGGGCGGTCGGAAGGGGCGGCGGGCGCCTCAGTTGCGTCGCAGCAGCCGCTCGAAATAGTCGAGTTCCTCGCGGGCGCGGTTCGGGTCGCCGAGCTTGCGCCGCAACTCCTCCAGGATGCGGCGGGCGCGCTCGACGCCGGATTCCTCGGCGGTCGGCACCCGCACGTTGCCGTTCTGGTAGTCGCGGCTGCGGGTCGGGCGGCCGAGGGGATCGTTGTCGCGGGAGCCCTGGCGGCCCTGCTGGCCGGGCTGGCCGTTGCTCTGCTGGCCCTCGCCGGGCTGCTCGTCCTGGCCGTCCTGACCCATCTGCTGCATCTGCTGAGCCATGCCCTGGGTGCCGCGCTGCAGCCCTTCCAGGGCGCGGCCCTGGGCGTCGACCGCGCTGCCCTCCTGGCCCTGGCCCAGGGATTGCTCGGCCTCGCGCATGGCCTGCTCGGCATCGGCGAGGCCCTGCTCGCCCTGCATGCCGAGTTCCTTCATGCGCCGCTGCAGCTCCTCCAGCCGCTCGCGCAGGGCCTGCTGCCGCTCGCCGAGGCTGCCCTGGCCCGGCTGCTGGCCCTTCTGCCCCTTCTGCCCCTGCTGTCCTGGCTGCCCCTGCTCGCCCTCGCCGGGCTGCTGGCCCGGGCGCTGGCCCTGGCGCCCGCGCGGGCCCTGCTGCTGGCGCTCGCCCTGCTGGCCGCTCTGGGGCTGCTGGCCGTTGCGGCCGAAGCGCCGCTCCTGGCCCTGCCGGAAGGTCTCGTCGCGCAGGCCCTGCTGCTCGCGGGCCATGGTCTCCAATTCCTGCATCGAGCGGTTCATCTCGCGCATGGCCGGGTCGGACATGCGCGATCCGGGCTGCGCCATCTGCAGGTTCTCCAGGATCCCGCGCAGCTGGTCGAGCAGCCGCTGCGCCTCCGCCACGTCGCCCCGCTTCATCGCCTCCTGCATCTGCTGGAGCATGCGGTTGAGGTCGTCGGGCGTGACGGTGCGGTCGGCCTGCTGCTGCCGGTTCGGGTCGCCGGATTGCTGGTCCCGCTGCTGGCGCTGCGCGAATTCCTTCAGGAACCGGTCCATCGCCTGCTTGAGGTCCTCGGTGAGCTTGCGGACCTCCTCGTCGGAGGCGCCGCGGTCGAGGGCCTCCTTCAGGCGGTCCTGGGCGGCGCGCAGGGCCTTCTCGGCGTCGGAGAGGTCGCCCTCCTCGATCTGCAGCGCCATCGCCCAGAGGAGGTCGGCCACCTCGCCGAGCGCCTCGTCGCTGCGGGCGGCGGTGAGGCGCCGCAGCGCCTCCTTGAGGCCGAGATAGACGCCCCATTGCGGCGTGAAGCGCTCGGGGGCGATTAGCAGCGCCTCCAGGGAGGTCTGCACCCGCGCCCGGCTGCTGTCCGGGTCGAGCACGAGGCGGCGGCGCTCCTCCGCGAGGGCGCGGGCGAGGGGCTGGGTGAAGACCCGGCCGGGCAGGGTCGTGGTCAGCGTCTCGCTGCGGCCCTCCTGGCCCGCCTCGTCCCGGGCGACGAGGGTGAGGCGCACCCGCGCCCCCGCCCAGGGATTGTCGGTCAGGTCGATGAGGGTGCGGGTGTCCTGCCCGCCCTGCGCCTCGGCCGGCAGGCTGAGGGCGAGGCGCGGCGGCGGCACGAGGCTGCGCGCCCCGCGCCGCAGCGGCTCGACCAGCCCCTCGGCGGAGGCGATGCCGTAATCGTCCTTGGCCCGGTAGGCGATCGTGAAGGTGCCGCGCCCGTTCGCCTCCGGCGGCCCCGCGAAGGCGATCTCCGGCGGCTTGTCGGGGATGGTCTCGACGGTGAGCCGGTGCCCGCGGGCGAGCCCGGTCTGCACCGAGAGGTCGGCGCTGCCGCCGGTCAGGGTGAAGCGCTCCTCGCGGAGTTCCGGCTTCTGCGGCCCGGCCGGCGGCACCGGCTTGAGGCCGCTCCCCGGCGTGACCGCGGCGTCCGCCGCCCCGGCGATGCGGATGACGAGGGTGGAGTTGATCGGCGCCCGCAGGTGCTGGTCGGATTCCGCGATCGCGACGATCAGCGGCGGCAGCCGCGTGTAGAGGGGCGGGTCGATCCAGCCGTCCACGCGGAAGGCGGGCGCCGCGGCCGGGGGGCCGCGCCAGTCGAAGGCCGCGGCGATCCGCTCGCCCGCCTCCGGCCCGGCCACGAAGGCGCCGGCCACCGCGGCGAGCAGCGCGCCGGCCCGCAGCGCGTAGGGATCGCGCCGCACCATTCCGGGTCGCGGGCCCGAGACCTTCAGGCGCCCGAGGGTCTGGGCGGCGCGCCGACGGTGCAGGTCCCAGAGCGCCCGGGTGGCCGGGTCCTGCCGGCCGATCGCGAGCGTGTCCTCGAGGGCGCGCGCCGGGCCGTGGCGCAGGCCCGCGTCGCGGTCGATCCGCGCCAGGGCCTCGCCGCGCGGCAGCGGGCGCAGGCGCAGGAGCGGCAGCAGGGCGGCCAGGAAGGCGAGGCCGAAGGCGGCGACGCCCGCCATGCGCCAGGACGGCGGCAGGTCGAGCCACAGCCCGAGCCAGGAGGCGGCGAGGAAGAGGAGCGCCACCGCGAGCCCCCGCCACAGGATCGGCCAGGCCCGCTCCCAGACGGTGACCCGGGCGGCGCGGAGGACCAGCCGGTCGAGTCCCGCCCGCAGGGCCGGCGCGTCGGACGGATGCTCCGCTCTCTTCGGCCCGGCCTCGCTCATCGGCTGCTCCCGCTCACGCCTGCCCGCCGAACCTCCCTCGCCGGACCGTAGGGGAGGCTAGCACGCGGGGCGCCGCCGACCAGCGGGTCAAATCCGCTCAGGCGTCCGGGCGCGGCCGGGCGGGTCCTGCGGGGCGTCCTTCAGCGCGGCGCGCACGGCGGCGAGCAGCGCGTGGTGATCCGCGGCGAGCTGGCGCGCCTGGGCGACGACGGCCTCGGCGCGGGCGGTGAGGGAGCGGGTTTGCGACATGGCGGGCCTCGAACCTGATGCCTGCAGCCTCGCACCCCCCCGTCGCCGCGCCGTTTCGCCGATCGGTCGCATTTGAGCGAATCCCGTCGCCCGGGGCCGCCCCGGCCGCGCTCAGGGCGCCAGCCAGTCGGGCACGCGGTCGAGACCGATCAGCTCCTCGTAGCTCTGGCGCGGGCGCACCACCGCGTGGGCGGCGCCGCGCACCAGCACCTCCGGCACCAGGCGGCGCGTGTTGTAGGTGCCGGCCTGCACCGCCCCGTAGGCGCCCGCGCTCATCACCGCGAGGAGGTCGCCGGGCGCCACCGCCGGCATCTCGCGGCCGAGCGCGAGGTAATCCCCGCTCTCGCAGACCGGCCCCACCACGTCCGCGGTGAGGCGCGGCGCCTCCGGGTCCGGCTGCCGCACCGGGCGCAGCGCGTGATAGGCCTCGTAGAGGGTCGGGCGGATCAGGTCGTTCATCCCCGCATCCACGATCACGAAGCTGCGGCCCTCGCCCTCCTTCACGTACACGACCCGGGTGACGAGGATGCCGGCATTGCCGGCGATCATCCGGCCGATCTCGAAGACCGGCCGCAGCCCCAGCGGCCGGAAGTGCGGGCGGATCACCGCCGCGAAGGCCGCCGGGTCCGGCGGCGGCGCGTTGTCGTCCCGGTAGGGGATGCCGAGGCCGCCGCCGAAATCGATGTGGTGGAGCCGGTGCCCCGCCGCCATCAGGTCGCGGGCGAGTTCGGCGAGCAGGGAAGCCGCGTTGTCGTAGGGGGCGAGATCCGTGATCTGGCTGCCGATATGCATGTCGACGCCCGCGACCGCGAGCCCCGGCAGCGCCGCCGCGCGGGCATAGACCTCGCGGGCGCGGCTGATCGGGATGCCGAACTTGTTCTCGGACTTGCCCGTCGAGATCTTGGCGTGGGTCCGGGCATCGACGTCGGGATTGACGCGGATCGAGACCGGGGCAGTCTGCCCGCGCGCCCGCGCCACCTCCGAGAGGGCTTCGAGTTCCGGCTCGCTCTCGACGTTGAAGCACAGGATGCCGGCGTCGAGCGCGACCGCCATCTCGGCGCGGGTCTTGGCCACGCCCGAGAACACGATCCGCTCGCCCGGCACGCCCGCCGCGAGGGCGCGGCGCAGCTCGCCCTCCGACACGATGTCCATGCCGGCGCCGAGCCGGGCCAGGCTGGCGAGCACCGCCTGGTTCGAATTCGCCTTCACGGCGAAGCAGACGAGGGGATCGTCGCCCGCGAAGGCCTCGGCGAAGACGCGGAAATGCCGCTCCAGGGTGGCGGAGGCGTAGCAGTAGAACGGGGTGCCGACGGCCTCGGCGAGCCGCGCGAGGTCGACCTCCTCGGCGTGGAGCGTGCCGTCCCGGTAGGTGAAGTGGTGCATCGGGCTCTCGACGGATCTGCGGCTGGCGGCTTACGCAGATTTGCGCCGGCGCGCCAACGCCAATCTGCCCGGCCCCCTTCGCCGAAGCGGTCGCCGCTCGGGCGGCAGGAATGCGGCAGGAACCACGCGGGTCCGGCACCCCGAGGGGAATCGCCGCGCCCCCCTGCTCGGTCGCCCGATCCGCCGCGGGGTCTCGCCGCGCGGGCCATCACGGCCTCTCAGCGGAGTTGCGCGCGGCAACTCCGCTTAGCCCTTGTTCTTGCATCATTTTCCGCTGACGCGGTGCTTCGGTTCGCCGCCGAAACGGTGACCCCTTCGGCGAAGGATGCTTAGAGCAGCGGATCGAGCGGGAAGGGTCCCCGGGGCACGGTGAAGCGCTTGCGGCTGTTGCCCGAGGATTGCCGCGAGGGCTGGGCGACGCCGGGCGTGTCGGGGATCTGCGGCAGGGCCGGATCGACATCCTCATCCTCGGCGCGCGCCGCCGCGCCCGACGTGCCGGGCAGGCCGGAGGCGGCCGGGGCGACCGCCTGGGGCGCTTCGAGCGGTCCGCGCCGGCCGCAGGCGCCGAGGAGCGCGACCGTACCGATCACGAGGAGGAGGCGGAGCAGGGTCATCCGGGATCCGAAGCGTGGCGGCGGCACCATAGCGGCGCGGACGCGGCGAGGCGAGCCCGGCCGGCGCGTCGCGCGCTGGGGACGGGCCGCAAGACGCCGCTCGCCATCGTGTTGCTGAACGGTTAAGCTTACGTAGTACGCGCATCGTCCCGATGCTGCGCGGAGAGGGAGATTCGTGAGTCTTTCGACGGTGCGCCTGCACCAGCTCCTCGTCGCCGCGGCCTTCCTGGTGCCGTGCGTGGTCCTCCTCGGGGCCGCGTGGTGGAACCGGACGGAGGTGCTGCGGGAGGCCGACAGCGCCGTCCAGCGCACGGCCGCGGTGATGCACGAGCACGCCTCGAAGGTCTTCGACACCGCCGAACTCGCCATGGACCGCGTCGACGACTACGTCTTCGACCGGCCCTGGGGCCAGATCGGGGCCCCGGCCACGAACGCCTTCCTGTCGACGCTCAAGGCGCCGCTGGCCCAGGCGGTGGCGGTCTGGGTGGTGGATCCCGAGGGCGTGGTGCGGGCGAGCAGCCGCGCGGGCGACGTCGGCGCGGCGCTGGCGGGCCGCGACATCTTCGCGGTGCACCGCGCCCGCGACATCGGGATCTATGTCGGGCCGGCCCTGCGCGAGGGCGAGCAGGAGACCTTCGCGGTGAGCCGGCGGCGCTCGACCGAGGACGGCCGCTTCGACGGCGTCATCGTGATCGCCCTCGGCACGGGCTATTTCGGGCGCTTCTACGCGGAGGTCGCGGCACCGACCGCCCACGAGGCGCTGCTCCTGCGCGCCGACGGGGCCGTCCTGGTGCGCGAGCCCGAGCGCGTCGGGGCCGAGCCGCGGCTCCCTCCGGGCGATCCGTTCATGCGGGCGATCCACGGCGGCCCGCAGGGCGGCTTCGCGGTCGCGACGCCCCCCGGGCGGCGCGAGGCGCGGGTGGCCTGGCGCCGGGTCGGGGATTACCCGGTTCAGGTCGCCTTCTCGGTCGAGAGCCGCGTCGCCGAGGAGCGCTGGTACGAGAACCTGCAGCTCTACGGGGCGGTCGCGACGGTCTCGGCCCTCACGCTGGTGCTGATGGCCTGGCTCGCCCTGCGCCGCGCCAGGGCCGAGGAGGAGGCGCTGGCGCGCCTCACCCGCGAGACGGCCCAGCGCGCCGCCGCCGAGGAGCGGCTGCGCCAGTCGCAGAAGATGGAGGCGGTGGGCCAGCTCACCGGCGGCATCGCCCACGATTTCAACAACCTGCTCGCCGTGATCACGGGCTCGCTGGAGGTGCTGCAGCGGCGCCTCGCCCGCGGCGACACCGACGTGGGCCGCTTCATCGAGGGCGCCCTCGACGGGGCGGACCGGGCGGCCAAGCTCACCCACCGGCTCCTCGCCTTCGCGCGCCAGCAGCCGCTGGAGCCGCGCCCCACCGACCCGAACCGGCTGATCACCGGCATGGTCGACCTCCTGCGGCGCACGCTCGGGGAGACGGTGACGGTCGAGACGCGGCTCGCCGTCGGGGTGCCGCCGATCTTCGTCGACCAGAACCAACTCGAGAACGCGATCCTGAACCTCGCGGTCAATGCCCGCGACGCGATGCCGGGGGGCGGGCGCCTGACCCTGGAGACCGCCCGCGACGGCGCCCGGGACGGGCGCGCGGCGGTGGCGGTCACGGTGCGCGACACCGGGACCGGCATGCCGCCCGAGGTCGTGGCCCGCGCCTTCGAGCCCTTCTTCACGACGAAGCCGCAGGGCCGCGGCACCGGGCTCGGCCTGTCCCAGGTCTACGGCTTCGTCACCCAATCGGGGGGCGAGGTGCGGATCGACAGCGCCCCCGGTCTCGGCACCGCCGTCGTGCTGATCCTGCCCGTCTACGAGGGCAGCGCACCGGTCGAGGGGACGGGGCGCGGGCGCGTCGGCGGCCCCGCGCCGCCGCGTCAGGCCCGCACCGTGCTGGTGGTCGAGGACGACGCGATGGTGCGCCGGGCCAGCGCCGAGACGATCGGCGAACTCGGCTACCGGACGATCACCGCCCCGGACGGCGCGGCGGCGCTCGCCTGCCTCGACAGCAACCGGGACGTGGCGGTGCTGTTCACGGACGTGGTGATGCCGGGCCTCGACGGGCCGAGCCTCGCGGCGGAGGCGCGGCGGCGCCGGCCCGACCTCAAGGTGGTCTTCGCCACCGGGCACGGCCGCGAGGAGGGCCGGGAGGGGCCGCTGCCGGGACCCGGCGAGACCGTGCTGCGCAAGCCCTTCACCATCGAGGATCTCGCCGCCGCCCTGCAGGCGGTCTCGCGCGAGGAAGCCTCCGCCTGATCCGGGCAGCGGCGCCGCCCGTCCCGCCCTCGCGCCGCTCAGTTCTTGCTGCTGTTCTGCTTCAGGCCCTCTTCGTAGGCGTCGATCGCCCGTTTGCAGTTGACCGAGATCTTCTTCATGTTCTTCTCGAAGCAGCGGTCGACCTCGGGGCTCTCGGGCGGAAGATTGCCGCAATAGGTCAGGTAATCGCCGGTGCAGTATTTCTTCAGGGTCGGATCGTCCCGCTGCGCCAGGGCGGGGGCGGCGATCAGCGAGGCGCCCGCGAACAAGAGAGCAAACGACGTCGGCTTGAGCGTCATGGCGTTGAGCCTCGCAGCTTGTGAGGGGATGGCGCGGAGATGGCCCGAAACGGCGGCCCTGGCAAGAGCGCCGCGGCGTTCGGGCGACGCGAGGTCAGGCACCGCGGCGGACCGCCCGGGCGAGGCCGCTCAGCGCGCCGCGGCCTGGGAGGGTATCGGGGTGGCCGGGGGCAGCCGCGGCTCGGCCCGGGCGGCGGGGCCGCGCGCCTGGGCCATCAGGGCCTCCGCCACCTCGACGATCCGGCGTTCCAGGGCCGCGTTCTCGGCGAGCAGCCGCTCGGCGGGCGGCGTCGCCTGCGCCTCGGCCAGGGCCCGGCGGGCGCCCGCCAGGCCTTCGAGGGCGGCCTGATGGGCGGGGCGGAGCGCGGCGAGTTCCTCCTCGGCGGCGACGTGGCGGCTGGTCAGGTCGGCGAGGGCGTCCTCCAGGGCCTGGATCTGGGCGCGGGCCCCGGCCGCGACGCTCTCGCCGATGCTGGCGAGGCGCTCGCGGGCCTCCAGCGCCTGCGCCTGCGCGAGGTCGCGGGCGGTCTGCGCCTCGCTCAGCGCGCGGCGGGTGCTCTCCAGCTCGGCCCGGCTGCCGTCGAGGTCGGCGAGGGCGCGCTGGTGCGGGCCTTCGAGGGCGCGCAGGGCCTCCTCGGCCGCCGCCCGGGCCACGCGCAGCTCGTCCCGCTCCGTCTCCACCGCGGCGAGCCGCGCCCGCGTCTTGGCGAGGTCCCGCTCCAGCCCGGCGAGGCGCTCGTCGCGCTGCGCCAGTTCGGTGGTGAGCGCCCCGATCCTGACGGCTCGCCGGCCGAGCTCCTCCATCTCGGCGCGGCGCTCGCCGCGCGCCTCCTCGACCTTGCGCTCGAGCTGGCGCTGCAGCACCGCGAACTCGGCCCGCAGATGGTCCTTCTCGGCGGTCAGCTCGGCGATCGACATCGGGAACTGGCTCTCCAGCCGCCGCCGCGCGAGCCGCTCGGCCCGCGCGTTGAGGGCGGGCAGGACGAGGAGCGCGCACAGGCTTGCGCCGAGGGCGCCCAGCGCGAAGATCATGACGGATTCGATCACGCGGGCAGAACTCTCATCGGGCGCTCGCCAGGGTTACGGGCCCGGGTTCCGGGACCGACCGGACCCTGCCACGGGACCGGGGCCCGGGCCAAGGCCCGATCGGGGTCGACACCGCGAGCGGACAAGTTCGACCAAGCAAGCGCCCAGCTCAGAACGGGTTCCAGGTCGGCGCCTCGGTGAACTTCAGATAGCCGACATTGATCCCGAACCGGGCGCCGACCCCGGTGCGGATCGGAACCACCACGATGTTGTCGGCGGTCGCGGCCGACATGCCGACGCCCCCGACCACGTAGGCCGACCCGTCCATCCCGACGAAGCGCCGGTAGAGCCCGCGCAGGGAGGGCAGGTTGTAGACCAGCATCATGGTGCGGGCGCCGTCGCCCCCGACGTCGAAACCCAGGGAGGGACCCTGCCAGTAGATCCGGCGCTGCCCGGCATTGCGGGTGTAGAGCGTGCCCTCGCCGTAGCGCACGCCGCCGATCACCGCGCCCGAGGCCTCCTGGCCGAGGATGTAGCCGTTCGGCTCGCCCCAGCGCCGGGCCGCCTCCTGCACCGCGAGCGCGAGGCCCCGGGTCGTCGCGCCGAAGAAGCGGTGGCCGGAATCGAGGATCTCCCGGCTGTCGAAGCTCTCGGGGCTCGGCTCCTGCGCGGCGGCGCGGGCCGCGAGCGGCGCGGCCGCAGCGAGGAAAGCCGCGGCGCGCAGCACCGCCCGGCGCGTCGGGCGCGCGGGGCCGGGGGATGGGGCGAAGAGCATCTGTTAGGCTCCCGGCGCTATGCATCGGGCCGGCGCGGGAGCCGGCCGAGGCGGAACCAAAGACGTCCGGCGGGGGACGGCGCCGCGGAAGGGCGGCCGGCCGGCGCCGGTCACGCCAGGATGCGCGCGATATGGGCAAGAACTCGTTAACGCGGCGCGGCGTGCTGTCGCTGGCCCTGGCCTGGCCGGCCGCCTCGGGCGCCGCCGAGGCCGGGGACGCGGTCCTGCCGGATCTCTACGCGGCCGACCCGCTCACCGGGATCGCGCTGCGCGGCCGCGACGCGGTCAGCTACGCCCTCAGCGACGGGCCCGTCCCGGGCCGGGAGGGGATCGAGATGCTCTGGGCGGGCCTGACCTGGCGCTTCGCCGGCCCGGCCAACCGCGCCGCCTTCGCGCACGACCCGGAGGTCTACGCGCCGCGGCTCGGAGGCTACGATCCTCTCGGCGTGGCCGATGGGCGGCTCGTGGGCGCCGACCCCGCGGTGCCGCTGCGCCGCGGCGACCTGCTCTACCTCTTCCGCAATCCGGAGCGCCGCGCGGCCGCCGACCCGGCCCTGCTCGCGGCCGCGGAGGCGCGCTGGCCGGCCCTGCGCCAGCGCCACGGCGTCTGAGGCTCAGGCGGCGGGCAGCACCACGCGGCTCGCATAGGCGGGATCGCCGAGCGCCGCGAAGGGCCCGTTGAGGTAGCCCGCCGCGCTGCGGCCGTAGCGGAACGGGCGGCCCGCCGGATCGACGACGCAGCCCCCCGCCTGGGTGAGGATGTGGTCGCCCGCCGCCGTGTCCCATTCCATGGTCGGGCCCGAGCGCACGTAGAGGTCGGCATCCCCGGCCGCGATCAGGCCGAACTTGAGGGCCGAGGAGGCCGGGCGGCGGCGGCCCACCGGCAATCCCGCCAGGCAGGTCTCGTCCGCCGCCTCGCCGTGGCTGCGGCTCACCAGGGCGACCATGCCCTCCGGCGGGGTCGGGCGCACCGCGATCGCGGCGGCGCGACCCGGCCGCCCGTCGGCGATCGGCGCCTCGACGGCGTGCTGGCCCGCGCTCCAGACCCGGCCGAGGACCGGGGCGGCGAGCGCCGCGGCGACCGGCCGGCCCTCCGCCACCAGGGCGATGTTCACGCTGTACTCGCCGGTGCCGCGCAGGAAGTCGCGGGTTCCGTCGAGGGGATCGACCAGGAAGAACAGGCGCGCCGCCTCCCGGCGGTTCGCCGTCTCCTCGGCGATCACCGGGATGGCGGGCCACCGCGCGTTCAGTTCCGCCACGATGTGGGCCTCGGCCGCGAGGTCGGCGTCCGAGGTCGGCGAGCCGTCCTGCTTCACGCGGTGGGGGCAGGACCCGGTCTCGTAGGCGCGCAGGATGGCGCCGGCCGCGCAGGCAATCTCGGCGAGGAGGGCGGCGACGGCGTCGCGCTCGGCCGCGTCCGGCACGCGGTCCTGGGTCAGGTCGACGGACATCGGGTCCTCATGCCCCGAGCCCGCGGGTTTGTCGATGGCGGTCCCGCCTGGCCGGGCGCGCGGGACGCTCTGCGGGGCGCTCGGCCGCGCCGCGCCTACCTCACCCGGGCGGTGCCGGCGCTGGAGGCGGTGCTCGCACCGATCCAGGAGCGGCTCCTCGCCTCGGACGCCGGCATGGTCGTCTGCGCCGCCGCCGACCGCAACGGCGCCCTGCCGGTTCGCAACGCCACGTCCGCGGCCAAAAACGCGGCCAAGTCCGTGGCCAAGTCCGTGGCCAAGTCCGCGGCCAAGTCCGCGCATCCGCGGCGGCCGGGGGATCCGGTCTGGAACGCCGCCAATTGCCGCAACCGCCGCATCGTCGACGACCGCGCCGGGCTGGTGGCGGCGCGCTCCGCCGCGCCGGTGCTGGTCCAATCCGACATCCGCGACATGGGCGGCGGGCAGCGCGTGCCCATGAAGGAGGTCGACGCGCCGATCCGGGTGCGCGGGCGGCACTGGGGCGGCTTCCGCACGGCCTCCCGCGCCCGATCCCTGCCGGCTGCACGCTTTCCAAACCGGTGCGGGGCCGCTATCCGTGCCGCTCCGCACACGGCGAATCCCGCGCCGGATGCCCCGGACCGGGCCCCGGAGACCCCCGATGATCACCGTCACGCTCGACGCCCTCGACCTCTCCGCGCTGCTCTGCTCCCGCGTGTGCCACGACGTGATCAGCCCGGTCGGCGCGATCGTGAACGGCCTGGAGGTTCTGGAGGACGAGGACGATCCGGGGATGCGCGACTTCGCCATCGACCTGATCCGCAAGAGCGCCAAGCAGGCCTCGGCGCGTCTCCAATTCGCCCGCATCGCCTTCGGGGCGGCGGGCTCGGTCGGGGCGACGATCGACCTCGCCGATGCCGAGAGCGTCGCCCGCGGCCTGTTCTCGGACGAGAAGACGAAGCTCGCCTGGAGCGCGCCCCGCGCCCTGTTTCCGAAGAACAAGGTCAAGCTCCTGCTCAACCTCGTGGTGATCGCCGTCACCACGATCCCGCGCGGCGGCCTGATCGACGTGGCGGTGACCGGCGAGGCCGAGGCGCCGGTCTTCGTGCTCACCTGCCGGGGCTCGCATGCGCGCATCCCGGCCCATGTCGAGGCGCTGATCGCCGGCAGCCCGGAGAGCGGCACGGTCGACGCGCACGGCGTGCAGCCCTACTACGCGGGCCTCGTGGCCCGGGCCGCCGGCATGACCGTCTCCTTCGGGATCGACGGCGACACCGTGACGATCCGCGCCGAGCCCGCCGCCGCCTGAGCCGCGCCGCACCGTTCCGCAGGCCGCGCCGCGCGCAGGGTTCCGGCGCGAGGGCGCGCGCGCTGCGGCTGAGGGCGAGCGGCCCCTCGCGCGCGACCCGTCGCTCTCCCTCCGGCGGCCGCCCGCGCGCCCGTCGGCCGGCACGGGAGCCTCGCCGCGCAAGCCCCGAGCGTCCCGCCCCGAGCCCCTGGCGGGCCCGCGCGCCCGCGCTCTTGCCGCCGCGCAGGGTCGCGGCCCGCCTTCCGCCGCCCCGCGGCGCACGTGCCGTTGAGGAAAGAGCACGGGAGTTCCGTTAAACGAATATTTTTCGCGAGTGGAGCGGCGCGCGTTCCGCCTGATGGATTAGTCCGACGGCGGATGACCGGGGCCGCGAAGCGCCTTCCGGGTGGCGCCTTATCTCATTGTCGTGACATGAATTCTCGCTGTCGCCGGCGGCACTCGGCCGGGCGCGGGACTCCGCTGCGTGACCCGCGCCCCTGCAACATCGCTCGGGGCCGATCGACTGTGGCAACGGATCATCAACGCTCCGGTGCCACTGTCATGGAGCGGGGAGGCCCTGCGACGATCGGCGAGTGGCGGACATGGACGATTTGCTGCGTGAATTCCTGACCGAGACCGGCGAACACCTGGATACGGTCGACCTGGAGCTCGTCCGCTTCGAGCAGGATCCGAACAACCAGACGATCCTCCGGAACATCTTCCGGCTCGTGCATACCATCAAGGGCACCTGCGGCTTCCTCGGACTGCCGCGCCTCGAGGCGCTGGCCCACGCGGCCGAGACGCTGATGGGCAAGTTCCGCGACGGGATGGGCGTCACGAGCGAGGCGGTGACGCTGATCCTGCAGACGCTCGACCGCATCAAGGTGATCGTCGCGGAGCTGGAGCGCACGGCGGCCGAGCCCGTGGGCGCCGACGAGGACCTGATCGGCGCCCTGGAGCGCATGGCCGAGGGCGAGGCCGCTCCCGCCCCGGCGCCCGCCCCGCCGCCGCCGCCCGTCCCGATGACCACCGGCTCCCTGGTGTCCCAGACGCTGGAGCGGGCGCTCAAGGCCGACGAGGTCTCCCTGGACGACCTGGAGCGCGCCTTCCGCGACACGCCCGGGCCCGAGGCCTCGCCCGCGCCCATGACCACGGGCTCGCTGGTGCCGCAGACGCTGGAGCGGGCCCTCAAGCCGGGCGAGGTCTCCCTGGACGACCTGGAGCGCGCCTTCCGCGACACGCCCGGGCCCTCCGCGGCGCCCGCCAAGGCGGTGAGCGCGCCGAAGGCCGCGCCCGCTCCGGCCGAGGCGCCCCGCGCCGACGCCGCGCCCGAGACGGACGGCGCCGCCATCAACAAGGTGCAGACGATCCGGGTGAACGTCGACACCCTCGAGCACCTGATGACGATGGTCTCGGAACTGGTCCTGACCCGCAATCAGCTCCTCGAGATCGCCCGCCGGCAGGAGGACAACAGCTACAAGGTGCCGCTGCAGCGGCTCTCGAACGTCACCGCCGAGCTGCAGGAAGGGGTCATGAAGACCCGCATGCAGCCGATCGGCTCGGCGTGGCAGAAGCTGCCGCGGGTGGTGCGCGACCTCTCGTCGGAACTCGGCAAGAAGATCGACCTGGTGATGCAGGGCGCCGAGACGGAACTCGACCGTCAGGTGCTGGAGGTCATCAAGGACCCGCTCACCCACATGGTGCGCAACTCCGCCGACCACGGCATCGAGTCGGCGCTGGAGCGCAAGGCCGCGGGCAAGCCCGAGAAGGGGACGATCCGCCTCAACGCCTTCCACGAGGGCGGCACGATCACGATCGAGATCTCGGACGACGGCAAGGGGCTCGACCTCGCCACGATCCGCCGCAAGGCCGTGGAGCGGGGCATCGCCACCGAGGCCGAGGTCGAGCGGATGACCGACGCGCAGGTCGCGAAGTTCATCTTCCACGCCGGCTTCTCGACCGCCAAGGCCGTCACCTCGGTCTCGGGCCGCGGCGTCGGCATGGACGTGGTCAAGACCAACATCGAGCTGATCGGCGGCACCGTCGACATCCGCACCCAGTTCGGCCAGGGCACCACCTTCACGATCAAGATCCCGCTGACGCTCGCCATCGTCGCGGCGCTGATCGTCTCGGCCCGCGACCACCGCTTCGCGATCCCGCAGGTCTCGGTGCTCGAACTCGTGCGGGTGCAGCCGGGCAGCGACCACCAGGTCGAGCGCATCAACGGCTCGCCGGTGCTGCGCCTGCGCGACCGCCTGCTGCCGATCGTGCCGATCGCCGCCATGCTCGGCCTGGACAAGGATCCCACCACCGCCTCCTCCGACGAGGGCTTCGTGGTGGTGAGCCAGGTCGGGCGCCAGCGCTTCGGCATCCTGGTGGACGGCGTCTTCCACACGGAAGAGATCGTCGTGAAGCCGATGTCGACGAAGCTGCGGCACATCCCGCTCTTCTCCGGCAACACGATCCTGGGCGACGGCGCGGTCGTGCTGATCATCGACCCGAACGGGGTCGCCCGCATGGTCGGTTCCGGCACGGCGACCGGGCAGCCCGCGGAGGCGGATGCCGAGGCCGAGGAGGCGGCGGCGTCGGCCGATCAGACCGTCACGCTGCTGGTGTTCAAGGGCGGCGGCGACGCGCTGAAGGCGGTGCCCCTGTCGCTGGTCACGCGCCTGGAGGAGGTCGACGGCGCCAAGGTCGAGTGGGTGGGCGGGCGGCCGCTCATCCAGTACCGGGGCCGGCTCATGCCCCTGGTGCCCGTCGATCCCGATCAGGTGCTGCGGCGCGAGGGCGCGCAGGCCCTGGTGGTGTTCTCGGACGGCGAGCGCTCGATGGGCCTCGCGGTGGACGAGATCGTCGACATCGTCGACGAGGTGCTCGACGTCGAACTCACGGCGGACCGGTCCGACCTGATCGGCTCGGCGGTGGTGCGCGGGCGCGCGACCGAGATCGTCAACATCGCCCATTACCTGCCGCTCGCGCACGACGACTGGGCGCGCGCGCCGCGCCGCAAGGAGGAGCAGGCGCCGCGGCGGCTGCTCCTGGTCGACGACTCGGCCTTCTTCCGCGAGATGCTGACGCCCGTGCTGAAGGCCGCCGGCTACCGGGTGATCCCGGCCGCCAGCGCCGAGGAGGCTCTCACGGTGCTCACCGGCGAGACGCCGATCGACGTCGTCGTCGCCGATCTGGAGATGCCGGGCCGCTCCGGCTTCGACCTGATCGAGCAGATGCGCCGGACCGGGCCGCGCCTCGCCGAGATGCCGGTGATCGCGCTCGCCTCGAGCGTCGCCCCGGAGGGGATCGAGCGGGCGCGCGCCCTCGGGATCGCCGACTTCGTCGCGAAGTTCGACCGCAGCGGCCTCGTCGCCGCCCTCAACGAGATCACCGCGCCCAGCCTCGACGCCGCGGCCTGACCGCCGCCCCGGCCTGAGCGGCCCGCCCGCGGCGGTCCGCGCAGGCCTCCCGGCGCCCCGCCCGCGGCGGCGCCCTCCCGCAACCCGATGAGAACCGAGCGACGCCCATGATGGCCGCCAACAGCAACGTCGCCCGCGCGGGCGAGACCAGCTCCGCCGTGATCGGCGACACCATCGACTACGTCACCGTGACCCTCGGCGACGAGATGTTCGGCCTGCCGATCGACCGGGTCCACGACGTCTTCATCGCCACCAACCTCACGGACGTTCCGCTGTCGCCGCCCGAGATCAAGGGCCTGCTCAACCTGCGCGGGCGGGTGGTGACCGCGATCTGCCTGCGCCGCCGCCTCGGCCTGCCCGACCGGGTCTCGGAGGGGCGCGAGATGGCGGTGGGCTTCGAGCTCGGCGGCGAGGCCTACGGGCTCCTGGTCGATCAGGTCGGCGAGGTGATGAAGCTCTCCGCCGACACCTACGGGCCGAACCCGGTGCACATGGACACCCGCTGGCGCGCCGTCTCGCGCGGGGTGCACCGCCTCGACGGGCGCCTGCTGATCATCCTCGACGTCGACGCGGTCCTGGCCTTCGGCGACGACCGGGCCAACGCCTCGGCCGCCTGAGCAGGGACGCAGCGCGATGAGAACCTGCCTGATCGTCGATGATTCCGCCGTGATCCGGAAGGTGGCGCGGCGCATCCTGGAGGGGATCGGGTTCCGCGTCGCGGAGGCGGAGGACGGCGCCGACGCCATCGGCCTGTGCCGGGAGGCGATGCCGGACGCGATCCTGCTCGACTGGCGCATGCCGCAGATGGACGGCTACGAGTTCCTGCGGGAATTGCGCCGGCTGCCCTCGGGCGAGCACCCCAAGGTGGTGTTCTGCACCACCGAGAACGACGTGAGCTCCATCGCCCGCGCCCTGCACGCGGGGGCGGACGAGTACATCATGAAACCGTTCGACAAGGACATCATCACGGCGAAGCTCCAGGAAGTCGGCCTCGCCTGATCCTCGCGCGGTCTCGGACCGGGCGCCCCGCTCCCGCGCCGGCCGCGCGCCCGCGCGCGTCTCCCGTATTGCAAGTGCCGAGAGTATCATGGCAGCTTCCCTCGCGCCGTCCCAGGCCAGCCCCGCAGCGCCGCGTGTCAAGGTGATGGTGGCCGACGACTCCGCCGTGGTGCGCGGCCTCGTCTCGCGCTGGCTGCAGGAGGCGGGATGCGACGTGGTGGCGACCGCCTCGAACGGCCGGATCGCCCTCGAAACCCTCGACCGGGTCAGCCCGGAGATCGTCCTCCTCGACGTCGAGATGCCGGAGCTCGACGGCACGCAGGCCCTGCCGCGCATGCTGGCCAAGCGGCCGGGCCTCCAGGTCGTGATGATGTCGACCCTGACGCAGCGCAACGCGGAGATCTCCCTGCGCTGCCTCGCCCTCGGGGCGGTGGACTACCTGCCCAAGCCCGAGGGCAACCGGGGCGTGACCACCACGGCGACCTTCCGGGAGGACCTGATCCAGAAGGTGCGGATGCTCGGCGCTGCCCTGCGCGGCGGGGCGGGGGCCCTGCGGCGCGCCGTCGCCGAGCGGCCCGCGCCGGAGCGGGCCGGCGCCGTGCCGCCGCCGCCGCGGCCCGCCGCCCCCCCGGTCTCCCTGCGCCCGCGGCACGCCCGCACGCCGCCGAAGGTGCTGCTGATCGGCGCCTCGACCGGCGGTCCGAGGGCGGTGGGCGAGGTGCTGGAGGGGATCGGCGCGGCGGCCCTGCGGCGGCTCCCGATCCTGATCGTGCAGCACATGCCGCCGGTCTTCACCGGCGTCTTCGCCGAGCACCTGCGCACCCGCACGGGCCTGCCGGCGGCGGAGGGCAAGCACGGCGAGCCGGTGCGGCCCGGCACCCTCTACGTGGCGCCGGGCGGGCGGCACATGGGCCTCTCCGGCCATGGCGCGGAGATCGCCATCCGCCTCGACGACGGCCCGCCGGTGAATTTCTGCCGGCCGGCGGTGGACGTGCTGTTCCGCGACGCGGCCGAGCTCTACGGCGCCTCGACGCTCTCGGTGGTGCTCACCGGGATGGGCTCGGACGGGACCCACGGCGCCAAGGCCCTGGTGGATGCGGGCGGCACCATGCTGGTGCAGGACGAGGCCTCCTCGACCGTCTGGGGCATGCCCGGCAGCATCGCCAAGGCCGGCTACGCCCACGAGATCCTGGCACTCCCCGCGATCGGCCCCGCGCTGCGCGCCCAGATCACGGGCGGGCAGCCCTGATGCCCTCGACGCGCGACACCGCCGGGAAGGGCCCGCCGCGATGACCGAGACCGAGTTCGAGTTCCTGCGCGGCTATCTCAAGCAGCGGTCCGGCCTCGCCCTGACCCCCGAGAAGCGCTACCTGATCGAGAGCCGGCTCACGCCGGTCTGCCGCCGCTTCGGGATCGCCACCCTCACCGAACTCGTCGGCGCCCTGCGGGTCGCGCGCGAGGGCGCGATCGAGAAGGCGGTGGTCGAGGCGATGACCACCAACGAGACCTTCTTCTTCCGGGACAGGGCGCCCTTCGACCTGTTCCGCGACGTGCTGCTGCCGCAGATGATCGCCGCGCGCGCCGCGGCGCGCCGGCTGCGCATCTGGTGCGCGGCCGCCTCGACCGGGCAGGAGCCCTACTCGCTGGCGATGCTGCTCACCGAGGCGGCGCCGCTCCTGGCCGGCTGGCGGATCGAGCTCGTCGGCACCGACCTCTCGACCGAGGTCCTGGAGAAGGCCCGGCTCGGCCTCTACAACCAGTTCGAGGTCCAGCGCGGGCTGCCGGTCCAGCTCATGCTGAAGTACTTCGAGCAGGTCGGCGAGCAGTGGCGGATCAGCGCGGCCCTGCGGCAGATGGTGGATTTCCGCCCGCTCAACCTGCTGGACCGGTTCGACCAGCTCGGCACCTTCGACATCGTGTATTGCCGCAACGTGCTGATCTATTTCGACGCGCCGACCAAGGCGGACGTGCTCGGGCGGATCGCCGCGCAGCTCGCCCCGGACGGGGCGGTGCTGCTCGGGGCGGCCGAGACGGTGATCGGCATCACCGACGCGCTGACCCCGGACCCCAAGCACCGCGGCCTCTATCGCCACGGCGGCGCGCGCGCCTCCCTGGTGCCGCCGGTCGCCGCGCCCGCGGCGGCGCCGGTCCCGAGCCTGCCGCGCTTCGCCGTGCGCTGAGACGCGACCGCCACGTTTCGACGCAGGCGAGCGCGACCATTCCTGTTGCTCCGGGCCCGGGGTCTGCTACACGGGCCGTCCTGACCGCCAGCGCGCCCGGAGGCTTCCGGAACCCGTCTGGGCCGCGCGGTGGGAGGGCCGGCGACGACGGGACGGTGCGGACCAGTTCTCTGCAACCTTGCCTGTGAGGCTCAGTGGGCCGAGTAGTCGCAGGAGCGTCACGGGTTCGGGGAACAGGAACCGCTACCCTGGCGCATGGCCCACCTCTCTCCGGCGGATTGATGCGGGATCCGCTCGATCGAGCGGATCCCGGATCACGAGCCCGCGCGGCGCCTGAGCGGAGCCGACATCCGCATCGCCGAAATGCGAGATGGCGAAGCGATCAACCGGATGCCGGATGACCCGCTTGTTAACGCCCGCGGCCTAAGGTGGGCGCCACTCTGACGCGATGGCGAGATCCCGGCGATGTGGCGCCTCCTGACCGGCGGTATCAAGGCGATGCTGGTGATCACGGGGCTGTCCCTCGCCGCCCACTGGGCGGCGCGGCGGGAGGAGCCGAAGGGACCGGCCCTCGCCGCGACGATCCGCGACCCGGCGACGACGGGCGCGCTGCCGGCCCGCCGCAGGCCGGCCGGCCTCGACCAGCGCGGCCTGCAACGGCTCCTGTCGGACACGGCGCGCTGACGGCGGGCAGGCGGCGCGCCGGGCCCGCCGCGTCACAGAGCGAGCACGACGCGGCCCCGGGCCCGGGAGACGCAGGGCGTGAGCTGCGCCGTCCGCGCGGCGGGCGACAGCGCCGCGTCGCGGTGCAGGACGGTCCCCTCGCGATACCCGCAGGCGCAGGCGCCGCACAGGCCTGTCTCGCAGGATGAGGGCAGGGAGAATCCCCGTGCCCGCAGCGCCGCGAGGAGCGAGAGGCCGGCCGGCACCTCGATCTCCTGCCCGGTGGAGCCGATCACCGCGACGAAGGGTTCCTCCGCCGCCCGGTCCTCGGCCGCGGGGGCGAAGCGCTCCACGTGCACCGAGGCGGGCGGCCAGCCGTGAGCCGCGGCGGCGCGGCGCGCCGCCTCGATCAGGCTCTCCGGGCCGCACAGGTAGAGGTGCGAGCCCTCCCGGCGCTCCGCCAGGACGGCGGGGTCGAAGCGCCGGCCCTCGGCGGAGAACCAGCGCCGCAGGCGCCCGCCGCAGACCGCCTCGGCCTCCCCCAGGAGCGGGGCCGCCCCGGCCGACCGGGCGCACAGGTGCAGCGCGAAGTCTGCGCCCTCGGCCGCGAGCGTCCGGGCCATCGCGAGCAGCGGGGTCACGCCGATGCCGCCGCCGACGAGGACGTGGTGGCGCGCCTCCCCGGCCAGGCGGAAGGCGCTGCGCGGGGCGGCGACGGGCACGATCGCGCCTGGCCGCAGCGCGTCGTGCGCCCAGACCGACCCGCCCCGGCCGGCCTCCTCCCGCTTGATCGCGATCTCGTAGCGGCTCCGATCCGCCGGGTCGCCGCAGAGCGAGTAGGCCCGCACCCGCCCGTCCGGGAGGTGGAGCGCGACGTGGGCGCCGGCCTCCCAGGCCGGCAGGTCCGGGCGCCGGGGGTGGACGAGGACGACCCGCCGCACCTGCGGCGTCGCCGCCTCCGCCGTCGCGACCCGCAGCTTCATGATTAGGCGAGCGGTCACCGGCTCAATCCAGGAGCGCGACCGGGTCGCCCGGCCGGATGAGGCCGCCCCGCTCGATGCCGCAATTGAGGCCGGAGCGGTTGAAGAGCGGCAGGTAGACGGGCATGCCGAGCAATTCCTCCAGGTACTTGCACGGGAAGTTGAGCCGACCCCCGCACAGGATCACCTCGCCGACCCGGAAGCGCCGGCCGACCAGGTGGTTGAGCGGCACCCCGACGACCGTGAGATTGCGCCGGTGGTCGCCCGGCGCGAGGCGGAGGGGCCCGCCCTGAAGCGGCGGGTCGTTGCGGGCGAGGGCGTCGAGGGCCTCCTGCTCGATCAGGGTGACCTCGCGCACGTCGGGCTTGGCCGAGTAGGTGCCGATGCCGGCGAAGTAGCGGTCGCCCTCGATGCCGCGGCCGGCCACGCAGAGGGCCTCGGCGCGCTCCTCCATCTCGTAGCTCGCGGCCGGGGCGACGTGGATGTGGAGCAGGCGGCCGCTCCACCCGGTCGCGCCGCCCGGGACCTCCGCGGCGGCGGCGCCGGCCGGGTGCGCGAGGGCCGGGATCATGCGAGGCGCGGGCATCTCGGTCATGCGGGTTCATCTCCGGACGGGGGCGGGCCGTCGCTCAGTCGATCGGGCGGCGGGCCGTCTCCGGGGCGATCAGGGCCGCCGCGAGCGTCACGCTGGCGAGGACGACGAGGTAGACCGAGATCGGCCAGGTCGCGCCGCCGCTCCCGCCCAGCAGGGCCGCGCAGATCAGCGGCGTGAAGCCGCCGCTCAGGGCTGCCCCGACCTGGAAGCCCAGGGAGGCCCCGCTGTAGCGCAGGCGCGCGTCGAAGAGCTCCGACATCCAGGCCGCCCCGGTGCCGAACATGATGCCCTGGCCGAAGCTCACGGCCACCGCCACCGTCAGGCTGATGACCAGCGGGTCGCGGGTGCCGAGGAGCCAGAACAGCGGGAACGCGAAGGCGATGGAGAACAGGCAGGCCGCGACGAACGGGCTCCTTCGCCCGTAGCGGTCCGAGAGCCAGCCGAAGGCCGGCAGGGTGAACAGCTCGATGATGGCCGCCACCAGGATCCCGTTCAGGATGACGCTGCGCGGCAGGCCGAGCTGGCCGGTGACGTAGGCGATGCCGAACACCGTGACGACGCTGACATAGGCGATCTCCGAGAGCTTGAGCCCGACCGCCGTCGCGAAGGTGCGCGGATGCGCGGTCAGGATCTCCAGGACGGGCAGGCGGGCGACCGCGTCCCGGCTCTTGATCCGCCGGAAGGAGGGCGTCTCGTGCAGGCGCAGGCGGATGAACAGCCCGACGACGATCAGCGGCAGGCTGCCCAGGAAGGGCAGGCGCCAGCCCCAGGCGAGGAAATCCGCCTCCGGCATCAGGCCGGTCAGCGCGAAGGCGCCGGTCGAGGTGATGACGCCGAGCGGGTAGCCGAGCTGGACGATGCTGCCGAACAGGCCCCGCCGCTCGGCGGGCACGGTCTCCACCACCATCAGGACGGCGCCGCCCCATTCGCCGCCGATGCCGATCCCCTGCACGAGGCGCAGGGCCACGAGCAGGACCGGGGCGAGGAGGCCCGCCTGCGCGTAGGTCGGCAGGCAGCCGATCAGGAAGGTGCCGAGGCCCATGATGATGATGGTGAGCGAGAGCATCGCCTTGCGGCCGAGCCGGTCGCCGAAATGCCCGAAGATGATCCCGCCGAGCGGCCGCGCCAGGAAGCCGACCGCGTAGGAGCCGAAGGCCGCCACCGTGCCGACCAGCGGGTCGAAGCTCGGGAAGAAAAGCTTGTTGAAGACGAGCGCGCTCGCGGTCCCGTAGATCAGGAAGTCGTACCACTCGACCGTGGTGCCGATCACGCTCGACCAGACGATCTGCCGGCGATCGGCCGACGGCACGGCCCCGGCCAGCTGAGGTGCCCCGGACTCGATCGGGGGTGCTGCATCGACCATGGCCCAATCCCATCCACTGCCTTGGAGGAATTTCCACCACAGTGGAGGCAAGCGGCGTGCCACAGCCCCGGTTGACGGGCGCCTCCGGGCGGCGGAGGGGATTGCGCGTGCCGCGAGGCCGGCCGGACGGGAGGTGGGACGAGGATGGGGCAGAACGAGACACCGCCCGAGGAGGCGGCCCCGGGCCCGACCCCGACCCAGGTCCACATCTCGGAGGAGATCCGACGCCGCAGGCGGGAGCTCGGCCTCTCCCTCGAGGCGGTGCCCTCGACCGTCGTGCTCTCGCGCCTCGCCGAGGCGCTCGGGGTGACGGCGGCGCGCCTGATGGTGCCCGCGACGGAGCAGGAGGTGCTGCTGATCAAGGCGGCCCGCCAGCCCGTGCTGCGCGACGAGAGTTCGGGCCTCACGCGCCGCATCCTCTCGCCGGTCCTGCCGGGGCGCGGCATCGACTGGGTGCGCAACACCCTGCCGCCCGGGGCCCGGACCGGCGAGTTCGTGGCCCATCGCCGCGGCGTCTCGGAATACGTCCACGTGCTCGGCGGGCGGCTTCGCGTGACGATCGGGGAGCGCACGGTCGAGATGGAGGCGGGGGACAGCCTCTACTTCGAGGCCGATGCCGGCCACGCCTTCGCCAACCCCGCCGCGGAGCCCTGCGACTACCTCCTGGTCATCGATCCGTCGCGGGCCCGCTGAGCCGAGCCCGGTCCCGAGACGACAAGGGTCGGAGCGGGCGCGCGGCCCGCTCCGGCCCGGAACGATCCGGCGATGGGGAGGGCGTCAGCCCTTGACGGCGGCCGCGACCTCGCTGGCGAAGTCCGGGCCCTCCTCCTTCTCGATGCCCTCGCCGAGGGCGTAGCGCACGAAGGCGGCGAGCTTGACCGGGCCGCCGGCCTTGCCCTCGGCCTCCTTCAGCACCTGAGACACCGTCTTGGAGGTGTCGTGCACGAAGGGCTGGTCCAGGAGGGTGACCTCCTTGTAGTAGCTCTTCAGGCCGCTCTCGACGATCTTGGCCAGCACGTGATCGGGCTTGCCGGCGTTCTTCTCGCGCAGGATGGCGCTCTCGCGCTCCACCGTGGCCGGGTCGATGCCCGAGGCGTCGAGCGCCAGCGGGTTCGTGGCGGCGACGTGCATGGCGATCTGGCGGCCGAGCGTCGACAGGAACTCGACGTTGCCGGCGGATTCGAGCGCGACCAGCACGCCGATCTTGCCGAGGCCCTCGCTCACCTGGCCGTGCACGTAGGTGGCGATCACGCCCTGCGACACGGCGAGCGTCGCCACGCGGCGCAGGGTCATGTTCTCGCCGATCGTGGCGATGAGTTCCTGCAGGCGGTCCTTGACCGTGGTCTGCGAGCCCGGGAAATGCGCGGCCTCCAGCGACTCGACATTGCCCTGGCTGTTGAGCGCGACCTTGGCGGCCTCGCGCACGAAGGCCTGGAAGCCGTCGTTGCGGGCGACGAAATCGGTCTCGGAATTCACCTCGACGAGGGCGGCGTGACGGCCGGCCGATTCGACGGCCACCAGGCCCTCGGCGGCGACGCGGCCGGCCTTCTTGGCGGCCTTGGCCAGACCCTTCTTGCGCAGCCAGTCGACCGCGGCCTCGATGTCGCCCGCCGTCTCGTTCAGGGCGGACTTGCAATCCATCATGCCCGCGCCGGTCTTCTCGCGCAGGTCCTTGACCATCGCTGCCGTGATGTTGGCCATCGGACGTGTCCTTTCCACTCAACCGGATAAAGGGAGCCCGGCGCTGATGCAGCGCCGGGCTGATCTGTCGTCAACGCTGTGCCGGCGCGGCCAGGCGCCGAGGCGCCGGCCGCTCACGCGGGCCGGCCGCTCACGCGGCCGCGGCGGCCTCCACGAAGGCGCGGGCCTGGTTGATCCAGCCGTCGCGCGCGATGCGGCCGTTGAGCTTCAGCTCGGCATCGACCTTGGCCACGTCCTCGGGCGCCATCGCGGCGATCTGCCAGTAGTGGTAGATGCCGGCGTCGTTGAGCTTCTGGACGAGCTGCGGGCCGACGCCCGTGAGCTTGGTCAGGTCGTCGGGCGCGCCGCGCGGGGCGGCGAGCAGCTCGAAGGGCTCGCCCACGTAGGGCTCGCTGATGTCGACCTGCGCCACCTCCGGCTCGTTGAGGTTGGCCGGCAGTTCCTCGGCGACCGGCTCCTCCGAGGCACCGATGTCGAGGCCGAGCGCGCCCTGGCCGCGGGAGATGCCGTCGATCGCCGCGCGGGCGATGAGGTCGCAGTAGAGCGCGATCGCGCGGCCCGCGTCGTCGTTGGCCGGGACCACGTAGGTGATGCCGTCCGGGTCGCAGTTGGTGTCGACGATGGCGGCGACCGGGATCCCGAGGCGCTTGGCCTCCTTGATCGCCAGCTGCTCCTTGTTGGTGTCGATCACGAACAGCAGGTCGGGCACGCCGCCCATGTCCTTGATGCCGCCGAGCGCCTTCTCGAGCTTGTCCTTCTCGCGGGACAGCATCAGGCGCTCCTTCTTGGTGAGGCCCTGGCCGCCGCCGGCCAGGACCTCGTCGACCTTGCGCAGGCGCTGGATCGAGCCCGAGATGGTCTTCCAGTTGGTGAGCGTGCCGCCGAGCCAGCGGGAATTCACGAAGTACTGGGCCGAGCGGCGCGCGGAATCCGCCACCACGTCCGCGGCCTGGCGCTTGGTGCCGACGAACAGCACCCGGCCGCCCTTGGCGACGGTGTCGCTCACCGCCTGCAGCGCCTGGTAGAGCGCCGGCACGGTCTGGGCGAGGTCGATGATGTGGATGTTGTTGCGGGTGCCGAAGATGAAGGGCTGCATCTTCGGGTTCCAGCGGTGCGACTGGTGGCCGAAATGGGCGCCGGCTTCGAGGAGCTGACGCATCGAGAAATCGGGAAGGGCCATGGGTCTCAATGCTCCGGTTCGATCCGCCGCGGAGGAAGCAGCCGGCCGAGTGCCGGCCACCGGAAACGCCTCATTCAGGCATGAGGCCGGCTCCGCGTGTGGGATGGCGGGCGCTTTATCGGATCGGGTTCCGAAAGGCAAGGCGACCCCTTGATCCGGCCGGCCGGTCGCCCGAGCGTGGCCTCGGCCCCGAATCGGGGCCGCTCGCGCTCCGGCGCGCCGCCACGCCCGTCCCCGGCAAGGGGCCGCGGCCGCGCGGCACGGAGCCCGCGGCACGGAGCCAAGGAGGATGCCTGCATGAATGCGGACCGCGTCACGCTCTACCACTCGCCGAACACGCGCTCGTCGAGCGCCCTGCTGCTGCTGGAGGAGCTGGGCGCCCCCTACGACCTCCAGGTGCTCAACATGAAGGCGGGGGAGAACCGGCAGCCGGCCTACCTGGCGGTCAATCCGATGGGGAAGGTCCCGGCCATCCGTCATCGCGGCGCGCTGGTCACCGAGCAGGTCGCGGTGTTCCTGTACCTCGCCGACGCCTTCCCGGAGGCGGGCCTCGCCCCGGCGATCGGCGATCCCCTGCGCGGACCCTACCTGCGCTGGATGGTCTATTACGGCAGCAGCTTCGAACCGGCGGTGGTCGACAAGGCGCGCGGGCTCGCCTCGGACGAGTCCGTCCGCGCGATGCTGCCCTACGGCAGCTACGAGGCCGCGCTCGCGGTGGTGAACGACCAGCTCCGCCAGGGGCCCTACCTCCTGGGCGAGCGCTTCACGGCCGCCGACATCCTCTGGGGGGCGGCGCTCACCTGGACGACGATGTTCGGATTCGTGCCCGAGACGCCGGAGATCGCCGCCTACGTGGCGCGCCACCAGGCGCGCCCGGCCGTGGCGCGGGTGCGCGAGAGGGACGCGGCCCTCGCCGCCGCGCAGGCCGCCTGAGCCCTCGCCCCGCCCGGCGCCGGGCCGCGCCCGGCGGGGTGGTCCCGCGCGCCGTCCCGGGCATCAGGCGCGCTGGGCGCCCGCCGCCAGGACGCCGCCCTCCCGCGCGGGCTCGGCGCTCAGCACCTTGCCGCGCGGGCCGACCCAGCGTCCGACCCACCGGCGCGACCACAGCGCCAGGCAGCCGAGCACCGCGGCCGCGAAGGCTGCGTAGAGGACGAAGCCGGCCGCGAAGCCGCCCGTGACCTGCTTCGACAGGCCCATGGCGTTCGGCAGGATCGCCCCGCCGAGGGCTCCGATCTCGCCGATCATCGAGCCCGCCACCGCGGTGTTGGTCGGCCAGCGCAGCGGCACGAGCTGGAACAGCGCTCCGTTCCCGGCCCCGAGCGCCGCGAAGCAGACCATGAACAGGATCGTGGTCGCCAGGAGCGGCGGCGAGGCGGTGAGGAGCAGGAACGAGCCGACCGCCGCGAGCAGCACCACGGTCAGCACCAGGATGCCGCCGATCCGGTCGGCGAAGTAGCCGCCCGCCACCCGGATGCCCGAGCCCATCAGCGCCGCCAGCATGGTCAGCCGGCCCGCCTCGACCTTGGTCACGGCGAACTGCTCGTAGAAGAAGGTCGGCAGGAAATTCGACAGCCCGATGAAGCCGCCGAACGTAATCACGTAGATCAGGTTGAAGGCCCAGCCGTCCTTCTCGAACAGGCAGGCGACGTGCTCGCGAAAGCTCTGATGCTCGCGGTCCGGGGGCTCCTTGGCGAGGATCACCATGACGAGGAGCGGCACGGCCATGACCAGGCCGGCGAAGCCGTAGACCGCCTGCCAGCCATAGGCCTGGGCGAGCGGCGGGGCGAACAGCACCGCGAGCACCGTGCCCGAATTGCCCGCGCCCGCGATGCCCATGGCGAGGCCCTTGTGCTCCGGCGGGAACCAGCCCGAGCCGAGCGACAGCGCCACCCCGAAGGAGGCGCCCGCGATGCCGAGCAGCACGCCCATGGCGAGCACGTCGCCGTAGCTCGACACCGCGAAGAAGCCGTACGCCATCGCCAGGATGATCAGCGACATCTCGGTCAGCGCGGCGTTCTTGCGGCCGATATACTGGGCGAGGACCCCGAGCGGGAAGCGCATGACGGCCCCCGCGAGGATCGGCAGGGAGATCATGAAGCCGGTCTGGGCCGGGGTGAGCCTGAAGGCCTCGGTGATGAACGGGCCCATCGCGCCGTTCAGCACCCAGATCGCGAAGCAGAAATCGAAGTAGAGGAACGCGGCGAAGAGCGTCAGGGGGTGCCCCGACTTCATCACGGTCTTGAGATCGGCCATGGATCGAGCCTCACGCGGAGCCCCCGCGGGGACGTCCGTGCGCTTCAGGGTGGGACGTGCGGACGCTCGGCGCGCATGGCCGTGTCCGTGATCCCGTCGATGCGGACGACCCTGTCCGTGGCTCGGGCGTCTTTGCCCGGTGGCGCCTTCGGCCAGCCTTCCTCGCCGCAAGCAGGAGCCGTGCCAGATCCTCCCCGGGGGCGCGGGCCCGCGCGCCGGGACCGCGGCGCAGGGCGTGGGCAGCGCTGCTGAAAGCGCGGGCAACCTGCCCGGATCAGCCCGAGAGGGCGGCCATGCGGGCGAAGGCCGCCGCGAAGCCCGAGAGCGGCACCGTGAAGGTCTCGGCCTCGCCGTTCTGCTTCATGCCGGTCACGCGCAGGGCGACGGCGGTCCGCATGGCGTCGGTGGCGACGGTCGGGAAGCTGATCGGGGCGATGCAGCCGGCCGTCACGCAGGTGGTGAAGGGGGCTCCCTTGCCCAGCGTCGCGTCGTCGAGCTTGAAGGTGATGCCCGGCTCGACCTGCAGCCCGAGCGGAACCAGCACGACGCCCTCGCTGCGGCCGTTCTGCGGCTGGCGCAGCTCGATGCTGAAGCGCCGCCGCCCGGTCTGGGAATCGCCCTGGGCCTGCGAGACCTGGCAGGTCCGCGCCTCGCCCTCGCGGCTGCAGCTGACCGTCCAGTCCCCGTAGACCTCGCTCACCGCGCTCGCCCCCGGCGGCCAGCCGGCCGGCGCGGCGGACGGGGCCGCCGCGGGGGCCGGGGCGGCGGGGGGCGGCGCGGGCCGGTGGGCCGGGGAGGGCCGGCGCGCGGGCTTCGCCGGGGCGTGAGCGGGAGCGGGGGCCGGGGCGGGCTCCGGAGCGGCCGGCGCCTCGCCCTCCTGGCCGAGCGCGCGGCCCGCGCCGAGCGCCAGGGCGAGGGTCAGGGCGAGACGGAACGGACGGCAGGACGGCATGGCGGCGGCACCCTCGGGAGATCGGCGCCCGGCCGGGCGCGACGGCCACCCTCTAGTGCGACCGGATCGGGAAGGGAAGGCGTCCCGGCGCTGCCGTATCCCATTGATAAATTTTGGAATTATACAAGCTACAGGGCGTTTCCGGCCGGCCTCGGCACCGACATCGCCGTCATCCTTCGGTAATCTTAGCGGAGGGTCGCGGCCGATGCTCTTCACCACACTATCGCCAAGGTTGAGCAGGGAGGAGGATTGCGTGGTGTCGATGCAGCTCGCGCGCCGGTTGACATTGCGGCTGCATCGGCTGCGCGCGGCCCAGCCGGTCGTGGAGGCGATCCAGCGCCGCTCCGCCCGCTTCGGCGTGCAGGAAGTCGCGGATTTCGACGGGAACCTGCGCATCGCCCTCGACCTCTGCGAGCAGGCGGCGAGCGACATCTTCTGGTGCGGCTATCACCGGCCCGGCGTGGTGCGCTGCCTCGACGGCCTGCTCGGGCCGGGCCAGGTCCTGTTCGACGTCGGCGCCCGGATCGGCGAGGTCACCCTGGTGGCGGCCAAGCGGGTCGGCCCGTCCGGCGCCGTCTTCGCCTTCGAGGCCCAGGCCGCGCAGCAGCGCAAGCTCGCCGCCAACGTGGCGGCCAACCGCCTGAACCAGGTCCGCTACGTGCCCTGCGACGCCGGCGCCGCCCCGGGAACCCGCCCGGTCGAGGCCCGCGCCGGCCGCTTCTTCGGGGAGGCGCGCGCCGGGGCCGGGCCGCGGGGCGCCGCGACCCTGCGGGCGGAGGTCACCACCATCGACGCGGTCGCCGGCCAGTACCGGCTGGAGCGCCTCGACGGGATCCGCCTCGGCGGCGAGGGACGGCCGCTGGCCGCCCTGCGCGGGGCCGCAAGCAGCCTCGCGCGCTTCGCGCCCTGGCTGGTCGTCGAGGGCGTCCCGGCGCAAGCCGACCTCGCCGCGCTGCTGCCCGGCTACCGCTTCCACCGCATCCGCTCGGACGGGGAGGTGGCGACCCTCGACGCGCCGGGCGCCGGGGAGGCCCTGCTCGGCCTGCCGGTCGCGCGCGCCTGAGGCGGGGCGCGCCCGGACGGGGAGGGGCTCAGGGGACGAGGTTCTCGTGCCAGGTCCTGCCGTCGCGCTCGATCAGCGCGATGGCCGCGGTCGGCCCCCAGGTGCCGGCCGGGTAGGGGCGGGGCGGCTCGGGCCGGTCCGCCCAGGCCTGCAGCACCCCGTCGGCCCAGGCCCAGGCCGCCTCGACCTCGTCGCGGCGCATGAACAGGGTCGCGTTGCCCCGCACCACGTCCATCAGCAGGCGCTCGTAGGCGTCCGGGTAGCGCTGGTTGAAGGTCTCCTCGAAGCTGATGTCGAGCCCCGTCGGCCGCAGCCGCATGCCGCCCGGGCCGGGCTCCTTCGTCATCACCTCGAGCTTGATGCCCTCCTCGGGCTGCAGCCGGATCACCAGCCGGTTCGGCTCCCGGGCGAAGGATTCCGGCGGGAAGATGCTGAAGGGCGAGGAGCGGAACTGCACCACGATCTCGGACATCTTCTGCGGCATGCGCTTGCCGGTGCGCAGGTAGAACGGCACGCCCGCCCAGCGCGGCATCAGGAGTTCGAGCTTCAGGGCCACGAAGGTCTCGGTGTGGCTGCGGGCGCCCTGGCCGAGATCGGCGAGGTAGCTCGGCACCGGCCTGCCGTCGACCGCGCCCGCCGCGTATTGGCCGCGCACCGTCAGGTGCGGGATCTCGTGCGACGGGATCGGCTTGAGCGCCCGCAGCACCTTCAGCTTCTCGTCGCGCACCGAATCCGGGTCGAGGGAGAGCGGGCTCTCCATGGCGGTGAGGCAGAGGAGCTGCAGCAGGTGGTTCTGCAGCATGTCCCGCAGGGCGCCGGACGTGTCGTAGTAGCCGCCGCGCCCCTCGACCCCGACCGTCTCGGCGACCGTGATCTGCACGTGGTCGATCACGTCGGCGTTCCACAGCCGCTCGAAGATCGTGTTGGCGAAGCGCAGGGCCAGCAGATTCTGCACCGTCTCCTTGCCGAGATAATGGTCGATGCGGAAGATCTGGCTCTCGGGAAAGACCTCGCCGACTTGGTCGTTGATGGCCCGCGCGGAGGCGAGATCGTGGCCGATCGGCTTCTCCAGGACGACCCGCGCCTTCGGCCCGATCAGCCCGTGGGCCGCGAGGTTGCGGCAGATCGGGCCGTAGAGGCTCGGCGAGGTGGCGAGGTAGTACGAGCGCACCTGGTCCGGGCGCTCGTCGAGGAGCCGCGCGAGGTCGTCCCAGCCCTCCTCGCCGAGCCCGTCCACGGCCACGTAGGTGATGTGGCTCAGGAAGCCCTGCACGGTCTCGGCGTCGAGATCCGCCGCCGGCACGTGCCGCCTGAGCGCCGCGAGCGCCATCTCGCGGTACTCCGAATCGGGGTGGTGGCTGCGCGCCGCCGCGACGATGCGGCTGGTCTCCGGGATCTGCCGGTCGCGGAACCGGTAGTAGAGCGCCGGCAGCAGCTTGCGCATCGTCAGGTCGCCGGTGGCGCCGAACACGACGCCGTCGAAGGAGGCGACGGGAATGATCTTGGGCATACGGCCTGCAATCTCCGGTAATCGGCCGCGGCACGATGCAAGCAAGCCGCCACGGGCCTGGAACGGCGCCCCGCGCTTCCCCGAAGGGCGGGTGCCCTTCGGGAAGCCGCGTCACGCGCCCATGTAGACCGAAAATGCGTCCTTGTAATCGGGGTGCCAGCGGGACAGGGCCGGTCTGTTCAGGAGAATGTCGTCGAGGCCCCAGCGCATCCGCCTCTCGTCCTGCTCCCGGGTGGTCTCGTTGTCGGGGCACAGGATGTAGAAGTCGCCGGCCGCGACGCCCCGCACCATCAGGGCCACCGTCTGCTCGGGCGTCCAGGCGGCGGCCGGCTTCTCGGACACCCCGCGGGCGCGGGTGAGGCCCGTATAGACGAAGCCCGGGATCAGCAGGTGGGCGGTGACCGGCACGGCGTGCTGGCGCAATTCGTGGGCGAGCGCCTCCGCGACGACCCGCACCCCCGCCTTGCTGACGTTGTAGGGAGTGTTGCCCGGCGGGGTCGTGATGCCCTGCTTGGAGCCGGTCACCACCAGGGCGGCCGGCGCCCCTGCCTCGATCAGCCCCGGCACGAAGACCTGCAGGGCGTTGATGACGCCCCAGAGATTCGTGTCGAGGATGCGCCGCCAGGTCGCCTCGTCCGAGAAGAAGCGCCCGCCGGCCTCGATCCCGGCATTCGCCATCACGAAGGAGATCGGGCCGAGATCCGTCGCGGCCGCGTGCAGGGCGGCGACCGCCTCCCGCCGCGCCACGTCGGTGGGCACGGCGCGCACCGCGGCGGCGCCCGCCTGCGCGACCGAGGCCGCGGCGGCGTCGAGCGCCTCGCCCGGGAGGTCGGCGAGAACCACGGCCATGCCGCGGCCGGCGCAATGGCGGGCGGCGGCGAGGCCGATGCCGCTCGCCGCCCCGGTGACGACGGCGACCCGGCCCGGCGCCAGGGCGGGATGATCTGTCATGCTGCGGATCCTGCTGAGGCGGAGGGATGCGCCGGCGAGATAGGGCGATGCGCCCCGGCGCCCACCGGGGCGCCCGCGGCCGCGGGGCGGGCCTCGGCCCGAACCCGCGGCGGGGCCTCGGCGGGAGCGGGTGGCACGGTTCTTGGACATGGCCCGGCGCCGGGCCCGACCGCGGAGGGGGCCAGCCGGGCCTCCGGGGTCCGCCGGGGAGACGACCATGCTGCGGGTGATGACGATGCAGGCGGAGCCGGACGGCCCCGCCGCGATCGAGACCATGCTGGCGGCGCTTCGCCGCGCCGCCGACCGCGACCTCGTTCCCCTCGTGCGCCGCATCGACGAGGAGGGCCTCTACCCGGAGGCGGCCCTGCGCGCCTTCGGGGCTGCCGGGGCCTACGCGGCGCATCTCCCGGCCGGCGGGCCGCGGGGTGCGGCGCATCTGGGCGGCGCCATCCAGGCCGTGGCGGAGGCCGGCGAGCACTGCCTCACCGCCGCCTACTGCATGACCTGCCAGGCCGCCCTCGCCTTCGTGATCGCCTGCAGCCACAATGCCGAGCTGCGCGACGGCCTCGGGCCGCGCGTCGCCGCGGGCACGGTGCTCGGCGGCGTCGGCCTCGCCAACCCGATCAAGACCTATCTGGGCCTGGAGCGCATCGCCCTCGACGGCGCCCGCGCGGCCGGGGGCTACCGGGTGAGCGGGACGCTGCCCTTCGTCTCGAATCTCGGTCCCGATCACGTCTTCGCCGCGGTCTTCGCCCGGCCGGAGGGGCGTACGGCCATGGCGGTGATGCGCTGCGGCGCCGAGGGGCTGCGCCTCGGCGAGCCGGGCCGCTTCCTCGCCCTCGGCGGCGCCCGGACCCGGGCGGTGGAGTTCCGCGACGTCTTCGTGCCCGACGAGGACCTGCTCGCCGATCCCCTCGAGGGCTTCTACAAGCGCGTCCGGGCGGCGGTGCTCCTGCTCCAGATCGGCATGGCGATCGGCCTCGTGCGCGGCTCCCTGCGCCTGATGTGCGACGTCGCCCGCGTGCTGGCGCCGGCGAACCGCGCCCTCGACGTCCAGCCCCGCGAGGTCTCCGACCGGCTCGACGCCCTGGAGGACGAGGTCGACCGCCTCGCCGCCACGCCCTTCGAGACCGATCCGGCCTACTGGCGCCGCGTGCTGGAGGCGCGGCTGGCGGCGAGCGAACTCGCCCTCTGCGCGGCGCAGAACGCGCTCCTGCATTGCGGGACGGCGGGCCTGCTCGTCGGGGCCGGGGCGCAGCGCCGCCTGCGCGAGGCGTGCTTCCTGGCGGTGGCGACGCCGGCGATCAAGCACCTCAAGCGGATGCTGGCCGAGTTGCAGCACTAGGGTGGGGCGCGGGGGCCGAGGCGCCGCGCCCGCGCCGTCCCCGGATCGCCCCGCGCCAAGGGGTCACGTGTCCGGGCAGGGCGCGGGCGAGCCGGAGCGGCGCCGCAGGCCGAGCGCCTTGATCCGCGAGGCGAGCGTCGTCGGCTTGACGCCGAGGAGCGCCGCCGCGCCGCCCGGCCCGAACACCCGTCCGCCGCAGAGCGCCAGCGCCCGCTCGATGTCGGCCCGGTCGCGGGCCCGGCGCTCCGCCTCGGTGAGGGGCGCCTCCCGCGGCGCCGGCCGGGAGGCCGCGGGCGGGGAGGGCGCGTCGGTCTCCGGCAGGTCGAGGCGCAGGCGCCCGCGCACGGCCAGGATCGCCGCCCGCTCGATCACGTTCTCCAACTCCCGCACGTTGCCCGGCCAGGCGTAGGCGGTGAGCCGGCGCACGTCCCCCTCCGTCAGGCGCAGGTCGGGGATCGCGAGCTTGCGCGACACCCCCCGCAGCACGTGCTGGGCGATGAGCGGGATGTCGTCGGGCCGCTCCCGCAGCGGGGCGGCCAGGATCGGGAAGACGTTGAGGCGGAAGTAGAGGTCCTCGCGGAAGCGCCCGCGCCGGACCTCCGCCCGCAGGTCGCGGTTCGTCGCCGCGATCACCCGCACGTCGACCGCCCGCGTCCGCTCCTCGCCGACCCGCTCGAATTGCCGCTCCTGCAGCACCCGCAGCAGCTTGCCCTGCAGGTCGAGGGGGATCTCGCCGACCTCGTCGAGGAAGAGCGTGCCGCCATCGGCCAGTTCGAAGCGGCCGACCCGGTCGCGCAGGGCTCCCGTGAAGGCGCCGCGCGCGTGGCCGAAGAACTCGCTCTCGAAGAGTTCGCGGGGCACGGCGGCGCAGTTCACCCGGATCAGCGGCCGCTCGCGCCGCCGGCTCGCCTCGTGGATCGCCCGGGCGATCAGCTCCTTGCCGGTGCCGGATTCGCCCGTGACCAGCACGGTCGCGTCGGTGGCGGCGACGAGGTCGATCTGCTGGCGCAGGCGCTCGGTGGCCGGGCTGCGCCCGATGATCCCGAGGTGCCGGCTCTCCAGCCGGATCTCCTCCTTCAGGTAGGCGTTCTCGCGCTCCAGGCGCTCGCGCAGCGATTCGACCTCGGCGAGCGCGTGGCGCAGGCGCTCCTCCGCCTCGCGGCGCTGGCTGATGTCCCGGAACACGATCACCGCGCCGAGGAGCCGGCCGCGGTCGCGGATCGGCGTCGAGGTGTACTCGACCGGGAAGCACGACCCGTCCCGGCGCCAGAACACCTCGTCCTCGACGTGGTGCACGGCGCCGTCCCGGAAGGCGGCGTAGATCGGGCAGTCCCGGTGCGGATAGGGGTGGCCGTCCGGCCGCGTGTGGTGGACGGTCGCGTGCATGTCCTTGCCGACGAGGTCGGCGGCGGACCAGCCGAGCATCCGCTCGGCGGCCGGGTTGATGAAGGTGGTCACCCCCTCCGCGTTGACCCCGTAGATGCCCTCGCCCGCCGCCCGCAGGATCAGCTGATTCTCCCGCTCGATGTCGCGGAAGATCCGCTCCACGCGCTGCCACTCGGCGATGCCCGCGCGCATGTGGCGGTCGGCCTCGGCGTCGACGAGGCGGCGGTGCCGCTCCTCCGGATCGGCCAGGCAGAGGAGGAGGGTGCGGCGCCCGTCGAGGTCGAGCAGCGAGGCCGCGCAGTCGAGGTGCAGCGCCGTCCCGTCCGCGTGGCGCGGGGTGAGGGCGTGGGTCCAGGCGCGGCCCTTCGCCAGGGCCGCCTCGGTGAAGACCACCAGGGCCGGCAGCTGACCCGGATGCAGGGCGCTCGCCCGCATGCCCCGCAGCGCCGCCCGGGCGTGGCCGAGCAGGCGCTCGGCCGCCGGGTTCGCGTCCAGGATCGCGTCCTCGGCCGGGTCGAGGACCAGCATCGCCTCGGGCGCGCCCTCGAAGACCGGGCCGAGGGCGGGCGGGGCGTCGGGGCGGGCGGGCGCGTGCAAGGGGTCCTCCGGGCCGGGACCGTCGCGGGATCACGAGATCTCGTGGCAGACACTGCGAAGGATCGTGAATCACGACATCTCGTGGTCCTCCCGTGTAAGGCTAAGCTTCTCGTTCCGCAAGGTTTTCGTGGCCGGGCCGGCTTGGCACGCGCCTTGCCAACCTGCTGGCCCATGGAGTCCGGCTCGCGAGAGGACACGATGGCCCTGTTCGACGATCCCTTCGACGCGCGGCGGCGCCTGCGGCGGGGCGGTTGCGCCTGCGGCGCGCACGAGAGCCAGGCCGCGCACGACGCGGCCGCGGCCGCGGAGGCTCCGGCGGAGGCGCGGGCCGAGCGGCTGGTGGAGGGCGCGGTGATGCGGGCGCTCTTCCCCCGCGACGCCACCCGCCGGGCCTTCCTGGCGGCGGTGGGGGCGGGGGCGGCGGCGGCCGCCCTGCGCGAGGTGCTGCCGATCGGCTTCGTCACGGAGGCCTTCGCGCAGGCCGGCGCGCCGGAGCGGAAGGACCTCAAGGTCGGCTTCATCCCGATCACCTGCGCGACGCCGATCATCATGGCGGCGCCGATGGGCTTCTACGCCAAGCAGGGCCTCGCCGTGGAGGTGGTGAAGACCGCCGGCTGGGCCGTCATCCGCGACAAGACCCTGAGCAAGGAGTACGACGCCGCCCACATGCTCGCGCCGATGCCGATCGCGATCTCGCTCGGCATCGGCTCGACCCCGCAGCCCTACACGATGCCGGCGGTCGAGAACGTCAACGGGCAGGCGATCACCCTCTCGGTGAAGCACAAGGACCGGCGCGATCCCAAGTCCTGGAAGGGCTTCAGGCTCGCGGTGCCGTTCGACTACTCGATGCACAATTACCTGCTGCGCTACTACCTGGCGGAGCACGGCATCGACCCGGACACCGACGTGCAGATCCGGGCCGTGCCGCCGCCCGAGCTGGTCGCCAACCTGCGGGCAGAGAACATCGACGGGTTCCTGGCGCCGGACCCGGTCAACCAGCGCGCGGTCTACGACGGGGTCGGCTTCATCCACCTCCTCTCGAAGGAGATCTGGGACCGGCATCCCTGCTGCGCCTTCGCGGCCTCGCAGGCCTTCGCCACCGAGACGCCCAACACCTACGCGGCCCTGCTGCGGGCGATCATCGAGGCGACCGCCTACGCCTCGAAGCCGGAGAACCGCAAGGAGATCGCGGCCCAGATCGCGCCGGCCAACTACCTCAACCAGCCCGTGACGGTGGTGGAGCAGGTGCTCACCGGCACCTTCGCGGACGGGCTCGGCAGCGTGCGCAGGGTGCCCGACCGGATCGATTTCGACGCGTTCCCGTGGCACTCCTTCGCGGTCTGGATCCTCACCCAGATGAAGCGCTGGGGGCAGGTCAAGGGCGACCTCGACTACCGGGCGGTGGCCGAGAAGGTCTACCGCGCCACGGACGCCGCCAAGCTGATGGCGCAGGCCGGGCTCAACCCCCCCGCCGCCACCTCGAAGACCTTCGTGGTCATGGGCCGGACCTTCGACCCCGACAGGCCCAAGGAGTACCTCGACTCCTTCGCCATCAGGCGCGCGAGCTGACCCGGTGCGCGCCTCCCTGTCCGCGCGCGCGGGGCTCGTCTCCGCGCTCCTCCTCCTCGCCTTCCTGCTGGTCTGGCACCTCGGCGTCGCGGGCACCGGCCGGACGGAGGCGATGGACCCCGAATACGCCGCCCTGATGGGCCAGAGCGCCACGACGGGCAGGTCCGCCATGCCCGGCCCCCTCGACGTCGGCGCCACGATCTGGCGCCACCTGCGGGATCCGTTCTACGACCGCGGCCCGAACGACAAGGGGCTCGGCATCCAGCTCGCCCACTCGGTCGCGCGGGTCGGGCTCGGCTATCTCCTCGCCGTGCTGGTGGCGCTCCCGCTCGGCTTCCTGATCGGCATGTCGCCGCTGATGAGCCGGGCGCTCGACCCGTTCATCCAGGTGCTGAAGCCGGTCTCGCCGCTCGCCTGGATGCCGCTCGCCCTCTACACGATCAAGGATTCCGGCCTCTCGGCGATCTTCGTGATCTTCATCTGCTCGCTCTGGCCGATGCTGATCAACACCGCCTTCGGGGTCGCCGGGACCCGGCGGGAGTGGCTCAACGTCGCCCGCACCCTGGAGGTCGGGCCCCTGCGGCGGGCCTTCACGGTGATCCTGCCGGCCGCCGCCCCCACCATCCTCACCGGCATGCGCATCTCGATCGGCATCGCGTGGCTCGTGATCGTCGCCGCCGAGATGCTGGTTGGCGGCACCGGCATCGGCTACTTCGTCTGGAACGAGTGGAATAACCTCTCGATCACCAACGTGATCACCTCGATCCTGGTGATCGGCCTCGTCGGCATGGTCCTCGACCAGCTGCTGGCCCGCGCGCAGCGCCTCGTGACCTTCCCGGAGTGAGGCCGTGGCGACGCTGCTCCCCTTCCGCACCCCTCCTGCGCCCGGGATCACCATGTCCGACGACCGCTACGTCTCGATCGAGGGGATCGCGCGCCGCTACGCCGCGCCCGGCGGCGGCACCACCACCGTGTTCGAGAACCTGTGGCTGCCGATCCGGCGCGGCGAGTTCGTCTGCATGGTCGGCCATTCCGGCTGCGGCAAGACCACTCTCCTCAACATCTTGGCCGGGCTCGACGCCCCCTCCGAGGGCGTCGTGATCGCGGACGGCCGCGAGATCGCGGGACCGAGCCTCGATCGGGCCGTGATCTTCCAGGGCCACGCGCTGCTGCCCTGGCGCACGGTGCTCGGCAACGTCGCCTACGCGGTCGCCTCGCGCTGGCGCGGGGCGCGCCGGGCCGAGATCGAGGCGAGGGCGCGCCGGGCGATCGCCACGGTCGGGCTCGCCGGGTCCGAGCACAAGCGCCCGGCGGAGCTGTCGGGGGGCATGAGGCAGCGCGTCGGCATCGCCCGGGCGCTCGCCATTGAGCCGAAGATGCTGCTGATGGACGAGCCCTTCTCGGCGCTCGACGCGCTCACCCGCGGCACCCTGCAGGACGAGGTGCGCCGGATCTGCCTCACCACCGGCCAGACCGTCTTCATGATCACCCACGACGTCGACGAGGCGATCTACCTCGCCGACCGGATCGTGCTGATGACCAACGGGCCCGAGGCGCGGCTGGCCGAGATCGTCGAGAACCCGCTGCCGGCCGGCCGCGACCGGGCGAACCTGCACCACGCCCCCGGCTACACCGCCCTGCGCAACCACCTGATCGATTTCCTGGTCACGCGCAGCCGCACCTTCCGGGAGGCGCCGCCGCCCGGCTACGACCCGCGCCACCCGCCCGTCCTGCGCCCGGCCGCCTGCGAGGCCGATGCCCTCGCGGCCGCCCGGCGCGCCTGATCCGCTGTCCGGACAATCACGTCCGGACAGCGGATCATAAGCCCGCGCGGCGCTTGAGCGAAGTCGAAATCCGCATTGCGAGGCAATTCGTCGGATTTCGTATGTGACCCACCAGCAAGGGAGACACCGATGAAGCGCGAAGACCTCACGGAGAAGCTGCTCGACATCAAGCGCGAGAAGGGCTGGACCTGGAAGTTCATCCAGGAGGAGATCGGCGGCGTGTCGCCGATCCTGATCACGGCGGCCTGCCTCGGCCAGATGAAGCTGCCGAAGGCCCAGGCCCGCAAGGCCGCCGCCCTGTTCGGCCTGTCGGAGGCGGAGGAGCGCCTGCTCAACGAGGCGCCCTATCGCGGCTCGATCCCGTCCATGCCGCCGACCGACCCGCTGATCTACCGCTTCTACGAGCTGGTCATGGTCTACGGCACCACCTGGAAGGAGCTGATCCAGGAGGAGTTCGGCGACGGCATCATGTCGGCGATCGACTTCAACATGGAGATGGCGCGCGAGGCCAACAACAAGGGCGACCGGGTGAAGCTCACCATGTCGGGCAAGTTCCTGCCCTACAAGTATTACGGCAACGAGGAGGGGGTGCCGGAATACGGCTTCAAGGAGCCGTGAGCGGCTCGGGCGCGGCCTCCCCGCCGAGGACGCGCCCGTCCTGCACCACGCAGGCGAAGGCGAGCACGTCGACCGCCGCGGCGCCGCCGCGCAGCAGCGCCCGGGCGGCCGCGTTGGCGGTCGAGCCCGTCGTGATGACGTCGTCGACCAGGAGGACGCGCCGGCCGGCGAGCCGCGGCCTCGCCGCCTCCGGCACCCGGAAGGCGCCCTGCAGGTTCTCGGCCCGCGCCGCGCGGCTGAGCCCGACCTGGGGCCGGGTGCGCTTCACGCGCGCGAGCAGGTCCGGCGCGACCGCGAGGCCGCTGCCGCGCGTGGCGTGGCGCGCGAGCAGCATCGCTTGGTTGAAGCGGCGCCACCACAGGCGCCAGCGCCAGAGCGGGACCGGCACCGCGACGTCGGCCTCGGCGATCAGCTCCCGCCCGGCCCGCGCCATCATGGCGCCCATCGCGGCGGCGAGATCGAGCCGGTCCTCGTATTTGAGCCGGTGCACGAGGCGCTTGGCGGTGGCGTCGTAGCGCAGGGCCGCCCGCGCCCGCCCGAAGACCGGCGGGTCGGCCATCGCGGCCGGGGAGAGGAGCCCCAGGACGCCGAGATCGACCGCGAAGGGGGTGCCGAGCCGCTCGCAATAGGGGCGCTCGATGAAGCGGACCCCGCGCCAGCATGCGGGGCAGAGGGCGTGGGGCAGGCCGGTGGCGGCCCCGCAGGCGATGCAGGTCGGCGGGTAGACGAGGCCGAGGAGCGCGTCGCGGGCGGCGCCGGGCAGGGACGCCGCGAGGCGGAGCGTTCCCCGCCGGAGCCGGCTCGCGGCACCCGCCTGCCCGTTCATCTCCGCCCGACCGCCCGCATTCCGCTGCGTCAGAATAGACCTCATCGCCCGATGAAGTCATCCGCCTTCCGGAAAATCACTTCCGGAAGGCGGATGACCAGCCCGCGCGGCGCTTGAGCGACGCCGACATCCGCATGGCCGAAATGGGAGATGGCGAAGCAATCCGTCGGCTGTCGTATCACCGGTTCGGCGGCACGGACGAGGCCGGAACGGCGGGCCGAGCAGGATTGCGGGGGTCGTTCCGCTCGGCGCCGAGCGCGGGGGCCGCGACCTGCCGCGATCGCCGCAGCCCGGGGCGGCGGCCCTCGCGACATTCTCCGCCGCCGCGGCCGGTCCGCCCTGGCGCCGGGAGCGCGCGCGCGCCATCTACCCTGCGCATGTCGACTCCGCCGCCCCTCTTCGACGCCGCCCTGATCCGCAAGCGCCTCGCCCGGGCTCGGGCCTCCGGCTTCGCCGATTTCCTGGTGGCGCGGGCCTCCGAGGATCTCGGCGAGCGCCTCGGCACGGTGCTGCGCCGCTTCGATGCCGCCCTCGATTGCGGCAGCCCGACGACGGGCGCCGCCGCGTGGCTGCGGGAGAGCGGCCGCGCCGCCTCGGTGGTGCGGCTCGCCCCGATCCCGGAGCCGCCCCGTGCGGGGATCGCGCTCGCGGTCGGCGACGCGGAGGCGCTGCCCTTCGGCGAGGCCCGCTTCGACCTCGCCCTGTCGCTCCTCGCCCTGCAGCACGCCAACGACCTCCCCGGGGCGCTGATCCAGCTGCGGCGCGCCCTCAGGCCCGACGGGCTCTTCGTCGGCTGCCTGATGGGCGGGCGCTCGCTCACCGAGCTGCGTCAGGTGCTGGCCGAGGCCGAGAGCGAGGTCGAGGGCGGGGTCAGCCCCCGCGTCGCGCCCTTCGCGGAGGTGCGCGACCTCGGGGCGCTGCTGCAGCGCGCCGGCTTCGCCCTGCCGGTGACGGATGTCGAGACCGTGCCGGTGCGCTACGCCACGCCCTTCGGCCTGATGCGCGACCTGCGCGCCATGGGCCTCACCAACGCCCTGCGGGAGCGGCGCGGCAGCTTGCGCCGCGCGACGCTGCTGCGGGCCGCGGCGCTCTACGCCGAGCGCTTCGCGGATCCGGACGGGCGCGTGCGCGCCACCTTCGAGCTGATCTGGCTGTCCGGCTGGGTGCCGCACGAGAGCCAGCAGAAGCCCCTCCGGCCCGGCAGCGCCCGGATGCGCCTCGCCGACGCCCTTGGCACCACCGAGCACAGGAGCTGACCCGATGAAGGAGCCCGGTCCCGACCACCCGATCGCCGTCACGCCGAACCCGCACCGCATCCGCGTGGTGCTGGGCGGCGTCATCGTCGCGGAGACCACCCGCGCCCTCACCCTGCGCGAGGCCGGGCTGCCGCCCGTCCAGTACATCCCGCGCGAGGACGCCGCCTGGGACCTGTTCGAGAAGACCAGCCACACCACCCACTGCCCCTACAAGGGCGAGGCGAGCTACTACGCGCTGACGGCCGGCGGCGTGGAGCGCGCCAACGCGGTCTGGAGCTACGAATCCCCGTTCCAGGCGGTGGCGGCGATCAAGGACCACCTCGCCTTCTACCCGAACAAGGTCGACGCGATCGAGGAATTCACGGAGTGATCCGGGATCCGCTTGGATCAAGCGGATCCCATATCCCAAGCCCGCGCGGCGCCTGAGCGACGCCGACATCCGCATGGCCGACATGGGAAATGGCGAAGCCATCGACCGGATGTCGCATGAGGGCGCGGATCGCCCGCCGTCACGGCCCGAGCAGGTCGACGAGGGCCGGCAGCAGGGGCAGGTCGGCGGGCGGCATCGGGTAGGTCGCGAGGTCGCGCGGGCGCACCCACTTGAGCGCCTGGCCCTCGCGCGGCTGCACCGGCCCCTCCCAGCGCCGGCAGATGTAGAGCGGCATCAGCAGGTGGAAGCCCTCATAGGCGTGGCTCGCGAAGGTGAGGGGGGCGAGGCAGGCCTCCCGCACGACGATGCCGAGCTCCTCGGCCAGTTCGCGGATCAGCGTCGCCTCGGGGCGCTCTCCCGGCTCGATCTTGCCGCCCGGGAATTCCCAGAGGCCGGCCAAGCTCTTGCCCTCGGGGCGCTGGGCCAGGAGCACGCGCCCGTCCGCGTCCACGAGGGCGACGGCGACGACGAGGAGGAGTTTCAGCGGGTCGGCCATGGACGCGGTTATCCCGGCGGGAGCGGTATGGGAAGCTCGCCCGGCCTCCCGATCGGGACGGCCGCCCCTCAGGGGGCGATGCCCCTCAGGGGGCGATGGTCCAGGTGACCTCGACCGCGGCGCTCACCTCGACGGTTCCGGCCTCGATCGGCACCGCCGGGCCCCTCGCCTTCGCGGCGAAGGCCCGGCCCAGCGGGACCGGCGCGTCGCTGCGGGGCGGGGAGACGATCGCCTCGATCCGGCCGAGGCGCAGCGAGGCCGCCCGCGCCAGGGTCTCCGCCTGCCTGACCGCGTCCGCGACGGCGGCGGCCCGCGCCTCGTCCTCGGCCCGGGCGGGGTCGCGCAGCCCGAAGCTCACCCCGTTGATGCGGTCGGCCCCGCCGTCGACGGTGCGGCGCATCAGGTCGCCGAGGCGGCCCGGCTCGGCGAGCCGGATCTGCACCGCGTTCACCGCCAGGTAGCCGTCCGGGGCGTCGCGGACCGTCCCGCCCGGCTCCCGGGCCGGACGGGTGAGCGGCTGCAGCGTCACCGCGGAGGTCGAGACCTCGGCGCCGAATTCCTTGGCGAGGTCGATGAGCCGGCGCGCCGCCTCCGAGTTCTGGTCGAGGGCGGCGGCGGCGCTCGGGCCGCGGCGCTCCACCGCGATCGTGACCGTGACCTCGTCGGGCGGGAGCGCGGTGCTCGCGCGGCCGATCACGCGGATCCGGCCCGCCTCCTGGGCGGCGGCCGGCCCGGCGAGCAGGAGGGCGAGGGCCGCCGCGGCGAGGGCGCGCCTCACGAGCGGTAATCCCCGTTGATCTCCACGTAGGCCTTGGTCAGGTCGCAGGTCCAGACCCGGGCCGCGCCGGCCCCGAGGCCGAGATCGACCCGGATCGTCACCTCCTGGCGGCGCATCACGGCGCTGGCCGCCTCCTCGCTGTAGGCCGGGTCGCGGGCCCCATCGACCGCCACGCGCACGTCCCCGAACCAGATCGCGAGGCGGTCGCGCTCGGCGGGTTCGCCGGCCTTGCCGACCGCCATCACGACGCGGCCCCAATTGGCGTCCTCCCCGGCCACCGCGGTCTTCACCAGGGGCGAGTTGGCGATCGAGAAGGCGATCCGGCGCGCCGAGGCGTCGTCGGCGGCGCCCTCGACCCGCACGGTCACGAACTTGCGGGCGCCCTCGCCGTCGCGCGCCACCAGCTGGGCGAGTTCGACCAGGAGGTCGTCGAGCGCGGCCGCGAATTCCGCCAGGCGCGGATCCTCCGCCGTCGTCACCGGGGCGTGGCCGGCCCGGCCGGTGGCGAAGAGGAGCAGCGTGTCGGAGGTGGACGTGTCGCCGTCGACGGTGACGCAGTTGAAGCTCCGCTCCGCCCCGGCGCGCAGGAGCTCCTGCAGCACCGGCGCCGCGACCGCCGCGTCCGTGAACACGAAGGACAGCATCGTCGCCATGTCGGGAGCGATCATGCCGGCCCCCTTGGCCATGCCGTTGATCGTCACCTCCCGGTCGCCGAGCCGCACGCGGCGGGTCGCGAGCTTCGGGAACGTATCGGTGGTCATGATCGCCCGGGCGGCCTCGGCCCAGTTCTCCGAACCGGGGCTCGCGCGGCCGGCGCAGGCGGTGAGCACGCCCTCGAACTTGCTGGCGTCGAGGGGCTCGCCGATCACCCCGGTCGAGGCGACGAAGACCTGCTCGGGCGCGCAATCCGCGGCCGCGGCGGCGATCTCCGCCGTGAGCGCGACGGCCTGGCGGCCCTTCAGCCCCGTGAAGGCGTTGGCATTGCCGGAATTGACGACCAGGGCGCGCGCCTCGCCCCCGCCGAGCTGGGCGCGGCACCAATCCACCGCCGCCGAGGGGCATTTCGAGCGGGTGAAGACGCCCGCGACCTGCGCGCCCGGATCGAGCAGCACGAGGAGCACGTCCGTGCGCCCCTTGTAGCGGATACCCGCCTGCGCGGTGGCGAGGCGCACGCCCGCGATCGGCGGCAGGTCGGGCACGTCGGCGGGGGCGAGCGGGGAGACGGGATGGGACATGCGAATCTCCGGCCTTCCGCCGGCCCCTCGGCCGGCGCGGCGGTGTGGCCCGGCGCGTGCCCAGCCGTCAACCGGGCGCGTCCCGGCCCCGGCCGGCGCGCCGCCGGAGCGGCCCGCGATCGCGGAAAATCGCTGCCCGGGCCGGCTTCCACGCCGCCCGGACGACGAATCGACCTGATCTAGAGTTGAAATTCAGCACCTAGAGAGGCAATCTCCGGAGGAGTGACGTAACACCCGCACCCCTTCCGGAGGTCCGTTTGCCTCACCCGCAAGTCCTGCGCGACCTCGCGCTGTTCGTGGAGGTCGCCAAGCGCAAGAGCTTCAGCCAAGCGGCCGTCGCGCTCAATGTGCCGATATCGTCGCTCTCGCGGCGAATCACGCAGTTCGAGGCCGCGATCGGGCTGCGGCTTCTGGACCGCACGACCCGGAAGCTCGCGCTGACGCCTCACGGCGAGGCCTATTACGAGCGCGCGATCCGCGTGGTCGAGGAGGCCCAGCACAGCTTCGACGAGATGATCGCGCAGGCGCGGGGCCCGAGCGGGCTGCTGCGGATCAGCGTCCCGGCGGAGGAGTGGGTGATGCGCCACCTGCCGGGGGTGATCGGGGCCTTCCTGCGGACCCACGAGCAGGTGCGCGTCCACGTCGAGCTGCGCGCGGCGGGGACGGACGCGGCGGCGGAGGATTGCGACCTCGCCATCCTGACCGCGCCGCCGCGCGAGGCCTCGATGGTCGCCCGCCGGCTCGGCAGCCTGGAGACGGGCCTGTTCGCGGCCCCCGCCTACCTGGCCCGCGTCGGGACCCCGCGCCACCCGGGCGAGCTCGCGCAGCACGCGCTGCTCGCCGCGGCGCCGGGCGGCGAGTCCCTGGAGCTGCGGCGCGACGACGAGGTCGTCACGGTCACGGCGAGCGGGGCGGTCTCCTGCACCAGCGGGCCGCTCGCCCGGCGCTTCGCGGCCTCCGGCGACGGCCTCGCCCTGCTGCCGCTGATCGACGGCCACGGGCCCGCGTTCCGGCGCGTCCTGCCCGAGTGGAGCGGCCCGCCGGTCCCGGTGCTTCTGGTGACGACCTCGCACCTGACGCCCGCGAAGGCCCGGGCCTTCATCGAGGTGGCCGGGCGCGAATTGTCCGCGCTCCTCGGCGTCGCGGAGGGCCTGCCCGGCCTCGAGGACGCGGCGCCCGCGGCGCGCTGCGCCTGAGGCGCCACGCCCGACGCGCGAGGCCCCGCTTTGCGGCGCGCCGCCGCCCTGCTAGCTCCCTGCCGGGCGGGGAGGGGCGCGATGACGACCGCGGAGAACGGCGACGACCGGGACGGGACGGCGGCCCTCGCCGGGCTCGCGCCGCGTCTCGCTCCCGGGGCGGCCCTCGCCGTGGTTGCGCGGGCGGAGGCGGTCGTGGCCGGTCTGTCCCCGGCGCAGCGGGCCCTGCCGCCGGACGAGGCCGCGCGGATCGCGCGGTTCCTGCAGGAGCGCGACCGCTTCGAGCGCGAGGCGGCCCACGGGCTCCTGCGCCACCTCCTCGCCGCCGCCCTCGACCGGCCGCCGGGCGGGATCGTGCTGATCCGCGACGCGTCCGGGCGGCCGGCCCTTCCCGGCACGCCGGATCTCGACTTCAACATCAGCCACGGGGCGGGCTGGATCGCGGTGGCTCTGGCCCGGGGCGGGCGCGTCGGCATCGACGTGGAGGGGGCGAGCCGTCCGGTCGATTGGGACGGGGTGGCGCGGTCCTTCCTGCACCCGGCCGAGCTGAGCCAGTACCGGGCCCTGCCGGAGGCGCGGCGCCCGGCGCGGGCCCTCGAACTCTGGACCGTCAAGGAGGCGTTCGTGAAGGCGAGCGGGGAGGGAATCGCCGCCGCGCCCCAGACCGTGCTGCTCGCGGCCGCGGACGAGCATTGGTCGCTTCGCCGCGAGGGTCTGCGGCTGCGGGCGCGATCGCGCCTGCTGCCCGACGGCGCCCGCCTCGCCTGGGCCGGCGAGGAGAGCCTGCGCTGGCAGGTGCTGCGCGGGGTGGCGTGAGGCTCCCGGCGAGGAGCGGCGCGGCGTCCGCTCGGATCACGACGGGTCGCGGGGTCTCGTGGCGGGATCGTCGGGCCGCTGTCGCAACAGCCGCGCGGCTCAGATGATCGCGCTCATGCCGCCGCCCGGCTGCTGCGGGAAGCGCTCGGCCAGCGCGCGCCGGAGCTTCTCCAGGGCGCGGTTCTCGATCTGGCGCACGCGCTCCTTCGAGATGCCGAGCCGGTGGCCCAGGGCCTCCAGGGTCGCCTGATCCTCGGCCAGCCGCCGCTCGTGCAGGATGCGCAGCTCGCGCTCCGACAGGACGGTGAGGGCCTGCCTGAGCCAGGTGAGGCGCCGCTCGCCGTCCACCGCGTCCGAGACCGCCTCGTCGGGCAGGGGCGAGGTGTCGACCAGGAAATCCACCCGCTCCGCCGACGCGTCGCCCTCGTCGGTGATCGGGGCGTTGAGCGACATGTCGGGGCCCGACAGGCGCGCATCCATCAGCGCCACGTCCTCCCGCGAGACGCCGATCGCCGTGGCGATGCGCCGGTGGATCTCGTCGCCGACCCGCTCGTCGGTCGATTGCATCAGGCGGGCGCGCAGGCGCCGCAGGTTGAAGAACAGGGCCTTCTGCGCCGAGGAGGTGCCGCCCCGCACGATCGACCAGTTGCGCAGGATGTAGTCCTGGATCGACGCCCGGATCCACCACGTCGCGTAGGTGGAGAAGCGGACGTCCCGCTCCGGCTCGAAGCGGGCGGCCGCCTCCATCAGCCCGACATGGCCCTCCTGGACGAGGTCGGCCATGGGCAGGCCGTAATGGCGGAAGCGGCCCGCCAGCGCGATGACGAGGCGCATATGGGCGGAGATCAGGCGGTGCAGGGCCTGCTCGTCGCGCTTGTCCTTCCACCGCACCGCGAGCCCGCGCTCCTCCTCGCGTTCGAGGAAGGGCGCGTCCATCGCCATGCGGACGAACTGCCGACGAATTCCTGCGATTTCCGCCATCCCCGCCTCCGCCAGCACGCGCGCTCGTTGCCCGGGCGGGATCGCGCGAGACCGCGCGCATCCGATCGGTGTCCCGACGGGCCTCCGACAACGGCCCATCCGCGGCGTTGGTTCCGCGCCGCGGCGGGCCGGCGCGGGAACTCAGGGGAGGTGTGGCGCGAAGGCAACAAAAAGCCCGGCCTCGCGGCCGGGCTCTCGAAGAATCCTGCGAAAAAGGCCCGATCAGGCCGCCTCGGCCTCGTCCTGAATGTCCTCGGCGTCGCCTTCCGCCTCCGCTTCGGCGTTCTTGGCGCGCCGGGGCGACTTGGCGAGGCTCTGCTCGATCAGCTTGAGCGATTCCGTATCCGTGATTTTGTTGACCGCGGCAATCTCGCGCACCACCCGATCCAGCGCCGCCTCGTAGAGCTGGCGCTCGGAATAGGACTGCTCCGGCTGGGCCTCCGAGCGGTAGAGGTCGCGCACCACCTCGGTGACCGCGATGAGGTCGCCGGAATTGATCTTCGCCTCGTATTCCTGGGCGCGGCGCGACCACATCGTGCGCTTCACCCGGGCGCGGCCGGTGAGCACGTCGAGCGCCTTCTTGACCAGGTCGGGTTCGGCCAGCTTGCGCATGCCGACCGCGTTCGCCTTCGCGGTCGGGACCCGGAGCACCATCTTGTCCTTCTCGAACGACACCACGAAAAGCTCGAGCTTGTAGCCGGCGATCTCCTGCTCCTCGATGGCCGTGATGCGGCCTACACCGTGAGCGGGATACACGATCGCTTCGCCGGTCTTGAAGCCCTGGCGGGCAGCAGTCGTCTTCTTGGCGGTCGTCATGCGGGGGTGGCCTCCAGATCGCCGTCCACGGTCTACTCGCCGCGGGCGGGTCATTCGTCCGGGTCAGGGGGCCCGGCTGAAAACAATGCCAGTCGGACGCCCGAGGAAGCGCCCGCCAGTCCCTGTCAACCGATAGCTAAGGAACGTCCGATCAGGCCGCGGATCAGGAAAAACCCTCCACGGCTGAACCTCATGCGGCGGGGCCCCTTCGAGAAATAGTCCCGCTCGGCGGGCGAGTGCCGCACGTCGGACGTAAGCGACGGCGATGTGGACCCTAGCACGGAGAGCCCCGAAAATCAAAAAAATTCAGGCGCACGGCGCGCATGCCAGCGCCCCGTGCACCGTATACAATCAGCCCGGAACCGCGGCCGCGGCCGCGGCGGCGCGGCTCAGTCGCCGGTCCCGGGATTGCTCGAGAAATGGGCGTCGAACTTGCCCGCGACGCCGTCCCACTCCTTGGCGTCGCTCGGGGCGGTCTTCTTCTGCGTGATGTTGGGCCAGTTCTTGGCGAAGTCGGCGTTGAGCTTCAGCCAGCGCTCCAGGCCCGGCTCGGTATCGGGCTTGATCGCCTCGGCGGGGCATTCCGGCTCGCAGACGCCGCAGTCGATGCACTCGTCCGGGTGAATGACGAGCATGTTCTCGCCCTCGTAGAAGCAGTCGACCGGGCACACTTCCACGCAGTCCATGTACTTGCACTTGATGCAATTCTCGGTGACGACGTAGGTCATGAGCCTGTCGGTCCTTGAGGAGCGTGAGGGGGCGTTGCGAAGCCCGGCATTCTCCGCCGCGCTCTAGCCCCTGACCGGGACGCTGGCAAGCACCCGAACGCCGCAACCGACGCCTTCGGCGGGGTCGTCACCCGGGCGCGACGCCGCCCGCCACGTCCGCGTAGAGGAGGCGGGCCTCCGGGGCGGGGCCGCGGCGCTCGCCGAGCGCCACCACGCGCACCGCCACGGTGGCGTGCGCGGCCGCCACCGTGACGACGTCGCCCACCGCGACCGCCTTCGAGGCCGCCTCGGCGCGCTGCCCGTTCACCCGCACGTAGCCGTCCGCGATCAGGCGGGCGGCGAGGCTGCGCGTCTTCGCGAAGCGGGCGAACCACAGCCACTTGTCGAGGCGCTGGCGATCGTCCCGCATGGCGCCGCGTCAGCGCTTCTCGGAATCCCTCGCCTCCATCTGCGCCTTGAGGGCGAGGAGCTTGGCGAAGGGGGAATCCGGGTCCGGGGCCCGCTCGCGGCGCGGCGGGCGGCTGTCGCCCTGACCGCGATAGCCGCCGTCGCGCCGCTCCTGCGGCGGGCGGCCGCCGCGCTCGTCCGGCCCGCGGCCGTTCTGGGCGCCGCGGGGCGGCCGCCCCTCGGCGCGGGCACCCTCCTGACGGCCGTGCTCCGCCCGGCCCTGGTCCGCCCGGACTCCGTCCGCCGGGCGCTCGCCCCAGCGCGGCCCCGGCCGGCCCTGCGGGCGGGGGCGATCGCCGGTCTGGTTCTCGTCGCGGCGCGGGGGGCGTCCGTCCTGGTGGGAGCGTCCCTGGGCCTGCGGGCCGTTCTGCGGCCGGCCGCGCCCCTGGTGCCGGTTGGCCTGACCCCGCGGGTGCCGGTGGAGGCGCCACACCTCGATCAGGATCGGCTCGGCGGGAACGGCCGGCGCGGCCTCCTGCGCCGGTTCGCCGTCCTGGTCCGGCGCAGCCTCCTGCCCCGCATCGGACGCCTCGACCCCGTGCGCCGGCTCCGCCGCCTCGGTCGGCTCCGTCGCCGCGTCGGCCGGAACCTCGGGCTGCGCCTCCGCGCCGAACTCCGCCGCTGCCGCGGCCTCGGCCTCGGCCGCCGGGGCGCTGTCCTGCTCCGCCGGCTCGGCCGGGGCAGCCTCGGCCGCCGCTTCGGCCGTCACGGCCTCGTCGGATCCCGCCGCCTCGGCAGGCCCCGCCTCGGTCGATTCCGCCTGTGCCGCGTCCTCGGCCGCCGCGGATTCCGCCTGCGCGGTCTCGGCTTGGTTCGTCTCGGCTTGACCCGCCTCGGGCTGGCCCAACTCGGCCTGCGCGGCTTCGGCCTCCGGCTGTCCGTGCTCCTCCGCCCCGGCGGATTGCGCCGCGGAAGCGGGCCGGACCGGCGCGGTGGCGGCGGCGGGGCGCAGCGGTACCGTGATGGCTGGGCCGGCGCGCCGGTCCACGACGTAGCCGAGAGATTTCAGGATCGAGGCGAAGTCCTCGCCCGAGCAGCCGACCAGCGAGGTCATGCCGACGGTCGGCACGAAGCCGTCCCGGTCGGCGGCGCCGGGTGGGGGCTCGCCGGGCGTGGTCCCGGGCACGTAGGCGATGGCCGGCCGGATCAGGTCGGCGAGGCGCTCCAGGATGTCGACGCGCACCGCGCGCCCGCCGCAGACCCGGAAGCCCGCCGCCCGGTAGAGGCCCTTGGCGATCTCCGGGTTGACCGGCATCGAGGTGCGGCCCGAACTCGCCAGATGGGCGATCTCGTCGAGGCCGGCCTGATCGAGGCCGCCATTCTGCAGGGCCCAGAGCTGGGCGGCCAGCGTGCGCGGCGCGGGCTTGAGCAGGGCCGGCATGTAGATGTGGTAGGCGCCGAAGCGCACCCCGCGCTTGCGCAGGGCGGCGCGGCCCTCCTGGTCGAGGCTGCGCATCTCGTTGAGGACGCGGGCGCGCTCCAGCACGCCGAGCGACTCCGAGACCTGGAAGCCGATGCCGCGGGCGAGCCCGGCGAGGTCCTCGGCGGCCTCGAGTTCGAGGGCCGGTCCGAGCAGGCGCACGATGTGGGCCTTGAGCCACGCCTGCAGGCGCCCCTCGACCTTGTCGCGGGCCGGGCCGGTCAGCTGCTCGTCCGCGAGGATGCGCAGGGCCGGCGCGTAGAGCTTGTCGCCGGGCACGAGCTTGGCGACCGGGTCGCCGGTCCAGCGGATGGTGCCGTCGTTCGACAGGACCAGGGCCGCGTCGGCGGCGGCGGCGAAGCGGTCGGCCCGCGCCTCGATCTCGCCCGCAAGCGCCTTCTCGGCGACGCTCCGGAGGGTCTTGGCTTCCTGGCCCTCCGCGCCAGGGTCCGGCACGAACTGGAACCCGTGCAGGTGGCCGACGTGCTGGCCTTCGACCGTCACGTCGCCGCCCGCGGTGATCTCAGCTTCCAACATGGTGTTCTCTCTCAGGCGCCGCATCAGGACGCTGGTGCGCCGATCCACGAAGCGACTCGCCAGCCGCTCGTGAAGCGCGTCGGACAGCCTGTCCTCTACCCGACGCGTCTCGCCCTGCCAATGCTCCGGGTCCTGGAGCCAGTCGGGGCGGTTCGCGACGAAGGTCCAGGTCCGCACCTGGGCGATGCGCTGGGAGAGGGTGTCGATGTCGCCGTCGATCCGATCGACCATGGCGACGTGCTTGGCGAACCAATCGGCCGGGATCCGCCCGGCCATGCCCCGCATCAGGAAGCGGTAGAGCTGGGCGATCAGGTCGGCATGGGTCTGGATCGGGGTCTTGCGGTAGTCGGGCACCCCGCAGACCGCCCAGAGCCGCTCGACCGCGCCGCCGCGGCCCGACGCGACGTCGCGGATGTCGTCCTCGCGGGCGAGGAGGTCGAGGGCCGCCTCGTCGTCCCCGCGCGGCGCGCGCACGAGCCCGCGCTCGGCCGGGTGCTCGGCGAGGCTGGCCTGCAGGGTGGCCACGGACGTGAAATCGAGGTCGGGGTTGCGCCATTGCAGGACGCGCGTCGGCTCGAAGCTGTGGCTCTCCAGCGCCTCCACCATCTCGGGCTCGAAGGGCGGGCAGCGGCCGGTCGAGCCGAAGGTCCCGTCGCGCAGGTGGCGCCCGGCGCGGCCGGCGATCTGCGCCATCTCGGCCGGGCTGAGGCCGCGGAAGCGGGTGCCGTCGAACTTGCGGTTCGACGCGAAGGCGACGTGGTCGACGTCGAGGTTGAGCCCCATGCCGATCGCGTCGGTCGCCACGAGGTAGTCGACGTCGCCCGATTGGTAGAGCTCGACCTGGGCGTTGCGGGTGCGCGGCGAGAGGGCGCCGAGCACCACCGCGGCCCCGCCGCGCTGGCGGCGCAGGAGCTCGGCGATGGCGTAGACCTCCTCGGCCGAGAAGGCCACGATGGCGGTGCGGTGGGGCAGGCGCGACAGGCGCTTCTCGCCCGCGAAGCCGAGCTGCGACAGGCGCGGCCGCGTGGTGACGTGGACGCCGGGGATCAGGGCCTGGACCAGCGGCCCCATCGTGCCGGAGCCGATCAGCAGGGTCTCCTCGCGGCCGCGCTGGTGCAGCAGCCGGTCCGTGAAGGTGTGGCCGCGATCCATGTCGGCGCCGAGCTGGATCTCGTCGACGGCGACGAAATCGACGCCGCGGTCGCGCGGCATCGCCTCGGCGGTGCAGATCCAGTAGCTCGGCCGGTCCGGCTTGATCTTCTCCTCGCCGGTGACGAGGGCGACGCGCTCGGGGCCGACGCGCTCAACGACCCGGTGGTAGACCTCCCGGGCGAGGAGCCGCAGGGGCAGCCCGATCATGCCGGTCGGGTGGGCGAGCATGCGCTCGATCGCGAGGTGGGTCTTGCCGGTATTGGTCGGGCCGAGCACCGCCGTGACGCCGCGCGCACGGGCCTGCGGGGGGAGGGAGCGGCGGGTCATCAAGGCGGGTGTCAGTCCTCGCGGCTGTCGCCCGGATCGGCGGGCGGGCCTTCAACGCGGCAGGGGGCGGCTCCCGTCGCGGCGGCGCGGGCCGGAATGCCGCGTCTCGTCTCCATATGGGGCGGGCGTGCCCGTCGCGCCATCCGCGCCCGACGCGGGGGCCGGGGCGTAGAGGTCGAGGCGCAGCGGCGTGCGCCGCGTGCCCGAGAGGTCGGCGCAGAGGGTCTCCGGCACGGCGGTGATCGGTCCGGGCCGGCCGCCCGCCGTCACCTGGGCGGAGGAGTAGGCGTCCCCGCCGCAGCCGGCCTCGGCCGCCAGCGCGGGGGGCAGCGCCGCGAGCGCGGCGGTCAGGGCCGCGAGCGCGGCGGCGAGGCGGATGATCATCGTGTCCCTGCCGGGTCGGACGGTCGTGCCAGGCTAAGGGCGCTTCCTTGCCGAAAGATGCAGCGGGCCCGCGCCGTCAGGGCCTGCCGCCGGGCCTGCCCGGTGCCGGGGTGCTGATCCGCTCCGACCCCGGCGGATGTCGGCTTCGCTCAAGCCCGGCCCGGGATGCCGGCCCGAGCCCGGCCCGCGCGGCTCAATGCGCTCCGATGGCGCGGGCGACGTCCTCGAACTGGTGCTGCATCGTCGAGATCCGGTCGAGCGTCGCCTGTCGGGTGCAGGCCGGCATCGTCATGCCGTAGAAGAAGCCGCCCTCCTCGCGCAGCCTGCGGCAGTTGAGGTAGCCCGGCCCGTAGGTTACGCCGAGCATCACGGCGGCCGTGACGAGGAGCTTCAGCACCAGGCGGATCGGCCAGGGGATGTAGGAGGCCGGGCGCTCCCCCGGCTCCTTCCTGCTGCCGCGGGAGGGTGGGGCGGCCGATTCGTAGTGGATCTCGGGCGCGCCCGGCCGGCGCGTCAGCCGCGCCATCCGGTCGGGCAGCGCCGCTGCCGCGCGGTCCGCGCCGTGCTGGTCGTGTCGCGCCATCCGTCGCCCCCTCGATCGACCGGCCCACCAAACCAGACCTGACTTAAGCGTGCGTTGAGGGCGGCCCCTGCATTGAGGGCGGGAGACGGCGCGGTTCTCGCGCCCCACGACCGGGACGTCCTTGACACCACCAGTGCGCGTGCGTCCAAGCGGGAGCAGGGCCCGCTGCCGGGTCCGTGACGGCACAGGAGGCTCGGATGCTCTCGCTTCTCGATCTGCGCGCCCGCATCGGCGACGGCCGCCTCACGGCCGAGGGGGCGATCACCCAGGCCCGGGAGGCCATCGCTGCCGGCGACCGCGAGGTCGGCGCGATCCTGCGCACCCTGCCTCCCGGCCCGGTGCCCGCGGAGGGGCCGCTCGCCGGCATCGCGGTCGGCGTCAAGGACATCATCGACACCGCCGACCTCGCGACCGAGATGGGCTCGGCGATCTACGCGGGCTGGCGCCCGCGGGCGGACGCGCCCGTGGTGGCGCGGCTGCGCCGCCTCGGCGCCGTGCCCCTCGCCAAGACGACGACGACCGCCTTCGCCTTCCTCGACCCGACGCCGACCCGCAATCCCCGCAACCTCGCGCACACGCCGGGGGGCTCCTCGGCCGGCTCCGCCGCCGCGGTCGCGGCCGGGCTGGTGCCGCTCGCCCTCGGCACCCAGACCGGCGGCTCGGTGATCCGCCCCGCCGCCTTCTGCGGGGTGGTCGGGGTCAAGCCGTCCTTCCGCCTGCTGCCCACCGTCGGGGTGAAGACCTATTCCTGGGCCCTCGACACGGTCGGCCTCTTCGCGGCCCGGGTGGCGGACGCGGCCCGGGCCCTGGCGCTCCTCGCCGCGCGGCCGGCGATCGACCTTCCGGCGGGGGATCCCGGCCAGCCCCGGATCGGCGTGGTGCGGCAGGATTTCTGCGCGCCGCCCGCCCGCGAGGCGCTCGCCGCCCTCGACCGCGCCGCCGCGGCGGCGGAGCGGGCGGGCGCGCGGGTGCGCGACCTCGCCCTGCCGCCGCTCTTCGGCGAGGCCTTCGCGGTCCACCCGGTGATCCAGGATTACGAGGCCGCCCAGGCGCTCGCCTGGGAATACAACACCCACCGCGACGCGCTGCCGCCGCTCCTGCGCGCCCAGCTCGACGCGGCGCGCGAGATCCCCACCGAGGCCTACGATTCGGGCCGGCGCGTGGCCCACCGGGCCCGGCGCAGCCTCAAGGACGTCTTCGCGGAGGACGGCGTCGACGTGATCCTGACCCTCGCGGCCCCGGGGCCGGCGCCGGAGGGCCTCGCCTCCACGGGCGACGCGCGCTTCAACCGCCTCTGGACGCTGATGGGGGTGCCCTGCGTGACCGTGCCGGTCGAGACCGACGCGAACGGCCTGCCGCTCGGCGTGCAGGTCATCGCCCGCTTCGGCGACGACGGCCGGGCGCTGGCCGCCGCGCGGCTGATCGAGCGCGCCCTCGGCTGAGGGCCGGCCGGCGCGGAGCCGGCCGGGCGCCGTCAGGCGGCGGTCCAGCCGCCGTCGACCGAGATGTTGGCGCCGGTGATCTGGCTCGCCGCATCCGAGCACAGGAAGACCGCGAGCGCCGCCACCTGGTCGACGGTCACGAATTCCTTGGTGGGCTGGGCCGCCAGCAGCACGTCGTCGATCACCTGCTCCCGGGTCAGGCCCCGCGCCTTCATGGTGTCGGGGATCTGGCTCTCCACGAGCGGCGTCCAGACGTAGCCCGGCGAGATGCAGTTCACCGTGACCTTGTGCGGCGCGAGTTCGAGCGCCGCGGTCTTGGTGAGCCCGGCGATGCCGTGCTTGGCCGAGACGTAGGCGGACTTGTAGGGCGAGGCCACCAGCGAGTGGGCCGAGGCCGTGTTGATGATCCGGCCCCAGCCCTTGCGCTTCATGCCGGGGATCGCGGCCCGCATCGCGTGGAACGCGGAGGAGAGGTTGATCGCGATGATCTGATCCCACTTGGCGAGCGGGAACTCCTCGATCGGCGAGACGAACTGGATGCCGGCGTTGTTCACCAGCACGTCGACGGCCCCGAAGGCGGATTCCGCCTCGGCGATCATCCCGGCGATCTCCTCCGGCTTCGACATGTCGGCGCCCGAGTAGAGCGCCTTCACGCCGAACTCGGACTCGATGCCGGCGCGCTCGCGCTCGATCTCCTCCGGCTTCCCGAAGCCGTTGAGCACCACGTTGGCGCCTTCCTTGGCGAAGGCGCGCGCGATGGCGAGGCCGATTCCGCTCGTCGATCCGGTCACGACAGCGGTCTTCGCGGTGAGGGTCATGCAAGCCTCCTGGCTCGATGGGGAAGGGGGACCGCCGGGGCGGGGCTCAGTCGCGGGCGTCCCGCGTGAGGTCGAACACCGCGACGCCCGCCTCATCCGGCCGGCAGCGCGCGAGCCACTCGCGGTGGCGGAACGAGCGGCGCACGTCGCTGCGGCCGGCCGACCAATGCTCCAGCATGGTCTGGCGCGAAAACTCGTAATCCTTGGCGTTGCCCTCGTAGGTCTTTCGCCGGTAGATCAGCTGCAGGATCGACACCGCGTTCTCGTGGCTGATCTCCGAGAGGAAGGCCGCGTCCGGGTCCTCGCGCAGCTCCGGCGGCAGCTTCTCGGCGAGGCGCCGGAAGGCGGTCTTGGCCCGCCGGATCTCGACCTGGTCGTTGGTGTTCATCCGCGTGCGGCTGGAGTAGCGGATGTCCTTCTCGCGCTCGGCCGCCTCCGAGAGGGTGCGGGGCATCGGCCCGCGGGCGCTGAACAGGTCGACCTGGAAGATCATCAGGTCCCGGCAGCGCTCCTCGTCGAGGACGTGCTGCAGGGGCGTGTTCGAGACCAGGCCGCCGTCCCAGTAATGCTCGCCCTCGATCTCGACCGGCGGGAAACCCGGCGGCAGGGCGCCCGAGGCCATGATGTGCTCGGGGCCGATCTCGTCGCGCAGGTTGTCGAAATACGTGAAGTTGCCGGTCCGGATGTTGACGGCCCCGACGCTGAGGCGCGTCTCGCGCCGGTTGATCCGGTCGAAATCGACGAGCTGGAGCAGCGTCTCGCGCAACGCCGCGGTGTCGTAGTAGCTCAGCGCCTCGGGCGCGCCGGGCGGGAACAGGTAGGGCGGGGGCAGCCGGGGCTGAAAGTAGCCCGCGATCCCGAAGGTGGCGCCGAAATTCGCGCTGATCTCGTTGAGCAGGCTGCGCGCCTGCTCGCCCGGCCAGAGCGGCTGCACCTGGAAGCCGGAGCTGACCTGCTCCCAGAAGCTGCGCAGCCGCGCCACGCGGCGCTCCGGCGGGTTGCCGGCGACGATCGCGGCGTTGATCGCCCCGATCGAGATGCCGGCGACCCATTCGGGCGCGATCCCGCCCTCCTGCATCGCCTCGACGACGCCGGCCTGGTAGGAGCCGAGCGCGCCGCCCCCCTGCAGGACGAGCACGTGGCACTCGTCCCGGTTGCCCTCGCGCGATGCCATCCGGCCCGTCTCCGCATCCCGTCCGATCTCGCGCGCCAGCATGACGCTCCGGTGACGAAGAGCAAGGGATGGGCGGGCGGGCGCAGCCCCGCGGCCGGCGCGGGCCGCGCCGATCGCGGGTTGACAGGGCCGGGCCCGTCCGCCAAGCGGTGCCCGCCCGCCGCGCGGCCCTCGCCGGCCGGACGCTCCGCATGCGGGGCCGGGCCCTGTCAGGAGCCGGCCGCGCGCCCCCGACGGACCGATCAGCACGGGATCCGATGCGCTCCTACCTCGATTTCGAAAAGCCGGTCGCCGAACTCGAGGCCAAGCTGGAGGAGTTGCGCGCCCTCGGCGCCCGCGACGGCGCGGTGGCGATCGCCGAGGACGTGGCGCGGCTCGAGAGCAAGGCCGCCGCGGCCCTCGCCGAGCTCTACGCCGCCCTCACGCCCTGGCAGAAGACGCAGGTCGCCCGCCATCCGCAGCGCCCGCACTTCGTCGATTACTGCGACGCGCTGATCAGCGAGTTCACGCCGCTGGCCGGCGACCGCAGCTTCGGCGAGGACGAGGCCATCGTGGGCGGCTTCGGCCGCTTCCGCGGGCGGCCCGTCTGCGTGATCGGGCAGGAGAAGGGCGCCAGCACCGAGGCGCGCATCCGCCACAATTTCGGCATGGCCCGCCCCGAGGGCTACCGCAAGGCGGTCCGCCTCATGGACCTCGCCGGGCGCTTCGGGCTGCCGGTCCTCACCTTCGTCGACACGGCCGGGGCCTATCCGGGCATCGACGCCGAGGAGCGCGGCCAGGCCGAGGCCATCGCCCGCTCGACGGAGGCCTGCCTCGCCCTCGGCACCCCGAACCTCGCCCTGGTGATCGGGGAGGGCGGCTCGGGGGGCGCCATCGCGCTCGCCACCGCCAACCGGGTGCTGATGCTCGAACACGCGATCTACAGCGTGATCTCGCCCGAGGGGGCGGCCTCGATCCTGTGGCGCGACGCCGGGCGCGCGCAGGACGCCGCCACCGCGATGAAGATCACCGCCCAGGACCTGCTGCGCCTCGGCGTGATCGACGCCATCGTGCCCGAGCCGACCGGCGGGGCCCACCGCGACCCGGCGGCCGCGTTCCGCGCCGCCGAGGAGGCCATCGCCGAGGGTCTCGCCGGGCTCGACGGCCTCGACGCGGAGGCCCTGCGCGACCAGCGCGCCCAGAAATTCCTCGAGATCGGGCGCAAGCTGTGACCGGCGGGCTCGCGGCCCGGCTGCTCGGCCGCCTCGGCCGCCACGCCGACAGCCGCGAGCCGGGCCGCACCAACCACATCTCGCTGGGCAGCCACTGCCACATGGCGCAGGTGCTGAAGGAGACGGGCCTGCGCGGCTGGTCGGGGCCCTTCGACTGGATCTTCTCCTCGGCCGCGATGGTCCGGGACTGCCTCGCGAACGATTTCGCCCGGCTCCTCGACCCCGCCGAGTACGAGACCGTGCCGCCCGAGGAACGGCCCGACCCGGCGCTGACCCGCTGCCGCCACCGCTACTACCGCGCCTGCTGCGGCGTGCCGGTGGTGTTCAACCACCACGATCCGGCGACCTCGCCCGAGGATTACCGCTTCCTGGAGGCCGGCGTGCGCCGCCTGCGCGCGGCGCTCGCCGATCCGGAGGCGGTCAACCAGCACTACATTCTGTCGGCCTGGCCGGTGGCGCCCGAGGACGCGATCGCCATCTGCGACATGCTGTCACGCGCGCCGTCGCGCAATCGCGTCCTGGTCCTGCAAGTCGAGCCCGGGGCCGCGAGCCCCCGGGCGGAGCGGATCGACCTGGGGATGGAGGATCTCGACTTCCACAGGATTCACACGCGCTCGGCCTCGCTCGGCCTTCGTTTCGCCGAAGACGGCGACGATGCCCTGGTGCGCGATCTCGTCCGGGCCGCCGCGCGGCGCGACCGTCCCGGCCATCGTTGAGCGAGGGACAGGCGGGCCGCCGCTGCTTGCGGTAAGGTCCGGTCAAGCTTAACGAAGCTATGGGGTTGGGCGAGGTCGATCCGAAGCGGCATTGTGCTTCGGGCATTTGGCGAGAACGGGGAGCCCCATGGCGAAGCGTGCGGTGCTGGCGGCAAGCGGTCTCCTGCTCGCCCTGTCCCTCGGGGCCTGCCAGGACGGCGGGATGTACTCCGGCGGCTCGACCCGCCACCTGCAGCCGATCCCGCAGAAGACCGTGGCGCTGATGTCCCAGAAGGGCATGTCGCCGGGCGATCCGATCCTCATCCGGGCCTTCAAGAAGGAATCCGAGATGGAGGTGTGGAAGCGCGGCAGCGACGGCCGCTACGCGCTCCTCAAGACCTTCCCGATCTGCCGCTGGTCCGGCCAGCTCGGCCCGAAGATCCGGCAGGGCGACCGCCAGGCGCCCGAGGGGTTCTACCCGATCACTCCGGGCCAGATGAACCCGAACTCCTCCTACTACCTCTCGTTCGACACCGGCTTCCCGAACGCCTTCGACCGGGCGAACAACCGCACCGGCACCTACCTGATGGTGCACGGGACCTGCTCCTCGGCCGGCTGCTTCGCGATGACCGACGAGGCGATCGCCGAGATCTACGCCATCGCCCGCGAGGCCTTCGCGGGTGGGCAGCGGGCCTTCCAGTTCCAGTCCTACCCGTTTCGGATGAATGCGGAGAACCTCGCCAAGTACCGCAACGACCCGAACATGCCGTTCTGGAAGAACCTCAAGGAGGGCTCGGATTATTTCGAGGCCCTGCACGAGGAGCCGCGGGTCGGGGTCTGCGGCACCCGCTACGTGTTCGGCGGCCAGGATGCGGCGGCGGGGTCCTGCGCCCCGAAGGTCGACCCGCTGGTGGCGGAGAAGCGCGGCAAGGACGAGCAGCAGGTCGCCGAGCTGATCGCCAAGGGCGCTCCGTCCGTGCGGGTGGTCTACAGGGATGGCGGCCAGCACCCGTTCTTCCGCGAGACGGCGCCGAGCACGCAGCTCTTCGCCGAGCAGGCGCGGCGGCCCGATCTCGGCATGGTGAGCCGGCCGGAGGCGATCGCGGCCGGACCCGAGGAGATCCCGGTCGACGCCAAGGGCCGGCCGATCCTGATGGCCGAGGCCAAGGCGGCGGACGCGAAGGCGCCGGACGGCAAGGCGCATGACGGCCGGGCCGAGGCCGCGAACGGGGCGGCGGCCCGCAAGCTCGGCGGTGCGAAGCCTTCCGCGAAGCCGACCGCGCTCGCCTTCGCGGCGCCCGCCGCCGAGCCGCCCGCGATCCCGAGCCGGGAGGCCGCGCAGGCGCTCGCCGCCGCGCCGGCCGCCGGCGCGGCGGCGCCCGCCCCGGTGACCGTGGCGAGCGCGGAGGACGACCCGTCGGCCTACCGCAAGCTCCTCGGCAACCTGTTCGGCACCGCCGCGGCGCCGCCGACCGCCCAGGCGGCGCTGCCGCCGCCGCCCGCGCCCGAGCCGACGCCGCCGGCCCCCAGGAAGGCGCCGCACGCCCACCCGGCGGCCAAGACGAGCGACGCGCACAAGCCTGCCGAGGCGCACAAGCCGGCCAATCCCAAGGCCGCCGCCCAGAAGCGGGCGGGCGGCGAGGCCAAGGCGTCGGGGGCGCCGGCCAAGCGGGCCGACGCGGCGGCGACCGCAAAGGCCAATTGAGGCGGCTGCGCGGGCCGACGCGCGCGCTGCACGGCTTCGGCACGATGCTCCTGGCACCCGCAGCAGGAGGAACGATGCGGATGCCGCAACGGTCCCGCCTCACCGGCGGCACTTGTAGGGAATTGGAAGGATCAGCAGGTTCACGGCGCTCTGCCGATATGCGTCCTTCATCCTTCAGGGCTTGAGCGAAGCCGACATCCGCATGGCGACGCAATCCGCCGGATGTCGTACGACACATTCACCCTGAGGCGCCGGCGCAGCAGGGTCAGGACCCGCAGGTGCGCGCCGCCGCGACCGCCCGGTAGATCCGGTCCGGCGCGAAGGGAGTCTCGGTGAGCCGGGCACCGGTCGCGTCGCGGATGGCGTTGCCGAGCGCCGCCGCCACCGGGTTGAACGGGCTCTCGCTCATCGATTTCGCGCCGAGCGGACCGATCCGGTCGTAGGTGTCGGCGAAGAGGACCTCGGTGCGCGGCACGTCCGCGAAGGCCGGGATATGGTAGCTGCGGAAGCTCTGGGTCTCCACGCGGCCCGCGCCGTCGAGGCGCACCTCCTCGTAGAGCGCCGCGCCGAGCGCCTGCGCCACGCCGCCCTCGATCTGGCCGCGGCACTGCATCGGGTTGATGACCCGGCCCGCATCCGCCGCGTGCACGCTGCGCAGGATCCGCACCTCGCCGGTCCCCGGATGCACGGCGACCCGGAAAGCCTGCACGTTGAAGGCCACGGAGCGCGGGCTGCCATCCGCGCGCCCGACCGCGTCGAGCGGCGCGAGATCCGCGAGCGGCACCGGGCCGGCCGGGGTCTCGACCGCCTCGCCCGCGAGCCGGCACGCCGCCGGGTCCGTGCCGGTGCGGGCCGCCGCCGCGGCGCGGATCGCCCGCGCCAGGTCCTCCGCCGCCCGCAACGTCGCCTGCCCGGCCACCACCGTGCCGGTGCTGCCGTAGGCGCCGGTGTCGTGGCCGACCGCGTCGGTGTCGGAGGCGTGCAGGCGCACCCGCCCCGGCCGCGTCCCGAGCACCGAGGCGGCGATCTGCCCGTGCACCGTCGCGGTGCCGTTGCCGAACTCGGCGGTGCCGACCGCGAGCGCGTAGGTGCCCGCCCCGGTGAGCGAGAGGCGGGCCTCGGCGCGGTGCCCGCGGGGCGGGATCGTGTCGATCATCGCCATCGCCATGCCCTCGCCGACGCGCCAGCCGGGCCCGGGCGGGGCCTCGCCGCCGGGCTCCCGCATCGCCGCCTCGGCGCGGTCGAGGCATTGGTCGAGCCCGTAGGAGCCGTAGGCGACGTCGTGGGGCTCCAGGCTGGTCGAGACCAGGGGATCGCCCGGCCGCACCGCGTTGCGGCGGCGCAGGAGGTAGGGGTCGAGGCCGAGGCCGCGCGCGAGGTCGTCCATCGCCGATTCGACCGCGAAGATGGTCTGGCTCAGGCCGTAGCCCCGGAAGGCCCCCGCCGGCACCGTGTGGGTGTAGACCGAGACGCCGTCCACCCGCTTGTTCGGGCAGCGATAGACGCCGATCACCTCGTTGCAGCCGTGGTGGAGCACGCCGCCCGCGTGGTTGGCGTAGGCGCCGGTCTCGGCGAGCACGTCGAGGGCGATGGCGGTGAGCGTGCCGTCGCGCCGCGCGCCGAGCTTGACGCGGACCCGCATCGGGTGGCGGGTCGTCGCCCCGGTGAACTGCTCGCCGCGCGTGAATTCCCACTTCACCGGCCGCCCGAGGCGCAGCACCGCCAGGGCCACCAAGTCCTCGGTCAGCATCTCCTGCTTGCCGCCGAAGCCGCCGCCGACCCGCCCGCACAGCACCCGCACCTGCGCCCGGTCGAGGCCCAGCAGCGCCGCGAGGGCGTCGCGGGTCAGGAAGGGCACCTGGCTGCTGGTGCGAAGGACGAGGCGGCCCGCCTCGTCGCGCCAGCCCAGCGCCCCGTGCGTCTCCAGGTGGGCGTGCTGGATGCGCTGCGAGCGGTACGTGCCCTCGATCACCAGGTCGGCCTCGGCGAAGCCGGCCTCGACGTCGCCGACCTGTCCGTGCACCTCGGCCGCGATGTTCGGATGAGGGTGGAGCGGCGGGGCGTCGGCGCCGGGCGGCCCCGGATCGTGGACGCGCGGCGCGTCCGGATCGAGGGCCCGCTCGGCATCGAGCAGGGCCGGGCGCGGCGCGTAGGTCACGACGAGGGCGGCCACGCCCGCCTCGGCCGCCGCCTCGCTCTCCGCCACCACCGCGGCGACCCGCTGCCCGACGAAGCGCACGATCCGGTCGAGCATCAGGGTGTCGGGCGCGTCGTCGCGCGGATCCTCGTGGCGCCCGGTCGAGTAGCGGGATGCCGGCACGTCCTCGTGGGTGAATACCGCCACCACCCCCGGCACCGCGAGGGCGGCGGCGCGGTCGACCTGCAGGATCTCCGCGTGGGCGTGGGGCGAGCGCAGCACCTTGAGGTGGAGCAACCCCTCGACCGCGAGGTCGAACGTGTAGCGCGCCCGCCCGCTCACCACCGCCGGCCCGGCCGGGGCGGGCAGGCTGCGGCCGCAGGGATCACCCCCCGCCCCGTCGCCCTCGGCCGCGACGCTGCCCGCACTCGCGTCCGCGCTGCCGGCGATCGCGTCGGCGATCCCGGCGATCGCGTCCGCGATCGCCCGGTAGCCGGTGCAGCGGCAGAGATTGCCCTTGAGGGCGGCGCCGAGGTCGCGCCGCTGGCCCTGGTCGAGGGCGGCGGCGGTCATCACCATGCCAGGCGTGCAGAAGCCGCACTGGAAGCCCTGCGCGGCCAGGAAGGCCTCCTGGACCGGGTGCAGCCGGTCGGGCACCGCCGCATCGGGCCCGCAGGGGCCGGACAGGCCCTCGATCGTCGTGACGGCGCGCCCCTCCGCCCGCAGGGCCGGGACGAGGCAGCTATGCACCGGCTCCCCGTCGAGATGGACCGTGCAGGCGCCGCAATCGCCGGCGTCGCAGCCCTTCTTCACGCCGAACCAGCCGAGGTCGCGCAGCAGGGTGCGCAGGCACTGGCCGGGGCGCGGCGCCGCCTCCTGGGAGAGGCCGTTGACCGTCAGCATCATCCGCACGCGTCTCCGTCGAGCTCCTGCCGGATCTCCTCGGCGAGGAGGAGGGTGACCTGCCGGCGCCATTCCGGCGCGCCGTGGACGTCGTCGTGGGTGAGGCCCGGCGGGATCGCGTCGGCGAGCGCCGCGGCCAGCGCGCCGGCAGCGGGCAGGGCCGGGAAGGCGATCCGCACCGGGCGGCGGGTCGAGGCCGTGACGGTCAGGGCCAGGGCGCCCGCCGCGTCCCGCGTGCCGATCAGCAGCGCGCCCGAGCGCCCGTTCGGGCTGAGCGAGATCCGCCGGAAGGCGGCGCGCCGCCGCAGCGCCTCGGCCGGCAGGTCGATCCGGCGCAGCACCTCGCCGGGCTGCAGGGCGGTCTCCTGCGGGCCGCGCACGAACTCGGTCACGGGCAGCCGCCGCTCGCCGCCGTCGCGCTGCCAGATCAGGCAGGTGCCGTCGAGGGCGGCGGTGAGCGCGATCATCGGGCCGGCCGGCAGGGCCATGCAGAGGTTGCCGCCGACCGTGGCCATGGTCCAGATCTTGAAGGAGCCGAGCAGCGCCCGGCAGCATTGGCCGATCAGCGGCGCCGCGATCCAGGCGGCGGGGCATTCCGCGCGGTCGAGGCGCGCGATGGTGCAGGTCGCGCCGATCCGCATGCCCTCCGCGTCGATTTCGAGGGGCGGCCAGCCGAGCCGCGCGAGGTCGATGAGCCGCGTCACGCCAGGCTGCGGCTCGGAGAACAGCCAGGTCCCGCCCGCGAGCCACGCGTCGCCCGGCCGCCACGCGGCCAGATCCTCCCGCCCGCGCGGCGTCAGATGAGCGGTGATCGTGTTGAGGTCCATCCGCGCTCCCGTCCCCTCCCGCGCTGCCCTGGCCGCAGGAAGCCGCCGAGGCAAGAATCCGTCCAGCTTCCGCGAGGCGCCGGGAATAAATCCGCGCCGGCCCGGGTCTGGACGGGTGGGGCGCGAGGATGCCCCGCGAGGAGGTCACCATGGCGCGGAACGGCGGGCGTGGCGAGGCGGGACGGGACGCGGACGGCATCGACCGGCGCGGCTTCCTGGAGTGCATGACCTGGGCCGGGACCGGCCTTCTCTGGAGCGCGGGCGGCGGCCTGCCGCGGGCGGTCGGCCTCGGTGCGGCGCGCGCCGCGGACCCGGAGGGAGGCCTGCGCTTCCTGCAGATCAGCGACAGCCATGTCGGCTTCGACAAGGCGGCCAATCCCGACGCGCGCCTGACCCTGCGCGAGGCCGTGGCGCGGATCCGCGCCCTGCCGGAGAAGCCGGCCTTCATCCTGCACACCGGCGACATCAGCCACCTGTCGCGGGAGGGGGAGTTCGACGACGCGGACCAGATCCTGCGCGAGACCGGCCTGCCGCTCGTCTTCGTGCCCGGCGAGCACGACATCCTCGATGAGGGGCGAGGCCGCGCCTATCTGGCGCGCTACGGGCGGGGGACGCGGGGTGCCGGCTGGTTCAGCTTCGACCAGGGCGGCCTCCACTTCGTCGGCCTCGTCAACGTGGTCGACCTCAGGGCGGGCGGGCTCGGCACGCTCGGGGCCGAGCAGCTCGCCTGGCTCGAAGCCGACCTCGCCGGATTGTCCTCCTCGACCCCGATCGTGGTCTTCGCCCATATCCCGCTCTGGAGCGTCTATCCCGAGTGGGGTTGGGGCACCGAGGACGGCGCGCGGGCGCTCGCGCTGCTGCGCCGCTTCGGCTCGGTGACCGTGCTGAACGGGCACATCCACCAGGTGATGCAAAAGGTCGAGGGGACGGTCGCCTTCCACACCGCGCGCTCGACGGCCTTCCCGCAGCCCGCACCCGGCGCCGCGCCCTCGCCGGGGCCGATGAGGCTGCCGCCGGGCGAGCTGCGCCGCCACCTCGGCATCGCCAGCGTCTCCTTCGTGCCGGGGGCGGGCCCGCTCGCCATCCTCGACGCGCCGCTGACCGCCTGAGGAGCGCGCGATGCCGACCTCCCTCCCGGCGCCGTCCCGCCGCGCCGTCCTGGCGCTCCCGCTCCTCGCGGCCCTCGGCCCCGCCCGGGCGGCCGCCGCCTCCGTGCGCATCGAGAACTTCGTGTTCTCGCCCGCCCTGCTGGTCGTGGCGCCCGGCAGCGTGGTGACCTGGACCAACGCGGACGACATCCCCCACGTCGTGGCGGCGGAGGATGGCTCCTTCCACTCGCCCGCCCTCGACACGGACGAGCGCTTCGCGGCCCGCTTCGAGCGCCCGGGGCAAGTCCGGTACTTCTGCGCCCTGCATCCGCATATGGTGGGCGTGATCGAGATCCGGGCCTCCGCGGAGGCCTCGCCATGAGGATTCTCGCCATGAGGGCCCTCGCCATGAGGGCCCGGATCCGGCTCCGGCCCGGGAGGTCGCGCGATGCCCTATGATCCGCAGGATCACGCCTGCTCCTGGCGCGACCCGCTGGCCGGCCTCGCGCTCTTCGCCGGCCTGCTGATGGGGCTGGCGGCGCTGCCGGCGCGGATCCCCGTCGAGGTGCCGGCTCCCGCCCGGCCCGCGCTCGCCGCCCGGTGAGCGCCGATGATCCGGGCGAGGGCTCTCTTCGACGCGACCGTGCTGCCGCATCTCGACGCGGCCTACAGCCTCGCGCGCTTCCTCGCCCGGGACGCGGATGCGGCCGAGGACATCGTGCAGGAGGCGATGCTGCGGGCCTTCCGCGGCTTCGACGGCTTCCGGGGCGGCGACGCCCGGGCGTGGCTCCTCGCCATCGTCCGCAACTGCGCCCGGAGCTGGGCGGCGGCGCGCCCCCGGGCGGCCGCCGGCGCGGCGGAGGAGGGCGGCCCCGAGGACCCCTGGGACCGGGAGGCCGAGACGCCCGAGGCGTCCCTCGCCCGGGGCGACGAGATCGCCGCCGTGCGCGCCCTGGTGGCGGCCCTGCCGGAGCCGTTCCGGGAGACGCTCGTCCTGCGCGAGCTGGAGGATCTGTCCTACCGCGACGTCGCGGCGGTGACGGGCGTGCCGGTCGGCACGGTGATGTCGCGCCTCGCCCGGGCGCGGGCCCTGTTCGGCGCCGCCTGGCGCCGCCGCTTCGGGGAGGAATCCCTGCCCGTCCCCAAGGAGCACGAAACGCCATGAGCGCGCCCCGTCCCGATCCCTGCCGCGACCGCGCGCTGCTGCTCCACGGGCTCCTCGACGGGGAGCTCGACGCCGCCCACGCGCTCGGGCTGGAGGCGCATCTCGAGTCCTGCCCGGCCTGCCGCGCGGCGTACGGGCGATTGCGGGAGGAGCGCGACCTGCGCCGCCGCGACGGGGTGCGCCATTCCGCCCCGGCGGCCTTGCGGCGGCGCGTGGCGGCGGCCCTCGACGCGGAGGAGGCCGCCCGGTCCCCGGCGCGGCCGCTGCGCCGGCTGCTCGCCCCGGCCGCCCTGGCCCTGGCGGCGAGCCTCGCGGTCGCATTCCTGCCGCTCGGCCTCGACCGGAACGGGGCCCTGCGCGACGACCTCGTCTCCGGCCATGTCCGCTCGCTCCTCGCGAACCACCTCACGGACGTCCCGTCCAGCGACCAGCACACCGTGAAGCCGTGGTTCTCCGGCAGGCTCGACTTCGCGCCGCCGGTCGTCGACCTGTCGGATCGCGGCTTCGACCTGGTCGGCGGGCGCCTCGACTATGTCGGCGGCCGGGTCGTGGCGGCCCTGGTCTACCGGCGGCGCGGGCACGTCATCAACCTGTTCGTCTGGCCGGGCAGCGGCGGCTGGTCCGCCGGCAGCGCGCGGGAGGGCTACGGCCTGCTGCACTGGTCGCAGGCCGGGCTGACCTTCTGGGCCGTCTCCGACCTCAACCCCACCGAGCTGCAGGAATTCGAGCAGGATTTCGCGGCCCGCGCGCCGCGCTGAGGCGGCTCGGCGCGGCGTGCGCTGCTCACCCGGGCGGCAGGGCCAGCAGGTCGCGATGTCCGATCACCGCCTCGCCCGCGCGGCCGGCCCGGGCGGCGCGCCACGCGGCCACCCGCTCGGCCGGGACGAGCCCGGTCTCCGTCGCCGCCGCCGCCTTGCCGGCGGCGAGCGCGTCCCGCAGGGGGCCGGCGCCGACCCGCCACGGGCTCTCGGCCTGCGCGACCGCGTAGCCGCGGGCCAGGAAGGCGGCCTCCAGCGCCCGCGTCGCCCGCGGTCCCGCGGCGGGGCCGAACCCCTTGTCCCGGTCCTGATGGGCCAGGAAGGCGGCGTGGATCGCCGCGTCGTCCGGATGGGGCGGGGTCCAGCTTTCGGCGCCGTCGAAGGTGAGCGCGGTGTAGAACAGGGCGCCCGCCCGCGCCACCGCGTCCGAAGCCGCCGCGATCCAGGGTTCGGAGACGAGGTCGAACAGGGCGGCCGCGGTCACGAGGTCGGGCGGCGCCGCCGGGGCGAGGAGCGGGACGAGGCCGTCCGCGAGGTCCGCGCGGCGGAACGCGACGCTGAGCGCCCGCCCGGCCACGGAGAGGAGGAGGTCGTCGCCCCGCGCCTCCGCCCGGTCCGCGAAGGCGATCAGGGCCGCCCGGGCGGCGCCGAGGAGCGCGGGATCGTGGTCGACGAGGAGCCAGTCCTGGCGGGCCGGCAGCAGCCCCGCGAGCGCGCGCAGGTTCGAGCCGGTGCCGCAGCCGAGATCGAGGACGCGCACGCTCTCGCCGCGCGCCGCCATCGCCCGCCCGAGCGCCGCGGCGAGGTCGCGATCCCGGGCGGCGTGGTCGGCGGGCTCGCGCAGGGCCAGCCATGCGGGGCTGAACCCGCTCATCTCCCGGCCTCCCTCAAGCAGGACGCGACCCGCGCGGCAGTGTCCTCCCAGCGCGGCAGGGCGAGGCCGGCCGCCCGGGAGGCGCAGGCCGCCGCGCGGCGGCGGTCGGGATCGGTGACCAGGCCGCGCAGGGCCTCGCGCAGGGCCGGCGCGTCGCCCGGCGGCACCTTGAGCCCGGCCGCGTCCGGCACGGTCGCGGCGGCGGCGCCCCCCGTGGTGGCGATGATCGGCAGGCCGCGGGCGAGCCCCTCGGCCAGGGCCATCCCGTAGCCCTCGAACAGGGAGGCCGAGACGAGGAGGTCGGCCTCGGCGTAGAGCCGGTCGAGCCGGACGGGGTCGACCGCCCCGAGGAAGCGCACCCTCCCGCCCAGGCCCGCCGCCGCCGCAGCCTCCCGCACCGCCGCGGCGCAGGCGGGGTCGCGGTCGAGGGCGCCCGCGACGGCGAGCGTCCAGTCGAGACCGCGCAGGGGCGCCAGCGCCTCGATCAGCACCGCGTAACCCTTGCGCGGGATCAGGGTCCCGACCGCGAGGAGCGAGACCGCCGGGCCGGGCCGGACCGGATTGGGAGGCGCCGGATCGGTGCCGGGCTCCGCCACGGTGATTCGCCCCGCCGCCACCCCGAAGTCGCGCACCAGCAGGTCGCGCGTCGTGCCGCTCGTCGTGACCACGCGGTGCGCGAGCCCAAGGGCGGCGCGCTCGCGCGCGCGCAGCCGGGCCGCCGCCTCGTCGGACAGGCCCTCCTCCAGGCAGAGCGGGTGGTGCACGAGGGCGACGAGGGGCCGGTCGCCGGCCGCCCGGATCGCCTCGGCGGGAAGCGCCCCGTAGGCGAGGCCGTCGACCATCAGGGGAGGGCCGGGCGGCAGGGCGGCGAAGGCCGCCCGCGTCGCCGCGAGATCCTCGTCCGTGGGCATCGGGAACCCGCCCGGCAGGGCGAGGTGCGACGCGCGCAGCCCCTGGCCCGGGAGCGCCGCGAGCAGGCGGCGCGCATAGGCGTAGCCCCCGGTCGGCGCGGCGAGGTCGCCCGGGACGGCGAGGAAGGCGTCGCTCACGGCGCGAGCGGTCCTTCGAACCAGGCCCGGGCGACGTGCGATTCGTGGAGCGTCACGCGCAGGCGCGCGACCCCCTCGGCGCCGGGCCCGACCTCCCCGGCCCGCACCGCCGCGGCCATGGCGGCGTGGATGTGGCCGGCCAGGAACTCGGTCGTCGTGTTGCGGCCCGCGAAGGCGGGCAGGTCGTCGAGGTTGCGGTAGTTGAGCGGCGCCAGGATCCGCCGCAGGGTCTCGCCCGCCCGGCCGATATCGACCACGACCCCGTCCGGGCTCAGGGCCTCGCGGAAGAAGGCCACGTCGACCACGAAGGTCGCCCCGTGCAGCGCCTGGGCGGGCCCGAACAGCTCGCCCCGGAAGCTGTGGGCGATCATCACGTGGTCGCGGACTTCGACGGCGTACATCAGGCGATCTCGGCGGGTTGGTAGCGGATGGCGGTGCAGACGCCCGGGGCGTCGCGGGCGAGCAGCCGGGGCAGGGCGGCCGGCAGGGCCTCGAAGGCGACCTCCTCGGTGATCAGCGCGTCGAGGCGCGGGTCGCGCAGGAGGTCGAGGGCTTTCAGCAGGCGGCGGCGGCGGTCCCAGCGCGGGCGGCGGGCGGGCGGCACCTGCCCGACCTGGCTCGACACCAGCCGCAGGCGGCGCGGGTGGAAGGCCGCGCCGAGGGGGACCGCGACCTCGCCGTCGCCGTACCAGCTGAGTTCGGTCACGCAGGCCTCCTCGCCCGCGAGGTCGAGGGCGAGTGCGAGGCCCTCCGCCGCGGCGCTGGCGTGGATCACCACGTCGGCCTCGCCCGGCGCCTCGGCCGGGAGGCGGAAGGGGAGGCCGAGATGCCGCGCGAGGCCGGCGCGCGCCGGGTCGCGGTCGATCAGCGTGACCTCGGCCCCCGGCAGCCCCGCCGCCAGATGGGCCGCGAGCAGCCCTACCAGCCCGCCGCCCACCACCGCGACGCGGTCGCCCGGCCCCGCCCCCGAATCCCACAGACCGTTCAGCGCGGTCTCCATGTTGGCGGCCAGCAGCGCGCGCCGGGGCGGCAGGTCCGGCGGCAGCGGCACCAGGGATTCGGGGCGGCTCGCGAAGGCCTCCTGATGAGGCTGCAGCGCGAACACCACAGGGCCGTCCGGCATGACCCGCCCGACCGCGCAGTAGCCGTACTTGACCGGAAACGGGAAATCGCCCTCTTGGGCGGGGGCGCGCATCCGCGCGCGGACGCGCTCCGGCACCCGCCCCTCGTAGACGAGGCGCTCGGTGCCGCGGCTGAGCGCCGTCCACACCGTGCGAACCCGGACCTCGCCGGGGCTGAGAGGGGGCAATGTCTGGCGTCGCAGCTCCGCCCGACCGGGCGCGGTGTACCACAGCGCCCGCGCCGAGACCGGTCCGATCCCCTCGTCGCCTGCGCCGGATTGCGACCGATGCGGCACCCTGACTCCCCGGTCCTGGCCGAGGGTCCCCCCGGCGGCTCCGCTCCTCTCACGACGCTGGCGGGGCCGCAAGCCTCCGGCACCCTGCGCCGGCGGCGCCTTCTCCTCCTCGCGGCCGCGCTCGTCACCTGCGCGGGCTTCGCGGCCGGCCTCGTCGCGGTGCTCGGGGCGGGGGGCCTCGACGCCCTCGACCTCGCCCTCCTGGCCCTGTGCCTCGTGGCGCTGCCCTGGACGGTGCTGGGCTTCTGGCACGCGCTGATCGGGCTCTGGCTGCTGCGCGCCGGGCCGGCCGGGCTCGCGGCGGCGGCCCCCTTCGCGGCCGCGGGCGAGCGGCCCGAGCCGCCGCGGCTGCGCACCGCGGTGGTGATGACCCTGCGCAACGAGGAGCCCGAGCGCGCCCTCGCGCGCCTGCGCGTCGTGCAGGAGAGCCTCGCGCGCACCGGCCACGGGGCCTGGTTCGGCTTCCACGTCCTCAGCGACACCGACGATCCCGCGATCGCGGCGCGCGAGGAAGCCTGCCTCGCCGCGTGGCGCGCCGCGCTGCCGCCCGCGGAGGCGGCGCGGCTGCACTACCGGCGCCGGGCCGAGAATGCCGGCTTCAAGGCCGGCAACCTGCAGGACTTCTGCGCCCGGGCCGAGGAGGAGCTGATGCTGCCCCTCGACGCCGACAGCCTGATGACCGGCGAGGCCATCCTGCTTCTCGTGCGCATCGTGCAGGCGCATCCGCGGATCGGGATCCTGCAGGGCCTCGTGGTCGGGGCGCCCGCCGAGAGCCCCTTCACGCGCCTGTTCCAGTTCGGCATGCGCCACGGCATGCGGCCCTACAGCCTCGCCATGGCGTGGTGGAGCGGGGAGTGCGGGCCGTTCTGGGGCCACAACGCCCTCCTGCGCATCGCCCCCTTCGCGGCCGCCTGCCGGCTGCCGGTCCTCGGCCCGGGCCGGTTCGGCGGGCCGATCCTGTCGCACGATCAGGTCGAGGCCGTGCTGATGCGGCGGGCGGGCTACGAGGTGCGGCTGCTGCCGCTGGAGACCGGCAGCTTCGAGGAGAATCCGCCCACCCTCCTCGACCACCTCGCCCGCGACGCGCGCTGGTGCCAGGGCAACCTGCAATACGTGCGCCTGCTGCGGCTGCCCGGCCTGCTCGCGGTGAGCCGCGTCCAGCTGCTCTGGGCGATCCTGATGTTCTGCGGCGCCCCGGCGACGCTGCTGGTCCTGCTCCTGCTGCCCTGGCGGCTCCTCGACCTGCCGCGGGAGACGCCGGCCGGGCTCGCGGCGGCCCTGTACCTCGCCTGGCTCGCCCTCTCGGTCGCGCCCAAGGCGGCGGGCTACGCGGAGGTCCTGGCGCGGCGCGACACCGCCCGGCACGGCGGCCTCCTGCCCTTCCTGGCTGGCATCCTGGCGGAGACGCTGTTCTCCTTCCTGCTCTACGGGATCGCAATGCTGCGGCTCAGCGTCGTGGTGGTCCGGCTGCTGCTCGGGCGCCGGCCGGTCTGGGGGCGGCAGCGCCGCGACGCGGCCGGGGTGACGCTCGGCGCCGCCATCCGCGGCCTCGCCGACGTGGTGCTGATCGGTGCCGGCCTCGGCCTCGCCGTCGGCCTCGTCGCGCCCGGCCTGCTGCCCTGGCTCGCGCCGCTCCTGCTCGGGCCCCTGCTCGCCGTGCCGCTCGCGGTGCTGACCGCCTCGCCGCGCCTCGGCGCCCGGATGCGCCGCCTGCGCCTCTGCGCGACGCCGGAGGAGATCGCGCCGCCGGAGGAGATCCGGGCGATGCGGGCTGGCTCGGATCCTGCTCCCGTCGGCCGCCCGGCCTGAGGCGGCGCACCATCATCCCCATCCCGAGGAGACTCAACCGTGCAGGAACTCAAGATCAAGGCGGGGCCCTACGACCTCGTCGGCCGGCTCGAACTGGAGAAAGCGCCCAACACCTGCGCGGCCTTCGTCAAGGCGCTGCCCTTCGTGAGCGAGATCGTGCATGTCCGCTGGAGCGGCGAGGGCGTGTGGATGCCGCTCGGCGACCTCGATTTCGGCGTCGGCTACGAGAACCACACCAGCTACCCGGCCCCGGGCCAGATGATCCTGTATCCGGGCGGGATCAGCGAGACCGAGATCCTGCTGGCCTATGGCGGCGTGCACTTCGCCAGCAAGGTCGGCCAGCTCGCCGGCAACCACTTCCTCACCGTCACGACCGGCCTCGAGCACGTCTACGATCTCGGCCGGATGACGCTCTACAAGGGCGCGCAGCCGATCCGGTTCGACCCGGCCTGACGGGGCCGCGCGCAGGCCGCGATGGTCGTCGCGGTGGGGCCCGAGGGCTTGACCGGCCCGTCGCGCCGCCCGCTACCCCACTCCCACCGGCCGCTTGATCGCCGCGGGCGTGCGCAGGGTGACGAGTTCCTCGCCCGCGGTCGGGTGGACCGCGATCGTGCGGTCGAAATCCGCCTTGGTCGCGCCCATCGTCACGGCGATCGCCGCCGCCTGGATGATCTCGCCCGCGTCGTGGCCGAGCACGTGCACCCCGACCACCCGGTCGCCGTCCCGCGCCACCACCAGCTTCATCAGGACGCGCTCCTCGCGCCCCGACAGCGTCGCCTTCATCGGCCGGAACCGCGCCTCGTAGACGTCGACCTCGCCGTAGAGGCCGCGCGCCACGTCCTCGTTGTGGCCGATCACCCCGATCTCGGGCGTGGAGAAGACGGCGGTCGGGATCAGGCCGTGGTCCACCGCCCAGGGCTTGCCGCCGAACACCGTGTCGGCGAAGGCGTGGCCCTCCCGGATCGCGATCGGCGTCAGGGCGGCCCGGTTCGTCACGTCGCCGACCGCGTAGATCGACGGCACCCCGGTCTGCGAGAAGCGGTCGACCGGGATCGCGCCCGCCCGGTCGAGGCCGATCCCGACCGTCTCCAGGCCGAGACCCTGCACGTTCGGGCGGCGGCCCGTCGCCACCAGCACCTGATCGACCACCAGGCTCGACCCGTCGTCGAGCGAGGCCCGGATCCCGTCGGGCTCCCGGTCCAGCCGCCCGATGGTGCGGTTGAGCCGCAGGTCCATCCGCCGCGCATAGGCCTCGCCGAGGGCCTGCCGGATCTCGTCGTCGAAGCCGCGCAGCAGCTTGTCGCCCCGATGGAGCAGGGTGGTGCGGCTGCCGAGCCCCGCGAAGACGCCCGCGAATTCCACCGCGATGTAGCCGCCGCCGACCACCAGGATGCGGCGCGGCTGCTCCTCCAACTCGAAGATCTCGTTCGAGGTGATGCCGAGCTCCGCCCCCGGGATCGGCGGCTCCTTCACCGGGTGGGCGCCGACCGCCACCAGGATGATCCGGGCGCGCACGCTGCGGCCGGACCGCAGCAGCCGCACCGCGTGCGGGCCCTCGATCACCGCCCGCTCGGCCACGACCTCGACGCCCGCCCGCATCAGGTTCGTGGCGTAGATGCCCTCGAGCCGCGTCACCTCGGCGTCCCGATGGCGCTTGAGCGTCGCCCAGTCGAAGCGCGGCGCCTCGACGGTCCAGCCGAAGCCGGCCGCGTCCTCGAACTCGTCCGCGAAGCGGCTCGCGTAGACCATCAGCTTCTTCGGCACGCAGCCGCGGATGACGCAGGTGCCGCCGACCCGGTACTCCTCGGCGAGCATCACCCGGGCCCCGTAGCCCGCCGCGATCCGCGCCGCGCGCACCCCGCCGGAGCCGCCCCCGATCACGAAGAGGTCGACGTCGAAGCCCTCACCGCCGGTCCCGCTGCTCATCGCCGATCTCCCTGACGCCGGCCCGGCCCTGCCGGGACCCGAGCGGCATATAAGCAGAGCCGCCCGGCCGCGGGGAGCGGCCGGGTACCGTCAGACCCGCGGCGCGGCGCTGAGCGCGCGCAGCCACGCCGCGAGGGCGCCGAGCCCGGCGATCCACCAGCCCTGCCACGCCCCGTGGCCGACGAAGGCGATCGAGGCCGCCCCTGCGAGAGCCGCGAGCGCCGCCGCGCGGGCCCGGTCCGGCCAGGCCGCGAGGGCGCGCAGGGTCAGGAGCAGCGCCGCGGCGGCGAGCGCCGCGCCGACGAGGCCGAGCTCGGCCCAGACCTGCAGGAAGCTGTTGTGCGGGTGGCCGGCCGTCAGCATCGGCCGCATCTCGGGATCGAGGCGCTCCGCCACGGGGAGCCGGTCGAACCGCGCGCTCGTGCCGAAGCCGGCCCCGCGCCAGGGATCCTGCGCCACCGCCGCCCCGAAGCTCTGGGCGATCACCACGCGCTCGCGCGTGTTGCTCGCCGCCATGCGCGCGTGGAGCTTGGGCGGGAACAGGGCCGCGAGGATGTCCCCTTCGAGCGGGGCCAGGGCGACCGCGCCCGCGAGCCCCGCCCCGGCGAGGGCCAGCACCGCGCGACGCGGCAGGAGCCGCGCGGCCGCGTAGGCCCCGGCCGCCGCGAGCGCCGCGAGGGCGGAGGCGCCGCTCGCCGAGTACCACGCGGCGAGCGCCGCGGCGGCCGCGGCCGCGAGCGCCAGGAGCGGGCGCCCGGCCCGGGCGGTGAGCGCGGCCACCGGCACCGCGAGCAGCACGGCGAGTTCGAGCGGCCGGTTGTAGACGTAGTCGAAGGCCCGCTCGTGCAGGAGCCGCCGCAGGGCCACGTCGCTGACGAGGTCCGCCTCGACGGCGAGGCAGGTGGCGAGGAGCACGAGGGCGGCCGGCCGGGCGAGCGGCGCCAGGTGGGGCGGCGCCAGGGTCGCGACCAGGTAGGCGGCGAGCAGGGTCGGGCCGAACTCCCCCGCCATGCGCAGCGAGGTCGCCGGCACCGGGCTCCAGGCGAGGCTGAGGGCGGACCAGGCCAGGAAGGCGAGGGCGACCCGCCCGAGCGGCGTCGCGAGGGGCGCGGCGAGCCGCGCCCCCACGGCGCGGCCGCCCTCCGCCAGCAGGGCCCCGGCCAGGAGCGCGAGCGCGGCCGCCCCCACGACCAGGGGGCTCGACCGGTTCGCGGCCGCCATGGCGGGCGGCAGGGCGACGAGGAGCAGGGCTCCGGCGCCGGAGAGGCGCTGCGCGATGTCGGACCGGGCGGCGCCCCGGTTGCGCGTCAGGGCGGCGGTCAAGGGATCACTGCATCTGATGGCCGCGCTTGCCCATCTCGGCGCGCACCCGGACCATCACGTATTCGGAGACTTCCTGCGTCCAGGCCTGCATCGCCTGCACCATGTCGTCGAGGACCTGGGGCTGGGTCTCGACGTAGCGCTTGCCCGCGGGCGAGCGGAAGAAGGCGGCGATGTCGCGCAGCTCCGCCTCGCTCAGCTTCTCGGCGTAGATGCGCGAGGCGGTGTCGATCATCCGCTGCTTCTGCAGCTCCATCTCGGGCTGCAGCTTGGCGAGGACGTCGTCGAGATCCTTGGTCAGTTCGGGCCGGGTGACCGCCGCCTGTTTGATCTGCTCGCTGAAGACCGGGACGATCGAGTCGAACGAGCGGGCGATGCCGGAACTCAGCATCACCTCCTTGGCGAGGGCGAAGTGGCTCGGCGAGATCGCCGGATTGGGCGCGGCGGGGGCCGGCGCGGCGGGGGCGGCCGGCGCCGCCTTCTGGGCTGCGGCGGGTGCGGTCGCCAGGGGCGCGGTCGCCAGGAGCGCGACGAGGAGGCCCGCCAGGGCGGGCGCGGGACGCAGGGGCATGAGGAGGCTCCGATGTGAGGCGCGCCGGTTTCGGGGGCGATTGCGGCGCGGAGGAGGATCGGGGGCGGGCCGCGAGGTCGCGGGCCCGGGGGCGCTCAGAGGGTGCCGAGGGTCAGGAGGCGCACCTCGCCCGCCTCATCGGCGGCCAGGATGGCGCCGCTGCACAGGCCGAGGAACAGGCCGTGCTCGACCACGCCGGGGACGGCCGCGAGCGCGGCGGCCAGGGCCTCGGGATCCGGGATGCGGCCGAGATGCGCGTCGAGGATCAGGTGGGCGCCGTCGGTGACGAAGGGCGCGCCGTCCGCGGCCCGGCGCAGCGCGACCTCGCCCGCGCAGCCGGCGCGGCCGAGGGCGCCCTCCACGGCGCGCCGCGTGGCGGCGAGGCCGAAGGGGACCACCTCGACCGGCAGCGGGAAGCGCCCGAGCGTCTCGACCCGCTTGCCCGCATCCGCGATCACGACCATGCGCCGGCTCGCCGCCGCCACGATCTTCTCGCGCAGCAGCGCGCCGCCGCCGCCCTTGATGAGGCGGCGCGCCCCGTCGATCTCGTCGGCGCCGTCGATGGTCAGGTCGAGTTCGGGGGTCTCGTCGAGGGTGGTGAGGGGGATGCCCGCCGCCTGCGCGGCCCGGTGCGTGGCCTCCGAGGTCGGCACCCCGACGACCGAGAGCCCGGCCCGCACCCGCGCGCCCAGCAGCTCGACGAATTCGGCCGCGGTGGAGCCGGTGCCGAGGCCGAGGCGCATCCCGTCCGCGACGAGGTCGAGCGCCCTGGCGGCGGCCGCGCGCTTGAGGGCGGCGCTCACGCCGGGCCTCCGGCGGGACGGGGGGAGGGGCGTGCGGACGGCATCGGCGCGGCTCTCGGCTGGCTCACCCGGGCTGGCCGCCCGGGCGCGCTGGCCCTAGCACGCGGCGCTGCCGCCCGGGAAGAGTCCCGTCCGGCGCCGCTCAGGGCCGGGCGGGCTGCGCCGTCGCCACGTTGCCCCTCGGCGCCGCCTCGGCGCCCGCCGCCGCCTGGGGCGTGCAGACCACGGCCTCGTCGAGGACGTAGCAGATGCTCATGGCGCCGGTGCGGTGGTTGACCCGGAACACGCCCGCCTCGCGCAGGTGCCGCGAGGCCACGAGCCCGTACTCGGACGGGGCCTGCGGCCCCGCGCCCTCGCCCGGGCCGAAGCACAGGGTGGTGCCGATCGTGTTCTCCTGCAGGCCGTACTGGCAGGAGGTCACCTCGCCCGTGACCTTGTCGACCCGGTAGACGCGGTTGAGGTCGGCCTGCGGGGCCGGCACGAACTCGAAGGATCCGGCCGCCGCCGGGACCAAACCCGCCGCCAGGGCGAGCGCCGCGATGCCGACCCGAAACTGCGTCCTGCCGCCCATGGCGCCGCTTCCTCCGCCCGGTCCCGAACCCGTCGCCGGCGCGCGACGCGACCGGCCCTCGCGCTTCTTCTACTGCCGGTTGGCTGGTGTGGACCTTGCGCCGCCGCGGTTGCTGAGCCCGATCACCGCGAGCTGCGCCGCCCCGATCCCCGCCAGGAGCAGGCGGTCGCGGGCGGGCATGCGGTCGCCGAGCGCCGCGCTGCCCAGGTAGGCGAGGGCGCCGGCCGTGTCGAGGGCGAGGTGCCCGCGCATCGGGATCGCCCGCACGAGTCCGCCCTCGTAGCTCGTGCAGAGCGAGTAGGCGTAGTTCCAGCCCGACACGGCCCGCATCAGGCGCCGGGCGGCGGGGCTGCGGCCCGGGCCCGCCGCGAGCAGCGTCACGAGGGCCGGGACCGTGTAGTCGATGGCGGCGTGCAGGCGGGTGCTGATCATGGCGTCGTCTCCGGCTCCGCCGGACCATCCCCGCACGGCGGGGCGTGTTCCCGCCGCGGCCTGATGCCCAGGCGCGCGAAACGTGCTTTAAGCGCGCCGCGGGCCCGTCCGGCCGGACGGGCCCGCCCAATCAAGAAAGTGGCCCGGCCGGGCCGCGCGGGCCCGGCTGCGGCCCAGGAGAGGACGCCATGACTTCGATCTCGCGCCGCCGCGCGCTCCAGCTTTCCCTCGCGGGCGCCGTCGCGGCCCCGGCCGTGATGCGGATCAGCCGCGCGCAGGCCGCCGACTTCAACCTCAAGGTCGCCAACAACAGCCCGGTCAGCCATCCGCTCACCATCTACATGCAGAAGGCCGCGGACGGGATCCGCGAGGAGACCGGCGGCAAGGTCGACATCAAGGTCTTCCCGAACAACCAGCTCGGCGGCGACACCGACATGCTGAGCCAGCTGCGCTCGGGGGCGCTCGAGTTCTTCAGCCTCTCGCCGCTGATCCTGGCGACCCTGGTGCCCGGCGCGGCGATCAGCGGCATCGGCTTCGCGTGGTCGTCCTACGACAAGCTGTGGCCGGCCATCGACGGCGATCTCGGCGCCCATGTCCGCGAGCTGATCGGCAAGTCGGGCCTCTACGCCTTCGACCGCATCTGGGAGAACGGCTTCCGCCAGACCACCTCCTCCACCAAGCCGATCCTGACGCCGGACGACTTCAAGGGCTTCAAGATCCGGGTCCCGCCGAGCCCGCTCTGGACCTCGATGTTCAAGGCCTTCGACGCGGCGCCGATGACCATCAACTTCGCGGAGGTCTACTCGGCCCTGCAGACCAAGATCGCGGAGGGCCAGGAGAACCCGCTCGCGCTGATCGACGCGGCCAAGCTCTACGAGGTGCAGAAGCACCTCTCGAAGACGAACCACATGTGGGACGGCTTCTGGCTGCTCGCCAACGGCAAGGTCTGGCGCGGCCTGCCGGAGGACGTGCGCGGCGTGATCGCCAAGCACTTCAACACCCAGGCGGTGGCGCAGCGCGAGGAGACGGCGCGCCGCAACGTCTCGACCGAGAAGGACCTCGCGGCCAAGGGCCTGACCTTCCACGACGTGGACACCAAGGCGTTCCAGGCCAAGCTGCAGGCGGCCGGGTTCTACAAGGAGTGGAAGGGCAAGTTCGGCCCGGAGGCGTGGGCGCTGCTCGAGAAGCACACCGGCCCGATCGCCTGAGCGGGGCGGAGGCCGGGTCCTCTGGCGAGTGCTGGCAGCAGGACAAGCCAGAGGCGCCGGCCGGAGCGCTCGCTCCTGGTGGGAAACACTAGGAGCGGGGCTCCGTTCCGCCATGTACACAGGTGAATCCTGGCCGCAGATTCCCGCGGCCTCAGCATCGGAGACGGCAAAGCGACAAGATTGCCGCCGCGTTGCGGCCGGGCGGCCCGATCAATTGGACGATGGTTGACGTCGGCGGCCGCGAGAAGTTGCCGGCCGCCCGAGATCCGTTCGAAATGCTCCTGGAACCGAGGCGAGGTCTGCCATGGATTTCACGCTGTCCCCGGAAGTCGAGGATTACAGGGCCCGCGTGGCCGCCTTCGTGGAGCGGGAGATCCTGCCGGTCGAGGCTGATCGGGCGAACTACGACCCGCACGAGAACATCCGCCTCGACCTGCTGGAGGACCTGCGCGCCCGGGCGAAGGCGGCCGGGCTGTGGTGCCTCCAGCTGCGGCGCGAGACCGGCGGCCAGGGGCTCGGCAAGGTCGGCATGGCCGCCTGCTACACCGAGATGAACCGCTCGATCTTCGGCCCCGCCGTCTTCAACTCGGCCGCCCCCGACGACGGCAACATGATGGTGCTGGAGGCCCTCGCCACCCCGGAGCAGAAGCGGAGCTGGCTCGACCCGATCGTGGCCGGGAGCGTGCGCTCCGCCTTCGCCATGACCGAGCCCCATCCGGGCGGCGGCTCGGACCCGTCCATGATCCGCACCCGCGCCGAGCGGCTCCCGGACGGGCGCTACCGCATCTTTGGGCGCAAGTGGTACATCACCGGAGCCGCGGAGGCGGCGCACTTCATCCTGATCGCCCGCACCTCGGACGACCCGCGCTACGGGCTCACCGCCTTCCTGTTCCACCGCGACCAGCCGGGCTGGGAGATCCTGCGCCGGATCGAGATCATGGGGCCCGAGGAGCACGGCGGCCATTGCGAGCTCGCCTTCGACGGCCTCGAGGTCGCGCCCGAGGACGTGCTGCTCGGGGAGGGCCAGGGCCTGAAGGTGACGCAGGTGCGGCTCGGCCCGGCGCGGCTGACCCATTGCATGCGCTGGCTCGGCCTAGCGATGCGCTGCGTGGAGATCGCGCGGGCCTACGCGGCCGAGCGCGAGGGGTTCGGGGTGCGGCTGGCCGAGCGCGAGAGCGTGCAGCTGATGCTGGGCGGGCTCGCCATGGACATCGAGATCGGGCGGCTGCTGGTGATGCGGGCGGCCTGGGAGCTCGATCAGGGGCGCTTCGCCCGCAAGGAGATCTCGATGGCCAAGATCCAGGTCGCCAACCTGCTGCACCGGGCGGCGGATGTCGGGATCCAGATCAACGGCGCGCGCGGCTACTCGAAGGACACGGTGCTGGAGTGGATCTACCGCTACGCGCGGCAGGCGCGGCTGGTGGACGGGGCCGACGAGGTGCACCGGATGGTGCTCAACCGGCACCTGGAGAAGGAGGGCCGCGGCTTCTTCGCCTGGCCGGTCGGGTAGGGCCCGGGCGGCAGGCTCCTCCCGGGGCGGCCCCCGCGCGACGACCTCCCCGGGGGGAGGCCGCGCGGGGGCGCAGACGCCGCCTATTCCGCCGGCTGGAGCAGGGCCGGCATCTCCTCGGCGAGGGGCATCGGCGTGCCGGCGAGGGCCGCGGCGAGGCGCGTCTCGTCGAGCTCCCCCTCCCAGCGCGCGACCACGATGCAGGCCACCGCGTTGCCGATGAAGTTGGTGAGCGCCCGGCACTCGGACATGAAGCGGTCGATCCCGAGGATCAGCGCCATGCCGACCACCGGCACCGAGGGCACCACCGCGAGCGTCGCCGCCAGGGTGATGAAGCCCGACCCCGTCACGCCCGCCGCGCCCTTCGAGGACAGCATCGCCACGAGCAGCAGCAGGGCCTGCTCGCCGAGCGAGAGCGGGGTGTCCGTCGCCTGGGCGATGAACAGGGCCGCCATCGTCATGTAGATGTTCGTGCCGTCGAGGTTGAAGGAGTAGCCGGTCGGCACCACGAGGCCGACGACCGGGCGCGAGCAGCCCGCCCGCTCCATCTTGTCGAGCAGCGAGGGCAGGGCCGATTCGGACGAGGAGGTGCCGAGCACCAGGAGGAGTTCCTCCTTGATGTAGCGCACCAGCCGGACCACCGAGAACCCGTTGTAGCGGGCCACCGCCCCCAGCACCCCCAGGACGAAGATCGCCGAGGTCAGGTAGAAGGCGAAGACCAGGTAGGCGAGGTTGGCCAGCGACGCGACGCCGTACTTGCCGATGGTGAAGGCCATCGCCCCGAAGGCGCCGAGCGGGGCCACCTTCATGATGATGTGGACGACGCCGAAGATCGCCTCGGAGGTGGTCTTGATGATGTCGAGGACCGGCTTGCCGCGCTCGCCCATGAAGGCGAGGCCGAAGCCGAACAGCACGGAGAAGAACAGGACCTGCAGGATCTCGCCGCCCGCGAAGGCGCCCACCGCCGTCGACGGGATGATGTTCATCAGGAAGTCGACGATGCTCTGCTCCTTGGCCTTGCCCGCGTAGGTGGCGACGGCCTTGGGATCGAGGGATTTCGGGTCGATGTGCAGGCCGTGGCCGGGCTGCAGCACGTTCGCCACCACGAGGCCGACGAGCAGCGCCAGCGTCGAGAAGGTGAGGAAGTAGATCAGGGCCTTGGCCCCGACCCGGCCGACCTTCTCCAGGTTGGTCATGCCGGCGATGCCGGAGACGACGGTGAGGAAGATCACCGGCGCGATGATCATCTTCACGAGCTTGATGAAGGCGTCGCCGAGCGGCTTCATCTCGGCCCCAAGCTGGGGATAGAAATGACCGAGCAGGATGCCGATCGCGACCGCGACGAGCACCTGGAAGTAGAGGGTGCGGTAGAAGGGCCTGCGCGCGGGCGGGTCGTGCGGCGCGGTTAGGGGGCTGGGGACGGTGACGGCCATGCGGCGTTCTCCCGGTGGTTGGGTTGCGGGGGGCCGGCCGGCGCGACGGTGGATCCGGCGCGCCGCGCGGCTCTTGCTCTTGACCTTGCGGCGTGCAGCCTGCTCATCCCGCAGGCCGCGATCGGGAGACCGGATGGCAACCGGCGTGCCAACGGGGCGGAGCGTCGAGTTTTTCGTTAAGATGTTGTGAATGGGAGGAAATTTCCGATGCCGGGCGAACCCGCGAACGGCCCCGTTCCGGCCGGCCGCACGGCGGGGCCGGCCGCCTTGCGGGATTCCGGACAGCCCGGCCGGGTCCTGCTCTGGGCGGCGGCCCTCCTGGCCGTCGGTCTCGCCGCCTGGCTCGGCGGCCACGCGGCGGAGCGGGCCGCCCTGGCGGATCTGCGCCGCGCCGCCGAGGCCGGGCTGACCCTCCACGTGGCGGCGCTGCGGGCGGAACTCCAGAAGCAATCCTCCCTGCCGCTCGCGCTGGCGGCGGATCCGGAGATTGCCGCGAGCCTCGCCCGCGCCGCGCCGCCCGGGCTGACCGCCCAGGTCAGCGGCCGGCTCGCCGGGATCGCCGAGGCGACGGGCGCGGCCGCGATCTACGTGGTGCGGGCGGACGGGCTCACGGTGGCGGCGAGCAACGCCGGCACGCCCACCAGCTTCGTGGGCAACGACTACACGTTCCGCCCGTATTTCCGCGAGGCGCTGGCGGCCGGGTCGGGCGCGCAATTCGCCCTCGGCACGGTGAGCGGCCGGCCCGGCCTGTTCCTGTCGCGGCGCGTCGCGGGCGGCGGCGGGGTGGTCGTGGTCAAGGTCGAGTTCGAGGCGGTCGAGGCGGGGTGGCGCGGCGGGGGCGCCGAGGTCTTCGTCACCGATCCCCGCGGCATCGTCCTGGTGGCGAGCGACCCCGCCCGGCGCTTCCGCACCCTCGGCCCGATCTCCGAGGAGGAGCGGCGGCGGATCCGCGAGGGGCTCGAATTCGGCGATGCGCCGCTCTCGCCGCTGCCCTTCCATCCGGGTCCGGAGGACGGGCTCCTGCGGGTGGCGGGCGGGGCCGCGCCGGCGCGGCTCGTCCTGCCGGTCGACGCGCCCGTCCCGGGGACGCGCTGGCGGCTCCACACCCTCACCCCGGTCGGGGCGGCGGTGAGGCGCGAGCGGCTCCAGGCCCAGGTGCTGGCCGGGCTGGTGGCGGCGGCGTCCTGCCTCGGCCTCGTCCTCCTGCGCCAGCGCCGCCAGCGCGTGCGGGCCCGCCTCGCCGAGGAGGCGGCCCGCCGGGCGGAGCTGGAGGCGGCGGTGGCCGAGCGCACCCGCGCGCTGAGCGAGGCGAACGCGCAGCTGCGGGAGGAGATGGCGGAGCGCCAGCGCGCCGAGGCGGAGCGCGAGCGCCTCGGGCGCGACCTCGCCCACGCGGCGCGGCTCGCCGCCCTCGGCCAGTTCGCCGCCAGCATGGCGCACGAGATCAACCAGCCGCTCGCGGCGATCCGCTCCTACGCGGACAACGCCGCGATCCTGATCGGCCGCGGCCGGGCCGGGGAGGCGGCCGAGAATTTCTCCGCCATCGGCCGGCTGACCGAGCGGATCGCCGGCCTGACGCGCCAGCTCAAGGGCTTCGCCCGGCGCGCCTCGGGCCGGCGCGAGCCGGTGCGGCTCGCGCGGGTGCTGGCCCAGGCGGTCGAGATCGTCGCGAGCCAGGCGGCCGAGCGCGGCGTCGCCCTCGCGGTGGAGGCCGGCGGGCCGGACCTGATCGTCCTCGGCGACGAGGCGCGGCTGGAGCAGGTGGTGGTGAACCTGATCCAGAACGCCCTCGACGCCGTGGCGGGCCGCCCCGATCCGCGGGTGAGCGTGCGCTGCGCCGCGTCCGGCCCGCGCGCCGTGCTGGAGGTGTCCGACAACGGCCCCGGCCTGCCGGAGGGCGAGGCGGGCCGGGTGTTCGATCCCTTCTTCACCACCAAGCCGCAGGGGCTCGGGCTCGGCCTCGCGATCGCCCGCGGCATCGTCGAGGAATGCGGCGGCACGCTCGCGGCCGCGCGGAGCGAGGCGGGGGGCGCGCTGTTCCGCGTCGACCTCGCCCGCGCAGAGGTGGCGGAGGCGGCATGAGCGGCGGATCCGACCGGATCGTCTTCGTCGACGACGAGGAGGACGTGCGCCGGGCGAACCGGCAGAGCCTCGAACTCGACGGGCTCGCCGTCGAGGCCTTCCCGGCGGCCGAGCCGGCCCTGCGGGCGATCCTCGCCGACCCGCCCGGCGTCGTGGTGACCGACGTGCGCCTGCCGGGCCTCGACGGGCTCGGCCTGTTCCGCGCCGTGGCCGAGGCCGATCCCGACCTGCCGGTGATCCTGATCACCGGCCACGGCGACATCACCATGGCGGTGCGGGCCATGCGGGAGGGCGCCTACGACTTCCTCGCCAAGCCCTACCCGGCCGAGCAGCTGATCGGCTCGGTGCGCCGGGCGCTGGAGCGCCGCCGCCTCGTGGTCGAGAACCGGACCCTGCGCGAGCGGCTCGACGCGGCGGTGGCGGAGGATCCGGCCTTCCTCGGCATCTCGCCCGAGATCGTGCGGCTGCGCCGCTTCGTCCGCGACGTGGCCGAGGCCGATGTCGACGTGCTGATCCTCGGCGAGACCGGCTCCGGCAAGGAGGTGGTGGCGAGCGCGCTGCACCGCTGGGGCCGGCGGCGGCGCGGCCAGTTCGTGGCGATGAATTGCGGGGCGCTGCCCGACAGCGTGGTGGAGAGCGAGCTGTTCGGCCACGAGGCCGGCGCCTTCACCGGGGCGGTGAAGCGGCGGGTCGGGCGCATCGAGCACGCGAGCGGCGGCACGCTGTTCCTCGACGAGATCGAGAGCATGCCCCTCGGGCTGCAGGTGAAGCTGCTGCGGGTGCTGCAGGAGCGCGCGGTCGAGCCGCTCGGCACCAACGAGGTGCGGGCGGTCGACCTGCGGGTCGTGGCCGCCACCAAGGTCGATCTCGGCCAGGCCGCCGCGCAGGGCACCTTCCGGGACGACCTCTACTACCGGCTCAACGTGGTCACGGTGACGATCCCGCCCCTGCGCGAGCGCCGCGAGGACGTGGCGCTGCTCTTCGAGCACTTCCTCTCCCGCGCCGCCGCCCGCTTCAACAGGCCGGTCCCGGCGCTCACCCCGGCGATCCGCGAGATGCTGAACCGTCACGCCTGGCCCGGCAACGTGCGCGAACTCGGCCATTTCGCGGAGCGCTGCGCGCTCGGCCTCGGCCCGGCGGCGCCGGAGGAGCGCGCGCCCGCGCGCCCGCTCAGCCTCGCCGAGGAGGTCGACCGCTTCGAGCGCGGGCGCATCCGCGACGAGCTGATCATGGCCCGGGGCGACGTGCGCCTCGCCGCCGAGGCGCTCGGCCTCCCGCGCAAGACGCTCTACGACAAGCTCGCCCGGCACGGGCTCGACCCGACCGACTTCCGCTAGAGCATTTTCCGACGAAGTGGATGCCGGTTCGTCGCAGAAAATGCGGCAAGATCAAAGACCTAGAGCATTTTCCGACGAAGTGGATGCCGGTTCGTCGCACAAAATGCGGCAAAATCAAAGATCGAGAGCGGCACCCGATTGCAACGTGATCGGGTGCTGCTCTAGCGTCTGTTTCAGAACGAGGCGCCGATGCGCAGGCGCAGCTGCTGGCGGTCGAAGCCGGCGAGGTCGAGGGGCCGCCCGTCGCCGACCGCGCCCCCCGCGACCTGGACGCCGAGGGTCAGCCCGATCCAGGCGGTCTCGCCGAGGGCGGCGTAGAGGGTCGGCCCGAGATAGACCGCCTCCCCGGCGAAGCGATCGAGGGCGAGCCCGTCGAAGGCGCGCAGGTAGCGCAGCTCGCCGCCCAGGAACAGGCCGGCCGAGACCCGCCGCGCGAGGGCGGCCGAGAGGTCGAGCCCGGAGCCGCGCAGGATCTCGCCGGTGCCGGAGGCCCGGCTCCAGGCGAGGGAGAGGCCGAGATTGACCGCGCCGACGAGGGTGCCGGGGACGAATTCGTGGTCGGCGAGCAGGGCGGCGTCGAGCCCGTAGGCGCGGGCCGGCCGCGCGTCGGTGCCGTCCCGGGTGCCGAGGCTCGGGGTGACGCTGAGCGTCAGCCCGACCGGGGAGGCATCCCGGTCGAGGAGGCGCAGCCGCGTCTCGACGAAGCCGCCGTTGAGGCCGCCGCGGATCGCCGCCGGGAGGCCCGGGCCGGGCGCCACCGCGTAACCCGCGAAGCTGAGCCCGGGCGCCACGCGCAGCTGCGCGCTCACGGGCAGCTTCAGGGCGAGCGTCGGATCGAAGGCCCAGAAGCGGCCGCCGCGGCGGCCGAGCCGGCCGGTCGTCTCCAGCTCGACCTCGCGCTCGCCCGGCACGCCGATGTCGCTGCCCTCGGTGAAACCGAACAGGTGCTCGCTGTCGAGGTGGTCGGCGCGGCCGGGCTCGGCCCGGGCGGGTGCCGCCGCGCCGAGGATCAGGCAGGCGGCGAGGCCGGCCGCTGATCGGCGCCGCCCGGGATCCTTGCGTCTCGACGGCATCAAAGCACTCCCTCACACTTATAGCAGCAGCTATAACCTGGGCCGGGCCTCGCGCCAACCCCGTCGCGACCGGACCCCTGGCCTGCCGCGCCGGCCTTGACTCCAGGATACCGGAAATTCAATCTTGAATCATGGAATCGTCCTCGGACCTCGACGGCCGTCTCGCGGCCCGGCTGCGGGCCCTGCGCGCGGAGCGGGGCCTGACGCTCGACGCCCTGGCCGAGCGGTCCGGGGTGAGCCGGTCGATGATCTCGCTCGTCGAGCGGGCGGAGAGCAGCCCGACCGCCACGGTGCTGGAGCGGCTGGCGGCGGGGCTCGGCGTGCCGCTCGCGGCCCTGTTCGCCGCCGCGGCGCGGGAGGATGCCTCGCCGCTCTGCCGCCGGGCCGAGCAGAGCTGCTGGCGCGATCCCGGCACGGGCTACCGGCGCCGCAACCTCTCGCCGCCGAGCTTCGCCTCGCCGCTCCAACTCGTCGAGGTGGAGATCCCGCCCGGCGCCACCGTCGCCTACGACAGCCTGCGGGTGCCGCCCCTGGAGCAGCAGGTCGTCGTGCTCGACGGCGCGCTCACCGTGACCCTGGGCGAGAGCGTGCATCACCTGGGGGCCGGCGATTGCCTGGCGATGCGCGTCGACCGGCCGGTCGCCTTCCACAACCCCGCCGACCAACCCGCCCGCACCCTGGTGGCCATCGCCGCCGGGAGCCTGCCCCGCTGAGGTGCCGCCGTGACCGACCCGACCCTGCGCGCCCTGTCCGGGGAGGAGGCCCGGGGCATGGCCGAGCCCCTCGCCGAGATCCTGATCGACTGCGTCGAGGCGGGCGCCTCGGTGAGCTTCATGGCGCCGCTCCGCCCCGCGACGGCCCTGGCCTATTGGCGGGGCGTCGCCGAGAGCGTCGGGCGCGGCGAGCGCCGCCTGATCGTGGCCGAGGCGGAGGGACGGCAGATCGGCACCGTGCAGGTCGTGCTCGCCCAGCCCGAGAACCAGCCCCACCGGGCCGACGTCTCCAAGGTGCTGGTGCTCACCCGCGCCCGCGGCCGCGGAGTCGGGGCGGCCCTGATGCGGGCGGCCGATGCGGCGGCCCGCGCGGCGGGCAAGACGCTCCTCGTCCTCGACACGGCGAGCCCCGAGGCGGAGCGGCTGTACCGACGGGAGGGCTGGCAGCGGGTCGGCGCGATCCCCGGCTACGCGCTGCTGCCGGACGGGCGGCCCTGCGACACGGTCTTCTACTACAAAGTCTTGCCTTAGGTGTCTGGTCGCCGGACCTCCGGCCCGAACGGCCTGCGCCTCGCCGGGCGGCGCCTCGCGAATGCCATCATGGCCTGCGAGGGCCGGCACCTCACGCGATCCGGAAACCCCGTCGATGTCGACCGCTTCCCCGTCCCCCGGCCCCGTCGTCACGGTCGGCCCCGTGCGCTTCGGGAATCACCTCCCGCTCAGCCTGATCGCGGGGCCCTGCGCCCTCGAGAGCCGCGGCCACGCCCTCGAAGTCGCGGCGGCGCTCAAGGAGATCGTGGCGCCGCTCGGCCTCGGCCTCGTCTTCAAGAGCTCCTTCGACAAGGCCAACCGCACCTCGGCGGGCTCGGCGCGCGGCCTCGGCCTCGACGAGGCGCTGCCGATCTTCGCCGAGATCCGCGAGCGGCTCGGCCTGCCGGTCCTCACCGACGTGCACGAGGCCGGGCAATGCGCGCCCACGGCGGAGGCCGTCGACGTGCTGCAGATCCCGGCTTTCCTGTGCCGCCAGACCGACCTGCTCCTCGCGGCCGCCGCGACGGGCCGGGCCGTCAACGTGAAGAAGGGCCAGTTCCTCGCCCCCTGGGACATGGCCCACGTCGCCGCCAAGATCACGGGCGCGGGCAATTCCAAGGTGATCGTCACCGAGCGCGGCGCCTCCTTCGGCTACAACACCCTCGTCTCCGACATGCGGGCGCTGCCGATCATGGCGCAGGTCACGGGCGGCGCGCCGGTGGTGTTCGACGCGACCCATTCGGTGCAGCAGCCGGGCGGCCAGGGCGCGACCTCGGGCGGGCAGCGGGAATTCGTGCCGGTGCTCGCCCGGGCGGCGGTGGCGGTGGGCGTGGCGGGCGTGTTCATCGAGACCCATCCGGATCCCGACCGCGCCCCCTCGGACGGGCCCAACATGGTGCCGCTGCGGGCGATGCCGGACCTGCTCGCCCGCCTCGTCGCCTTCGACCGGCTCGCCAAGGGGCTCTGAGCCAGGGCCCTCCGCGCCTCACAGATACCCGGTCCCGGCCTCGGCGGCGAAGCGGTCCGGCGTGCCCTCCCAGACGATGCGGGCGTGTTCCAGCACGTAGACCCGGTCCGCGTGGGGCAGCGCGAAGGTCACGTTCTGCTCGCCGAGCAGCACGGTGATCGGCGTCGTCTGGCGCAGGCGCTCCAGGGCCTTCGAGAGCTGCTCCAGGATCACCGGCGCGAGGCCGAGGGTCGGCTCGTCGAGGATCAGGAGCTTGGGCCGCATCATGAGGGCGCGGGCGATGGTGAGCATCTGCTGCTCGCCGCCCGAGAGGGTGCGGGCCATCTGGCCGCTGCGGCTGCGCAGGATCGGGAACAGCTCCAGCAGCCAGTCGAGCTGGCGCGCGCTCTCGGCCTTGGGCAGGTGCTGGCCGCCGAGGTCGAGGTTCTCGCGCACGCTCATCTCGCCGAACAATTCGCGGGTCTCCGGCACCTGCACGATGCCCTCGCGGGCGATCGAGGCGGGCGTGCGCCGGGCCAGGGCCTCGCCGCCGAAACGGATCTGCCCGGAATAGGGCACGAGGCCCGAGATCGCGTTGAACAGCGTCGTCTTGCCGGCGCCGTTGAGGCCGACGATCGAGACGAACTCGCCCTCGTGGACGTGCAGGCTCACGCCCTGGAGCGCCTGGGCCTTGCCGTAGAGCACGCCGACCTCCTCGACCGCGAGCAGCGGCGCGCCCGAGAAGGAGGATTCCGGGCGGGCGGCGGTCTCGATGCTACCGCCGAGATAGACGCGCCGCACGGTCTCGTTGCGCATCACCTCGGCGGCCGAGCCCTCGGCGACGCGCTCGCCGAGATACATGGCGTAGACCCGGTCGACGAGGGCCGCGACGCTCTTCACGTTGTGGTCGACGAGGAGCACCGCCTTGCCCTCGTCGCGGAAGCCGCGGATCAGCGCGGAGAAATCCGCCACCTCGCCCTGGGTGAGGCCCGCGAAGGGCTCGTCCACCAGCACCACCTTGGGGTCGCGGGCGATCGCCTTGGCGAGCTCCATCCGGCGCAGATCCGCGAAGGGCAGGGTGGCGGGCCGCCGGTCGAGGACGGCGCCGAGGCCGACCCGCTCGGCGATGGCGCGGGCGCGATCCTCCACGTGCGGGTCGGCGAAGAGCCGCAGCAGGTTGTCGGGCAGCAGGGCGAGCTTGATGTTCTCCAGCACCGTCTGCCGGTGGAGCGGCCGGGAATGCTGGAAGACGAGGCCGACCCCGGCCCGGGCGACCCGGTGGGAGGGCCAGCCGGCGATCTCGGTGCCGTCGAGGACCACGCTGCCCGCATTGGGCCGCTCCAGCCCCATGATCAGCTTCATCACGGTGGACTTGCCGGAGCCGTTCGGCCCGATCAGGCCCAGGATCTCGCCCGGTCGGATGGCGAAGCTCACCGACTTCACGGCGACGAGACCGCCGTAGCGCTTCTGCAGCCCCTCGACGGCGAGGAGCGGCGCCGCCGTGGCGGTGGCGGGGGGCACGGGCCGGTGCAGGGCGGCTGCGGTCATGGACGCACCTCGTGACGCGGACGGGTCCTCACGCGCGCTGCCCCTGGCGGGTGAGGATCCCGAGGAGGCCGGCGGGGACGAACAGGATCACCGCGAGGGCCGCGGCGGAGACGACGAAGGTCGAGAGGGCGCCGAGCGGGCGCAGCAATTCGCCCGCCGTGATCAGGAAGAGCGCGCCGAGCACGCCGCCCAGGATGGTGCGCCGGCCGCCGAGCACCGCCCCGATGATGACCTGCACGCCCACCGAGACGTCGACGAGCGTGCCGACCGACGCCGTGCCCATGTAGAAGACGAACAGCGCCCCCGCGAGGCCGGAGAAGAAGGCGCTGACGCAGAAGGCGGCCAGCTTGTGCTTGGCGACGTTGAAGCCGAGCGCGCCGGCCTCGACCGGGTCCTGCCCGCTCGCCTGCAGGATCAGCCCGACCGGCGAGGTCGCGATGGCGAGGAGCACGAGGCCGCTCACCGTCATGAAGCCCAGGGCGAGCCAGTAATTGGTGGCCGCGTCGACGCTGATCACGTCCGGCACGGTCAGGCCGATCTCGCCCCCGGTGGTGTCGGCGAAGACCACGATGAGGTTCTGCAGGATCAGGACGGCCGTGACGGTGGTGAGGCCGAAATAGGGGCCGCGCACCCGCAGGGCCGGCAGGGCGAGGACGAGGCCGCCGATCACCGCCGCCACCGCCCCGGCGACGAGGCAGAGCGGGATCGAGACCCCGTCGCCGTTGAGGATGCCGGCCGTGTAGGCGCCGAGCCCGATCAGGAAGGTCGGCCCGAAATTCACCTCGCCGGCGAAGCCGAACAGGAGGTCCCAGGCCATCGAGAACACGCCGAAGTAATAGGCGACGGTGAGGAGCCCGAGGATGTAGCCCGAGACCCAGAGGGGCAGCACCGCCGCCAGGGCGAGGCCGATCAGGCTGAGCCAGAGGAGCGGGCTGCGGAGGAGCTTGGCGGTCATGCGGCGTTCCTCGTGCTCAGCGGCGCCCGAGCAGGCCCTGGGGCCGCACGTACATCACCGCCACCAGCAGGAGCAGGGCCGGGATGGTCCGGTAGGCCGGCGAGATCAGGTAGGCCGTGATGGTCTCCAGGTAGCCGACCACGTAGGCGGCGATGAGCGAGCCCGACACGCTGCCGAGGCCGCCGAGCACCACGATCGAGAAGGCGCTCGCGGTGAGCGGGCCGACGCTGTAGGACGAGACGCCGAGGAACTGGCCGAGCAGCACGCCCGCGATGCCCGCGAGCACGCCGTAGATCGCCCAGATCGCCACGTAGATCTTCGACAACTCGAAGCCCAGCAGCGTGACGCCGCGCGGGTTCATCGAGGCGGCGAGCACGACCTTGCCGGTGCGGGTGCGGTTCACCAGCACCCACAGGAGGGCGATGGTGCCCCAGCAGACCAATGCGGTGAAGATCTGGTTCCAGGGCGTGCGCACGCCCGCGATGGTGACGACGCCCTCGACGATCGGCATCACCGTCTTGGCGTTGCTGGTGAACAGGTAGGCGATGAATTCCTGGATCATGATGCCCCAGAGGAGCGTGCCGGTGAGGATGAAGATTTCCTTCTCCTCGGCGGGGATCGCCTTCGAGCGGTCGATCGGCTTCACGACGACGCCGTAGGTGGCGAGCGTCAGCAGGGTGCAGACGGCGACGCCGGTGGCCGCGCCCGCGTAGGCGCCGAGCCCGTACTCGCTCGACGCCGCCCAGGCCACGACCGCGGCCGTGACCATCAGGGCGCCGTGCGAGAGGTTGAGGACGCCCGAGACGCCGAAGATCAGGGTGAAGCCGGTGGCGCCCAGCGCGTAGAGGGCCGAGATGGCGAAGCCGTCGATGAGGATCTGAAGGGCGGTCATGAGGATCCGGAACGGGGGGTCGCGAAGGGACGCGGTCCCTTCGCCGGGGGCCTCGGGGGCGGCGCCCCCGGGGCGGACCGGAGGTCTTCAGTTGGCGGGCGTGCCGGCCTTCACGAAGCTCGGGAACTTCAGGCTCCCGTTCGCGACGGTCTGCGGCCAGACGGCCAGCTGCTTGCCGTCCTGCCACTGCATCATCATGCCGGAGACGAGGCCCGGCCCGTACTTGATCGAGTGGGTGAAGGGATCGTCCTTGCCGTAGAACTGGATGCGCCCGAGCGTGCCCTCCCAGTCGGTCTTCTCCAGCGCGTCCACGAGCTTGTCGGGATCGGTCGAGCCGGCCCGCTTCACGGCATCGGCGATGTAGTAGACCTCGTCGTAGGCGGTGTAGCCCGCGTAGCCCGGATAGCTGCCGTACTTGGCCTTGAAGGCCTCCGCGAAGGGGGCGGTCTTGGGCGTGACGTTGGTCCCGGGCGCCGCGAACATCTCGAACAGCACGCCCTCGGTCGCGCCGTTGGTCTCCTTCCAGAAGGTGGAGTTGGTGGCCTGCGAGGCGATGCCGATCATCGGGATCGGCACCTGCTGGCTCGCCCATTGCACCGTCGGCTGCACGCCGACGTGGGAGATGCCGGTGACGATCACGTCCGGCTTGGCGCCCTCGATGCGGCTGAAGATCGGGCTGAAATCGGTCGTGCTCGGCGAGAACCGGATGTGGTCCAGCACCTGCAGGCCGATCTGGGGCAGGCACTCCTTGTAGCCCTCGTCGAGGGGCTTCGTCCAGGCGGCGTCCTCGCTCATGATGACGGCCGTCTTCATCTTGCGGCCCTCGACCAGGATCGCCTTGGTGGCGTCGCAGACCGCCTGCGACTGGGCCTTGGAGGTGAGGTAGCCGTGGAAGGAGTACTTGTTGCGGGCGTAATCCTTGTGGACGTTGAGCGGGATCTCGTTCGAGGCGGCGCCCGGGGTGATGAAGGGCAGCTTGAGGCGGGCCGACCAGGGCTGGAGCGCGAGCACGACCTCGCTGATGTAGCTGGCGATGACCGCGTGGACCTTGTCCTCGCTGGCGGCGCGCTGGAAGGCCCGGACCGAATCGGCCGCGGAGCTCTTGTTGTCGTAGGTGAAGAGCTCGATCTTGCGCCCGTCGACGCCGCCCTTGGCATTGATCTCGTCGGCGGCGAGCTGGGCGGCCTGCGGGATCGCGGCGCCGGCGATGGCCTGGGCCTCGGCGATCACCGCGATGCGCAGCGGATCCGCCGCCCGCGCGTCGCGGACCGGCAGGCCGAGCAGGACGGTCGAGGCCAGGAGGGTCGTGGCCAGCAGGGCACGGGCGTGCCGCCGCGGCGCGGCCGGCGCGGGAACGGACATGGGCTTTCCTCTCCGTTGCCGCTTCTCGTCTGCGCGATGCGGCTTAGGCCGAAGTGTAGCGTGGGATTCCCGGACAACAAGCGCCCGCGGGCCGGTTTGGTCGACCAGAATGGCAGCGCTGCCGCGGCCATGCACGGGCTGCATGGCCGCGTCCGGCTAAGCCCGCGGTCGGACCGGCATCGCCGCGAGGGCGATCGCCGCGAGAACGAGCCCGATGCCCGAGGCCTGGATCAGGGAGAGCGTCTCGCCGAGGAGAATCCGGGAGAGGAGCGCCGCGACGACCGGCTGGATCAGCAGCACGAGGGAACTCAGGGCCACCGGCAAGTGCCGGAGCGCGACGGTGACGAGCCCCTGCCCGGCGACTTGGCCGAACAGCACCAGGACCGCGAGGAGCAGCCAGACCCGGACGGCGTTCGGGACCGGCATGCCCTGGCGCCAGAACAGCGGGAGCAGCAGGAGCGTGCTCCCGACGCTGACGGCCGCCATGACGCGGATCGGCGTCGCGCCCCTCGCCCGCAGCGCCTTCACGACGGTCAGGTAGCCGCCGTAGAGCGCGCCCGCGAGGAGGGCCGCCGCGCTGCCCGCGAGACCGCCCGCCGGATTCGTCCCGTCGAGGCCGATCAGCAGCGCCGTGCCGGCCAGCGCCGCCGGCAGGGCCTGCCAGAACCGGGCGGTCGGCGCATCGGCGAGTCCGATGAGTCCGAACAGGCCCACGAAGAACGGGGCGCAATTGGTGAAGAGCGTCGCGACCGCGACGTTGGTGGCGCCGATGGCGTAGTGCATCACCGCGAGGTCGGCCGCGAACAGGAAGGCCGCGAGCCCGGTCAGCGCGGCGAGGGGACGCCCGGCGGCGCGCGGCGCCGGGGGCCTGCCCGCGCAAGCCGCGAGGCTCCAGGCCAGGAACAGGGGTGCGGCGAGGGCGACGCGGTAGAAGGCCGAGATTTCGGGGGGCAGGCCGGTGGCCTTCACGACCACCGGCGCCGTGCCGAGGCAGATGCCGCCGGCGACCAGGACGGCGAAGGCCGCCGCCCTCGGAGCGAGGCTGACGCAAGGTTGCCCTTCCCGATGGATATCCGTGTTGACGAGGATGCGGTCCGCACCGCACAGGTCGGTACCGGAATCCCGAAGAGAACCGGCGTCGCCGCTCATTTCCGTCTCCGTCAGCTTGCTTGCGGGCCAAAACAGCCTCTAGGATTTCGACGCCGCGATGGTGCCTGCCGGCGGCCAGGTCGGGAAATGACTTCGGATCATCGAGAGGATGAGACATCGTCATGGGTCTCGTGAACGTCGACATCGACCTGTTGCGGACCCTCCTCGCCGTCGCTGACGCGAAGAACTTCACGCTCGCGGGAGAGCGGCTGCTGCGGACGCAGTCGGCCGTCAGCCTCCAGGTGAAGCGCCTGGAGCAGGTCGTCGGCCAGCGGCTGGTGGAGCGCGGCAGCGGGCGGGAGATCCGGCTCACCGAGGCCGGAGAGATGGTGCGCCGCTACGCGATCGAGATCCTCAAGCTCAACGACGCACTCGTCCGCGAGGTCGCGCATCGGCCCGAGACGAATGTCCTGCGCGTCGGCACACCCGATGACTATGCTCAGCTCATCCTGCCCGAGATCATCGGGACGCTCTCACGGGAGAACCGACACGTGGAATTCCACGTGGTCTCCGACCTGTCGGTCAACCTCTCCCGCATGGTCGATTCGGGCGATCTGGACCTCGCCCTTGTCACGTGGGCGTCCGGTATTCAGGGGATCCGGTTGGCCGAGGAGCCTCTGGCCTGGGTCGCGGCACCGCATTCGGCCGCCGCGTCGCTGGACACGCTGCCGCTGGCGCTGTTCCCGCAGGGGTGCCGCGTGCGGGACATGGCGGTCGAGGCGCTCGACCGGATCGGGCGGCGCTGGCGCGTGGCCTTCAGCGCGAACCAGTTCACGCCGCTGCGGACCGCGATCACCCATGGCGAGGCGATCGGTGTCCTGCCCCTTCGCGCCGTGCCGAAGGACCTGGTGCAGGTCGGTCCGGAGCATGGGCTGCCCGAACTCCCTTGCGCGCCGCTCATCATCAAGATCGGTCGCGCTGCCGACGACAGCGCTCACCAGCTTGCCGGCGCCATCGCGTACGCCTTCCAGCCGCGCCCGCTTGCCTCCGCGGCCACGGGCATCGCGTGCTGATTGCTTCGCCATGCGGATGTCGGCGTCGTTCACGCGCCGCGCGGGCTCACGCGCCGCGCGGCCGTGGCGTTGCTGTCCGGACGTGATCGTCCGGACAGCGGATCATTCGGCAGGCGCACCCGCCTTCACGAAGGCGGGAAAGGTCAGCTTGCCGTTGGCCACCGTTGCGGGCCACACGGCGGTCTGCCGGCCGTCGAGCCATTGCATCATCATGCCGGAGATCAGGCCCGGCCCGTACTTCACCGAGTGGGTGAAGTCGTCGTCCTTGCCGTAGAACTGGACGCGGCCCATCGTGCCTTCCCAGTCGGTCTTCTCCAGCGCGTCCACGAGCTTGTCGGGATCGGTCGAGCCGGCCCGCTTCACGGCGTCGGCGATGTAGTAGACCTCGTCGTAGGTCGTGTAGCCGGCATAGCTCGGGTAATTGCCGTACCGGGCCTTGAAGGCGTCGGCGAAGGGGGCGGTCTTGGGCGTGACGGTGGTCCCGGGCGCCGCGAACATCTGGAACAGCACGCCCTCGGCGGCGCCGTTGGTCTCCTTCCAGAAGGTGGCGTTGGTGGCCTGCGAGGAGATGCCGAGCATGGGGATCGGCACCTGCTGGCTCTTCCACTGCACGGTCGGCTGCACGCCGACATGGGAGATGCCGGTGATGATCACGTCCGGCTTGGCGCCCTCGATGCGGCTGAAGATCGGGCTGAAATCGGTCGTGCTCGGCGAGAACCGGATGTGGTCGAGCACCTTGAGCCCGGCGACCGGCAGGCATTCCTCGTATCCGGCGTCGAGGGGCTTCGTCCAGGCGGCGTCCTCGCTCATGATGACGGCCGTCCTCATCTTGCGGCCCTCGACCAGGATCGCCTTGGCGGCGTCGCAGACCGATTGCGAGAGCGCCTTGGAGGTGAGGTAGCCGTGGAAGGAGTACTTGTTGCGGGCGTAATCCTTGTGGACGTTGAGGGGAATGTCGTTCGAGGCGGCGCCCGGGGTGATGAAGGGCATCTTCAGCCGGGCCGACCAGGGCTGGAGGGCGAGCACGACCTCGCTGATGTAGCTGGCGATGACCGCGTGGACCTTGTCCTCGCTGGCGGCGCGCTGGAAGGCCCGGACCGCGTCGGCGGCCGAGCTCTTGTCGTCGTAGGTGACGAGTTCGATCTTGCGCCCGTCGACGCCGCCCTTGGCGTTGATCTCGTCGGCGGCGAGCTGGGCGGCCTGCGGGATCGAGGCGCCGGCGAGCGCCTGGGCCTCCGCGATGATGCCGATGCGGATGGGATCGGCGGCGTCGGCCGGCGCGGCCAGGGCCGCGCCGAGGAGCGTGGTGGCCAGCAGCGTGGAGGCCAGGAGCCCGCCGCTGCGGCGGCGCGAGACGTGCGACGACATGAGGGTTTCCTCTCCGGTGCCGCTCGTCGTTCGGGCGCGGCGGCTCTCCCGGAGAGTAGCGCGGGCGGCAAGCGCCACAAGCCGGCCGTCGAGGCCGTCCCCGGATCAGCGCACGAAGCGATCGACGAAGTCGGCGCCGAGTCCGACCTCGCCGTAATGCCGGCGGCACATCTCGATCTTGGTGAAGACGTCCTCGTAGCCGGTCTGCTTGCCCCAGGGATCGACGTAGATCATCACGCCGGTGATGTGGAAGAGCGTGATCATCTCGGGGCAATCCTCGGGCACCACGAGGGTGTGGGTCTCGCCCGGGGGCTCGAACACGTAGGAGCCGGTCTCGGCCACCCAATCGTGTTCCAGGTAGTGCCAGCGGCCGCGGAGCACGTGGCCGTGGACCGGGGCGGGGTGGCGGTGGCGGCTGAGGATGCCGGCCCGGCGCACCCGCAGCAGGTTGACCCAGTAGCCCTGCGAGGCGTTCAGGCAGAGGGGCCGGAACCAGACGTTCTCGGCCTGCGGCACCCAGATCCGCTCGTCCTCGGGGATCGCCCGCGGCACCACGATCTCCTCCCCCGCCTCGGGCGGGAAGGGGAGCTGGTAGGGCATGCGGCGCGGGTCGGTCTCGGGCGTCGATGCGTCGGCCACGGCGGCCTCCCTCAGTAGATCAGGTAGCCGCCGTCGACCGGCAGGATCACGCCGGTGACGAAGGCGGCGGCCGGCGAGGCGAGGAAGATCGCGGCCCCGGCCACGTCCTCCGGGGTGCCCCAGCGGCCGAGCGGGGTGCGGGCGCGGATCGCCTCCTCGCGGGCGGGATCCTCCTGCAGGGCGCGGGTGAGCGGCGTCCTGATCCAGCCCGGCGCCACGGCGTTGACCCGGATGCCGTCCTTGGCCCAGCCGCCGGCGAGGCTCTTGGTGAGCTGGGCGACGCCGCCCTTGCTGGCGCTGTAGGCGGGGGCGAGACCGGCCCCGAAGAAGCTCGTCATCGAGGCGATGTTGACGACGCAGCCGCGGCTGCGGGCGAGGTGGGGGTGCAGGGCGGTGCAGAGCCGCATCGTCCCGGTGAGGTTCACGGCGACGACCTGCTCGAAGGTGGCGAGGTCGTACTCGGCCTCGCGCCGGATGATGCCGGCGGCGTTGACCAGGATGTCGAGCCCCTCCAGCCGCGCGGCCAGGGCCTCGACGCTGCCCGCATCGGTGACGTCGAGCCGCAGCGACGGCCGGCCCGCCGCGTCCGGATCCGTCCCGCCGGCGATGTCCGCGACGGTGACGGCGGCCCCCGCCTCGGCGAGGCCCGCCGCGATGCCCGCGCCGATGCCGCTCAGGCCGCCCGTGACCAGGGCCGTGCGGCCCGCGAGGTCGAACCTCATGTCTCCTCCCGATCGTCGCGTCGTTGCCGGATGTATGCCACGCCCCGCCGGGGCGCAGACCTGCAAACACTGCAACGGGAGGATGCGCCGTCAGCCGGCGAGCAGGGCGTCGAGGGCGAGGTCGTAGGAGAGCGGGCCGAATCCCGCGATCACGCCGCGCGCGACGGGGGCGATGTAGGAGTGGTGACGGAAGCTCTCGCGGGCGTGCACGTTCGAGAGGTGGACCTCGATCACCTGCGCCTTGGCGCCCGCGATCGCGTCGCGCAGGGCGACCGAGGTGTGGGTGTAGGCACCGGCATTGAGGATCACCCCGGCCCCCGCGGCGCCCGCCTCCTGCACCCAGGTGACGAGGTCACCCTCGTGGTTCGACTGGCGGAAGGTGAGCGCCACCCTGTCGGCGGCCCGCGCGCGCAGGCGCGCCTCGATGTCGGCGAGGGTCAGCGCCCCGTAGATCCCCGGCTCGCGGGTGCCGAGCAGGTTCAGGTTGGGGCCGTTGAGGACGTGGATCGAGCGCATGACGGGGTCGTGCCTTACCGGGTGGGGAGGGCCGGATGTGGGGCCAGGCGGGTCTGGGCCGCAAGCCGGATCGGGGCATTCGCGGCGCCGTAGCCGCGATAGCCGCGCCGCTCGACGATCTCGAAGGCGAAGCCGCCGCCGAGGAGGCCGCGGGTGTAGACCTGGAAGAACTCGGCCCCGCCCTCGCGGTCGTACAGGATGTTCCCGTCGCGCAGCCGCGCCAGGGTCTCGGGCGGCAGGTCGGTGCGGGCCTCCAGGTCGTCGTAGTAGTTCTCCGGAATCGGCAGGAGCGCGACCCCGGCGGCGCGCAGGGACGCGACGGTGGCGACGATGTCGTCGGTGGCGAGCGCCACGTGCTGCACCCCGCCGCCGAGCGCCTCCGACAGGAAGCGCGAGGAGAGGGTGCGGCTGCTCTGCGAGGCGTTGAGGACGAGGCGCAGGGCCGCGCCCGGGGCCTCGACGGCCTGGCTCTCGACCACGCCGCCCGGATCGACCACGTCCTGCACGGGCAGCTTCGCGAGGTCGAACAGCCCGGTGTAGAACAGGAGCCAGGTCAGCATCTCCTCGTGGCGCATGCTCTGGGCGAGGTGATCGACGGCGACGAGCCCGGCGCCGCGGACCGGCTCCGGAGCGAGGGGCTCGAAATCCACGTCCCAGAGGCGGTCGAGGCCGCTGCGGCGATCGACGAGGTAGAGCAGGCTGCCGCCGACGCCGCGGACGGCCGGGATGTCGAGTTCGCCCGGCGCCACCGCCTGCCGGAACGGCTCGTCGAGGAGGGCGCGCGCCCGCTCCAGAGCCGCGCCCGCATCGTCGACCCGCAGCGCGACCGCGCAGACCGAGGCGCCGTGCGTGACCTGGAAGGAATGGGCGAAGCCCTCCTTCTCGGTATTGACCACGAGGTTGATCGCGCCCTGGCTCCAGCGGGTCACGGCCTTGGAGCGGTGGCGGGCGGTCCGGGCGAAGCCGAGGCCGGACAGGACCGATTCGAATGCCCGCGCCTCCTCCTCGTCCATGGCGAACTCGATGAACTCGATCCCCTCGCAGGCGGCCCGCGGCGGCAGGGCGGGCAGGAGAGGGGCCGGCCCCCGCCCGGCGGGATCCTCCGGCGCGCCCGCCCGGCGGCGCAGGTCGTCGAGCATGACGAGGAGCGAGCGGCGCCCGTCGAGGGCGACGCCGCGGGCCGAGCCCGCCCGGAAGCGGTCGCTGAAGATCTCCAGCGACAGGATCCCGTCGAAGCCCGTCGCCCCGAGCGCGTCCACGAAGGCCGGGATCGGCAGGTCGCCCTGGCCCGGGAAGCAGCGGTAGTGGCGGCTCCAGGAGAGGTGATCCATGGCGAGGCGGGGCGCGTCGGCCATCTGCACCAGGACGATCTTCTCCCGCGGGATGGAGCGGATCGCCCCGAGATCGGTGCCCCGGGCGAGCACGTGGAAGCTGTCGAGGACGAAGCCGACGGCCGGATGATCGGCCCGGCGCACGATCTCCCAGGCGTCGCGGTAATCGCTGACGTGCCGGCCCCAGGCCAGGGCCTCGTAGCCGACCCGCATGCCGCGCCGGGCCGCGCGCTCGCCGAGTTCGCGAAAATCCTCCGCCGCCCGGTCGAGCCCGCCCAGGCTGTCGGGCGAGACGTTGGAGCACACCATCAGGAGGTCGCAGCCGAGCTCCTGCATCGTGTCGAACTTGCGCTCGGCCCGGGCGAAGGCCTTGGCGCGCTGCGGCGCCGGCATCCCCTCGAAGTCGCGGAAGGGCTGGTAGACGGCGACGGCGAGGCCGAGATCCTCCGCCCGGCGGCGCAGGTCCCGGGGCGTGCCGCTGAAGGAGAGGAGGTCGTTCTCGAAGATCTCGACCTCCGAGAAGCCGGCCGCGGCGATGGCCTCCAGCTTCTCGCCGAGGGTGCCGCTCAGGCAAACGGTCGCGATCGCGAGCTTCATGCGGGGTCTCCCGTTGGCAGGTGGGGCTTCCGGAGCCCGGCACCGGGCGGGCGCGGAGCCTTGCCCCGCGCCCGCCCGTCGGATCAGGCGCCCGCGAGGCGGCCGCCCGAGAGTTCCTGCGCCCGCAGGCGCTCGTAATCCTGCTTGCCGAGGGGCTGCGCGCCCGGCTCGCCGAGGTCCTTCATCGGAATGCGGTAGGTCTCGCGGGCGCTGTAGGCCGCCGCCGCCGCGATCACCGTGATGCCGAAGGCGAGCGCCCCGATGGTGAGCGGGATGTTGGCCGCGCCGGGCGGCGCCACCGCGGTGAACAGGGCCGGCAGCATCGCGGTGATCGCCGTGCCGACGTTCTGGGAGATCGCCATCGCCGAGACGCGGGTCCGGGTCGGGAAGAGCTCCGGGTAGAAGCTCGGATAGACCGCGTTGTAGCCCTGGTAGACGACGCCCCACATCAGCAGGGACATCAGGATCGCGAGCGGCACGTTGTGGATGCTGATGGCGTAGAGATAGCCGAAGGACAGCAGGCCCGAGGCGAGGGCGCCCACGATGATCGGCGGGCGCCGCCCGATCCGGTCCGACAGGTTGCCGACGAAGGGGATCACCGCCACCGCCACGATGTTGCCGAGGACCGGGATCCAGAGATAGATGTCCTTCTCGAAGCCGATCCCGTAGGCCGGCTGGACCGCGTAGGCCGCGCCGAAGATCGTCGCCACGACCGGGATCACGTTCATCAGCGCCATGCAGACGACCCGTGCCATGTCGGCCGAGCTGGAGCGGAAGGCCTCGATCACCGGCGAGTGCGGGATCTCGCCCCGCGCGCCCTCCTTGGCGAAGGCGGGGGTCTCCTCGACCTCGCGGCGGATGACGAAGCCCGCCACGATCACCACGACGCTGAGCAGGAACGGGATCCGCCAACCCCAGGCATTGAACGCCTCCGCCGGCATGAAGTGGGCCAGCGGCAGGAACACGGCCGCGGCCAGGATCTGCCCCGCCTGCACGCCCTGGAGCGTGAAGCTCGCGAAGAAGCCGCGGCGGCCGAAGGGCGCGTGTTCGAGGATCATCGAGCTCGCCCCCGAGATCTCCCCGGCCACCGCGAAGCCCTGGATGAGCCGCAGGATCACCAGCAGCACCGGCGCCAGGATCCCGACCTGCTCGTAGGTCGGCAGCAGGCCGACCGCGATGGTGGAGAGGCCCATCAGGAACATGCACAGGATCAGCACGTTCTTGCGCCCGTGGGTGTCGCCCCAGTGGCCGAGCACGAAGGCGCCGATCGGCCGGCTGACGTAGCCGACGCCGTAGGTGGCGAGCGAGGCCACGATCGCCACCGTCGGGTTGCCGGCGGGAAAGAAGATCTGCGGGAAGATCAGCGATGCCGCCGTCGCGTAGATGAAGAAGTCGTAGTATTCGAGCGCGGATCCGATCCAGCCGCTCGCCGCGGCCTTCTTGGATTGCTGGCGGGTATGCGACGCCCGGTCGAGCGTGGTGGCCATCTCGGTTTCCTCCAGGTGTAGTGGTGCGGGTTTGGTTATTGTTGGTGGGCGAAGGCGGACGCCGCGTCGGAGCGGCGGCCTTCACCGAAAGAGCGCCGGTCCCGCCCGCGGCGGGACTTCACCACGGCGCGACTTGGCCGCGGCTCAGGCGGCGCGGGCCGCGATGATCGCGTCGAAGGCCCGCTCCATCGCGGCCTGCGGCGCCTCGCGGCCGGTGAACAGCCGGAACGCGTCGAGGGCCTGGTGGATCGCGAGGGCGCGGCCGGTCATGGTCGGGGCGCCGAGCGCGCGGGCCGCGGTGAGGAGCGGCGTCCAGAGCGGCGAGTAGACCGCGTCGGCCACCCACAGGTCCGGCCGCAGCAGGTGGAGGGGCACCGGCGCGTCGCGGTTCGGCAGCATGCCGATCGGCGTCCCGTTGACGAGGCCGCGCGCGCCCGCCAGCGCCTCCTCGGCACCCGCGCAGACCCGGATCTCGGCCCGCCCGTCCAGGGAGGCCGCAAGCGCCCGGGCCTTGGCCGGGTCGGTGTCGACGAGGCGGATCTCCGTGCCGGGGACGTCGCTCAGCGCCACCGCGATCGCCTTGCCGACGCCCCCCGCCCCGATCAGCGCCACCGGGCCGGCCGGGGCCGGACCGAAGGTCTGGACGAGGGCGCGGCCGAACCCGCTCGCGTCGGTGTTGTGGCCGATCAGGCGCCCGCCCTCGACCACCACGGTGTTGACCGCGCCCACCGCGCGGGCCCCCGGCGAGAGGTCGTCGAGCAGGGGAAGCACCGCCTCCTTGTACGGGAAGGTGACGTTGACGCCCGCAAAGCCGAGGTGGCGCACGCCGTCGAGCAGGCTGCGCAGCAGCCCCGCATCCGCCCCGGCGATCTCGATGAGCTGGTAATGCGCCCGCATCCCGAGCGCCTCGGCGGCCGCCTCGTGCATGGCCGGCGAGGCCGAATGCTTGATCGGCGCGCCGATCAGGCCGAGGAGGGCACGGTTCTGCTGTGATTTTGCCATGACCTGCTATGCCTCTTCAGGTCTGAATTTGCCCGGCCGGACCGGGCCTCCCTGCGGCGAGACATACTGCAGACGAGCCGGCTATCCAAAATACCAAGTTGGGCGACGATCGTAACATCATGTTACGGTCCGCCGGGCCCGGCGGCCCCTTCCGCCTCGCGCGTCATCTCCTGGCGCAGGAGGCTCACGAAGTTCGAGGCGAACAGGCTCGGGCTGCTGCCGGCCTTGGTGGCGGTCCAGGTCTGGAAGGTCGGGGCCTCGGCGATGCGCAGGACCCGGATGCCCGGGAAGGCGCCCTCCGCGATGGTGAACTGGTCGATCACCGCGATGCCGAGGCCGGCCCGGACCAGGGCGCAGACCGTGGTGCCGAAGCGCGCCCGGATGGTGATCTCGTAGGCGAGGCGCCGCTCCCGGAAGATGTCGGCCATGACGCGCCCGTAGGGGTCGTTGGGGTCGATCCCGATCAGCGGGTAGCGGACGATCTCCCGCGCCTCGATCGCGTCGCGCCCGGCGAGGGGATGGGATTCGGGCACGATGCAGAGCAGGCTGCCGCGGGCGAGGGGCTCGAAGGCGAGGCCCGGATGGTCGAGCCGGTAGCTCATCGCCACCACCTCCCCCTTGCCGAGCAGCAGGTAGTCGATCGCCTCCTCGAGCTTGAGGATGTTGATGTCGATGAGCAGCTGCGGGTGCTTGGCGCGCAGGCGCTCCACCGCGCGGGGCACCATGACGTGGCAGATGGACGGCACCGAGCCGATCAGCAGCTCCTGGCCGCTGCCGCTCTGCGTGCGGGCCACGACGTAGCGGAGATCCTCGACCCTGTCGTAGACGGCGTTGATCTGGTCGAAGACGGCGCGCGCCTGCTGCGAGGGGACGAGGCGGCCGCCCTGGCGGTCGAACAGCCGCATGCCGAGCGCGGCCTCGGTGTACTTCATCAGGCGGCTGATGCCGGGCGCCGAGACGTTGAGGAGCCGGGCCGCCCCGGCGATCGTCCCGGAGACCATGATGGCCCGGGCGACCTCGATCTGTCGCAGCGTCAGCATCCCGTCCTCCCCGGGGGCCCGCGCGGCGCGGGTCCCGCCATCCTGCCGCGCGCGGCCGGGTCAGGCGAGGCGGCCGAGGCCGAAGAGGGAGATGTCGAAGCCCGTGCGCCCGGTCGTGGCGAGGTCGGCCAGGATCTCGCCGACCACGCTGCAGAACTTGTAGCCGTGGCCCGAGCAGGGCGAGGCGACCACGACCTGGGGACAGTCGGGCAGGGTGTCGATGACGAAGTGCTCGTCGGGCGTGTTCGTGAAGAGGCAGGAGCGCAGGGCCATGGTGGGCCCGTCCGCGTGCGGGAAGTAGCGCCGCACCGCCTCCCGCAGCACCGCCTCGTCCCGGGGATGGACCTCGCGGTCGATCGCGTCGGCGGGGCCGGTCTCGCGCAGGTGGTGGTAGAGGCCGATCTTGAAGCCCGGCAGGCCCCAGACCGGGAAGCCGTAGAAGTGGCCCTCGTCGAAGAGGGCGTTGAAGACCGGGAAGCGGCCGAGCGCGAAGGCGTCCGGCATGGCGGGCTGGAACCAGCCGAGCACCTGCCGCTCGGGCACCGCGCGGCCGGCGAGGGCCGGCACGAGGTCCTGCATCCAGGCGCCCGCCGTCAGGACGAGGCGCCCGGCCTCGTAGGTGCCGCGCGCCGTGCGGACGCGCACGCCGCCCGCGACGGGTTCCCAGGACAGGGCCGGCTCCCGGGCGCGGATCTCGGCGCCCTCGGCCTGCGCCAGAGCGACGTGGGCGACGATGGCGCGCTCCGAGGCGACGAAGCCGCCCTCCGGCTGCAGCAGGGCGAGGTGGCCGGCCGGCAGCGCGTAGCCCGGGAAGCGGGCGTTGAGGTCGCGGGCGGAAAGGAGCTCGTGGGGCAGGTCGTGGATCCGGCAGGCCTCCACGGCGCCGGCGACGATCCGGCTGTCCTCCGGCCCGGCATCCACCGAGCCGGTGACGAAGAGCAGCCGCTCGCCGAAGCGCGATTCGGCCTCGCGCCAATTGGCGTAGGCGCGCCGCAGCAGCGGCACGTAGGCCGGGTCCTCGAAATAGGCGAGGCGGATGATGCGGTTGGCGCCGTGGGAGGAGCCCATGGCGTGGGGGATGTCGAAGCGCTCGAGGCCGAGCACGCGCTGGCCGCGCCGGGCGAGCTGCCAGCAGGCGGCCGATCCCATGCCGCCGATCCCGAGCACGATCACGTCGTAGGTCTGTGACACGGATACCGTCCTCATGCGCCCGCATTCCGGGCCGGGCCCCGCGGTGCCGCGCGGCTGTCCCGGCATCCCCGCCGCGGCGGGGAGGGCCGCGCCGGCGCCCGCGGGTGCCGGCCGGGAGGGGTGCCCCTCCCGGCTCACGCGGCGGTCCCGCTCCTCACTCCGACGGCGCGTCGGCCTGGGCCTTGGGCGGGAACAGGTCCGTGCCGCCCTCGGCCCCGTCCTGCGGCGCCCCCTCGTAGCGGGTGCGGCGGCGGCGGCGCGGGCGGGCGGGGGCGTCGCCGGCTTCCGAGGCGGGCGCCTGCGGTGCCTCGTCGCCCGGCGCCGCCGCGACCGGGGCGGGCGCCGGGGCCGGGCGGACCGGGTTGGTCAGGAAGGCCGGAAGCCCGGTCTCCTCGGCCGCCGGCGGATCCTGACGCGGATCCTGGCGCATCTCCTCGCGCCGCGGGCGCTCCGGCCGCTCGCGGCGTCCGCCCTCCGGCCGGGGCGCGTCGCCCTGCCGGGGCCCGTCGCGGTAACCGTCCTGGCGCGGCTCGCCGCGGAATTCCTGGCGCGGCTCGCCCTGCCTGTCGGGCCGGTCCTGCCGGTCCTGGCGCTCCGGCCGGTCCTGGCGCTCGGGCCGGTCCTGGCGCTCCGGCCGGTCCTGGCGCTCGGGCCGGTCCTGGCGCTCGTAGCGTTCCGGACGGTCCTGGCGCTGCGGCCGCTCGCGGTTCTGGAAGCGGTCGCGGCGATCCGGCTGCCGGTCGAAGCGCCCGGCGCGGTCGTCGCGGGCCTCGTAGGGCTGCGGCTGCTGGCCGGGATCGACGTACTCGTCGGCGTGGCCGTAGCCGTTCTGGGCGTAGCCGTTCGGCCCGCGCATCTCGGGACCGGCCGGGTAGCCGTTCGCCTGGGGCGAGTCGTCGTCGCCCTCGTCGTCCTCGTCGAAGGGCTGGCGGAAGCCGCCGAATTGCTGCCGGTACTGCTCGTTCGCGGCGGCGATGATGCGGTGGTAATGCTCGCCGTGCTGGAAGTAGTTCTCCGCCATCACCGGATCGCCGTTGGCCTGCGCGTCGCGCGCGAGCTGGGCGTACTTCTCGGCGATGTGCTGGGCCGTGCCGCGGATCTTGACGTCGGGACCGTTGGATTCGTAGGCCCGGGTGAGCGGATTCGGGCCTTTGTTGCGGTTGCGGCCACGCATACGCCGGTTCTGGTTTGGTCTCATCGGTCTCGACTGACCCTCGTTCGACGACAACTCAAGGGGACTCGACTGAGCGATCGGTCCGTCTGCGGTGATCCGGCCAGGCCAGGAGCCCGTCCGCGATCCCGCGACGATGTCCGTCGTTCACTGCACATCCGCGGGCTCACGCAGGTTTGGGTCGCCCAGCGATTGTCAGATACGGACCACCGAACCGGACCGCTTCGTGCCCCTTGGTCTGTCCGGTGGGGAAGATCGTCCAAGGTCCGCGCCTGGAGAAGAGGTCTCACCTTTGCCAGGCTGGCTTACCGGACCATTCGCGATCTGCGCGAGGACGTTAGCGGGTTCGGCCGCAGGAGCCAAGCGAAATCAGAGGCAACGGCATCAGGAACCAGAGGAATCCGGTTCGCGGGCCAGCAATGCGGCCCGCGGATGGCCGGCGAGGTCGCGCCGGACGACCACGACCCGCAATCCCGCAGCCTCCGCCAAGTGACGCAGCGCCTCCTCCTGATCGTAGCCGATCTCCACGACCAGATGTCCCCCCGGGGCCAGGAAGTCCGCCGCCTGCGCGAGAATGACGCGGTAGCAGTCAAGTCCATCGGCGCCGCCGTCGAGGGCGAGGCGGGGATCGTGGTCGCGCACCTCGGGGGCGAGGCCCGGGATGAGGTTCGCGGCGATGTAGGGCGGATTCGCGACCGCGACGTCGAATCGGCCGGCCAGGGCGGCGGCCCAGTCGCCCCGCAGCCAGGCCGCGCGGGCCCCGACGCCGTTCCGGGCGGCGTTGGCCCGCGCGGTGCGGAGGGCTTCGAGGGAGAGGTCGATTCCGACGCCCTCCGCGCGCGGCCACTCGCTGAGGAGCGCCACGAGGAGGCAGCCCGAGCCGGTGCCGAGGTCGAGGAGGCGCAGGGCCGCGTCTCGGGGATGGCCGAGGTCCAGGGCCGCCTCGACCAGGGTCTCGGTGTCCGGCCGCGGCACCAGGGTGTCCGGGGAGAGGCGGAAGGGCAGGCCCCAGAATTCCCAGGCGCCGAGGATCCGGGCCACCGGCTCGCCCGAGGCCCGCCGCCGCAGGGCCGCCGACAGGCTGCGCGCCTGCGCCTCGTCGAGGGGCCCATCCGCGCCCAGGAGGAGGTCGACCCGGCTCACGCCCAGGGTCTCGGTCAGGATCAGGCGCGCGTCGAGGGCGGCGGTCGCGATCCCGCACCCGGCGAGGTAGGCGCTCGCCCGACCGAGCGCGGCGGAGAGGCCGAGGCCGCCCGGCACCGGCTCGCTCACCCGAGCCCCTCCGCGGCGAGGAGCGCGGCCTGGTGCTCGGTCACCAGGGCGTCGACGAGTTCGTCGAGGGCGGTCCCGGCCAGCACCTCCTCCAGCTTGTAGAGGGTCAGGTTGATGCGGTGATCCGTGACCCGCCCCTGCGGGAAATTGTAGGTGCGGATGCGCTCGGAGCGGTCGCCGCTGCCGACCTGGGCCCGGCGGTCGGCGGCGCGGGCCGCGTCCTTCTGGCTCCGCTCCTGCTCGTAGAGCCGCGCGCGCAGCACCGCCATCGCGCGGGCGCGGTTCTTGTGCTGGGAGCGCTCCTCCTGGACGAAGACCACGATGCCGCTCGGGATGTGGGTGATGCGGATGGCCGATTCGGTCTTGTTGACGTGCTGGCCGCCCGCGCCCTGGGCCCGCATCGTGTCGATCTTGAGGTCGGCCTCGTTGACGTGGATGTCCACCTCCTCGGCCTCGGGCAGCACCGCCACGGTGGCCGCGGAGGTGTGGATGCGCCCCTGCGTCTCGGTCTCGGGCACGCGCTGCACCCGGTGGGCGCCGCTCTCGAATTTCAGCCGCGCGAACACGCCCCGGCCCTTCACCTCGGCGACCACCTCGCGGTAGCCGCCCATCGTGCCCGGGCTCTCGGACACGACCTCGATCTTCCAGCCCTTGAGGTCGGCGTAGCGGGCGTACATGCGCAGCAGGTCGCCCGCGAACAGCGCGGCCTCGTCGCCGCCGGTGCCGGCCCGGATCTCCAGGATCGCGCTCTTCTCGTCGGCGGCGTCCTTGGGCAGCAGCATGATCTGCAGCGCCTTGGCGGCGGCGTCGCGGGCCGCCTCGACCTCCGGCTTCTCCTCGGCGGCGAGCGCCCGCATCTCGGGGTCGCCCTCCTGCAGCATGGCCTCGACGCCGCGCAGCTCGGCCTCGGCGGCGCGGTAGGCGCGGATCGCCGCCACGACGTCGTCGAGGTCCGAGAGCTCGCGCGAGAGCTGGACGAAGCTCTCGGAATCGGCCTCGCCGGCGCTCAGCGTCGCCGTGACGATGTCGTGCCGCGCCAGGATGGCGTCCAGTCTGTCGGAAGGTATCGCAATCATCGCCGGGGATATGGGCTCGATCCGGGCCGGATTCAGCCGGCAGCGGCCGCTTGCGCCGAAGCGCGGACCGCAGGCGTATAGCAGGTCTGCGCCGGCTGACGAGGCGGCGCAGGGGGGGAGGAGCCTTGCACTTTCCGCGGAGCGCCGGGCCTCAGACCGGGATGCCATGCGCCTCCGCGTAGGCGGCGAGGGCCGGCCGCAGGGAGGTGCCGTTGCCGGTGCGGGCGATCTCCGCCCGCAGGAAGGCGCCGACCTCGGCCGCGTTGACGTTCAGCACCATCGCCTTCACGGGCCCGATCGAGGCCGGCGACATCGAGAGCGCCCGGTAGCCGAGGCCGATCAGCGCCAGCGCCTCCAGGGGGCGGCCGCCGATCTCGCCGCAGACCGTGACCGGAGTCCCGGCCGCGTCCGCCCGCTCGGCGATGAGCCCGAAGGCGCGCAGGGCCGCCGCGCAGAGCGGGTCGAAGCGGTTGGCGACCTGCCGGTTCTCGCGGTCCACCGCGAACAGGAACTGCATCAGGTCGTTCGAGCCCACCGAGAGGAAGTCGGCGGCGGCCGCGATCTCGTCCATCTGGAACAGGAGCGAGGGCACCTCGACCATGACGCCGAGCCGGCACTCGGAGGGGAGCGCGTGGCCGTGGCGGGAGAGGTGGGCCTTCTCGCGCTCGACGATCGCCTTGGCGCGCACGAACTCGTCCACCGTCGCGACCATCGGGAACATGATCTTGAGGGGCCGCCCGCCCGCCGCCTTGAGCAGGGCGCGCAGCTGCATGCGCAGCAGGCCGGGCCGGTCGAGGCCGATGCGGATTGCCCGCCAGCCCAGCGCCGGGTTCTCCTCCTCGGGCCCCTTCATGTAGGGCAGGATCTTGTCGCCGCCGATGTCGAGGGTGCGGATGGTGACCGGCAGGTCGCCCGCCGCGGCGTAGACCGCCTCGTAGAGGCTCTGCTGCTCGGCCGCCGAGGGCATGCGCTCGGCCACCATGAATTGCAGCTCGGTGCGGAACAGCCCGACGCCCTGCGCCCCGGTCTCCTGCAGATGCGACATGTCGACCAGGAGGCCGGCATTGAGCTGCAGGGCGACCTCGACGCCGTCGCGGGTCACCGAGGGCAGGTCGCGCAGGGCGCGGTACTGCTCCTGGCGGCGGGCGCGCAGCCGCGCCTTCTCCCCGTAGGCCGCCTCCACCTCCGGGCCGGGGCGGATCTGCACCTCGCCCGCGCCGCCATCGACGATGATCGCGTCGCCCGCCTCGACGAGCGCGGTGGCGTTGGCGACCTCGCCCACCGCCGGGATGCCGAGCGCGCGCGCCACGATGGCGATGTGGCTGGTCGGCCCGCCCTCCTCCAGGACCACGCCGCGCAGCCGCGCCCGGTCGTAGTCGAGCAGGGCGGCCGGGCCCATGGAGCGGGCGACCAGGATCGCGTTCTCGGGCAGCGAGCCCTGGGCGGTGCCCTGGCTGCCGACGAGCTGGCGCAGCAGCCGGTTGGCAAGGTCGTCGAGGTCGTGCAGGCGCTCGCGCAGGTAGGGGTCGCTCTGGCGCAGCATGCGGGCGCGGTTGTCGGACTGGACCCGCTCCACCGCCGCCTCGGCGGTGAGGCCCGAGAGCACCGCCTCGCGCATGCGCCGCAGCCAGCCCTGGTCGTGGGCGAACATCCGGACCGTCTCCAGCACCTCGCGGTGCTCGCCCGCCCCGGCCACGTCCCCGCGCTCGACGAGGTCGTCGATGGCCGAGCGCACCTCGGCGATCGCCGCGTCGAGGCGGGCGACCTCGCGCTCGACGTTCTCGGCGATCAGGTTCTTCACCACGATGCGCGGCTCGTGCAGGACCACGTGGCCGAGCCCGACGCCGTCCGCCAGCGCGACGCCGGACTGGCTCAGCGCCCGGCGCGAGGCGCTGACCGTGCCTGGCGAGAGGGCCTGCAGCTCCCCGGAGGCGAGCATCTCGGCGAGCACCATCGCGGTGGTCTGGAGGGCCTCGATCTCCTCCTCGGAATAGACCCGGTAGGTCCGGTTCTGGACCACCAGCACGCCCATCGTGTTGCCGGCGCGCAGGAGCGGCACGCCCAGGAAGGCGTGGTAGATCTCCTCGCCGGTCTCGGGCCGGTACGAGAAGGCCGGGTGCGACTGGGCGTCCGAGAGCGAGAGCGGCTCGGCCGTGGCGGCGATCAGGCCGACCAGGCCCTCGCCGGCCCGCATCTTGGTGAGGTGGACCGCCTCGCGGTTGAGGCCCTCGGTGGCGAAGAGCTCCAGCATGCCGTCGTCGCGCAGCACGTAGACCGAGCAGACCTCGGCCACCATGTTGGCGGCGATGATCACGACGATGCGGTCGAGGCGCGCCTGGGCGCTGACCGGCTCCGCCATGGCTTCACGGAGGCGGCGCAGAAGCAGGCGCGGGCCTCCAGGCGCAGCGGGCATCGTCTCGACTTCCACCCCTTGAGCGGGCCTGGCCCGGTGCAGTGCAACCGGAAGACGCCGGCGCGAGCGGTGCGGCCGGACCGGCCCTGTCACGGCCGTATAGCGAGTCCCGCGCCCGCCGGGCAAGCGCCGCGTCCCCGCGGCGGCCCGGTTCGGGCGAAAGTCGCAGGGGTCAGGCGCGATCGAGGCCGTAGAGCGCGTGCAGGGTGCGCACCGCCAGCTCCGTGTAGGCGGCGTCGATCAGCACCGAGAACTTGATCTCCGAGGTGGTGATCGCCCGGATGTTGATGCCCTTGTCGGCCAGCGCCCGGAAGGCCTTGGCGGCGACGCCGGCGTGGCTGCGCATGCCGACGCCGATCGCCGAGATCTTCACCACGTCGGTGGCGCCCTCGATGCGCTCGAACTCGATCGTTCCGGCCTGCGCGTCGAGGATCGCCCGCGCCCGCTCGTAATCGCCCGCCGGCACCGTGAAGGTCATGTCGGTGGTCGCGCCGTCGCCCGACACGACCTGGATGATCATGTCGACGTTGATGTTGGCGTCGGCGAGCGGGCCGAAGATGGCGGCCGCGATGCCGGGCTTGTCCTTCACCCGGCGGAGCGTGATCTGGGCCTCGTCCTTCGAGAAGGCGATGCCCGTGATGATCTGCTGTTCCACGATGTCGTCCTCGTCGCAGATGAGGGTGCCGGGGCGGGCGTCGTCGGGGTCGTCGAAGGAGGAGCGGACGGTGGTCGGCACCCGGTGCACCATGGCCAGCTCGACCGAGCGCACCTGCAGCACCTTGGCCCCCAGGGAGGCCATCTCCAGCATCTCCTCGAAGGCGACGCGCTCGAGCCGCCGCGCCTTCGGCACGACCCGCGGATCGGTGGTGTAGACCCCGTCCACATCCGTGTAGATGTCGCAGCGCTCGGCCCCGATCGCCGCCGCCACCGCGACCGCGCTGGTGTCCGAGCCGCCGCGGCCGAGGGTGGTCAGGCGACCGCTCTCCGGATGGATGCCCTGGAAGCCGGCGATCACCGCGACCTCGCCATGCCGGAAGCCGGCATCGAGCCGGGCGCCGTCGATCCGGGCGATCCGGGCCGAGCCGTGCTGGTCGGAGGTCTCGATCGGGATCTGCCAGCCCTGCCACGAGCGGGCCGGGATGCCCATCTGGGCGAGCACGATGGCGAGGAGGCCCGAGGTGACCTGCTCGCCCGAGGCCACGACGGCGTCGTACTCGGACTGGGGGTAGAGGGGCGAGGCGTCCTTGCACCAGGCCACGAGCTCGTTGGTCTTGCCGGCCATCGCCGAGACCACGACCGCCACCTCGTAGCCCGCCCGCACCTCGCGGGCGACGTGGCGGGCGACGTTGCGGATGCGGTCGACCGTGGCGACGGACGTGCCGCCGAACTTCATCACCAGGCGGGGCATGGGACCCAAGGACGGTTGCCGGGGCGGGCGGCGCGGGGCCGCGGCGGAATTCCGGGGCCGGTAAACGCGGGGGCAGACCCTGTCAATGCGGCGGGCCGCGAAAGCGGCAGGGCGGCGGACCGCGAAGGCGGCCGGGTCACGCCCCCGTCACCGGGCCGGCTTAGATGCGGCCTGCCCCCGCGGGAGAGACACGCGATGCCGCTTCGACCCCTTCGATCCGCCCTGCGGCGCCTCTGCGGCGCCGGCCTCCTGGTTCCGCTCGGCCTCGGCCTGGCCTCGGCCGCCGAGCTCCCGACCCTCGACGGCCGCCCGCCCCTGGTGATCGGCCATCGCGGCCTGCCGGGCCTGGTGCCGGAGGAGACCGCCCCCTCCTACGAACTCGCCGCCCATCTGGGAGTGGACGCCTTCGAGGAGGATCTGCACCTCACCAAGGATTGCGTGCTCGTCGCGCGGCACAATCCCTGGCTCGGCGACAACACCGACATCGCCGAGGTCGCCCGCACCAACCCGGAGGTGGCGCGCCGCCGCCGCACCGTGCCCGGCCGCCTCGTCAGGGTGGCGTGGCCGGCGCGGCCGGATTCCGGCCCGGAGACCTACCTCACCGACCTCACCGACCCGGCCGATCCGACCTCGGTGCTGCGCTCCCTCGTGGTCGACGGGGAGGACCATACCGGGGATTGGTCGATCACCGACTTCACCCTGGCGGAACTGAAGGCCTGGATCGGCGGCACGACCTACGATGCCCGCACCGAGCGCCCCAAGACCCTGAACGGCAAGTTCCCGATCCTCAGCTTCCAGGAGATCATCGATCTCGCTAGGGCCGAGAGCGCCCGCACCGGCCGCGCGATCGCGGTCTATCCCGAGACCAAGAACCCGACCTGGAACAACGCCCAGGCCCGGGCCAACGGCTGCCCGGGCGAGCGCCCGCTCGAGGATGCGCTCCTGCGGATCGTGGAGGCGAACGGCCTCAACGCCAAGACGGCGCCGCTCTTCGTGCAGAGCTTCGAGCCCAGCAGCCTGAAGTACTTGGCCGCGCATGGGCTGAAGGCCCGGGTGGTTCAGCTCATCGACGGCGACGGCGTCGACCTGCGCACCGGCGCGGTCACCTACGCGAGCATCACGGAGGGCCGGCCCTACGACTGGACCCTCGCGGGCGACCCGCGCTGGTTCGGCGCCATGCTGAGCCCGGCCGGCCTCGCCGAGATCCGCACCTACGCGGACGGGATCGGCCCCTGGAAGCCGCAGGTGCTGCCGCTGCGGATCGCGCCCTGGCCGGAGCGCAACCCGGACGGCACGCCCTTCAAGGGCGCGACGCCGCAGGCGCGGCTCCTCGCCCCGACCTCCCTGATCGCGGACGCGCACGCGGCCGGCCTGTTCGTCCACGTCTTCACCTTCCGCAACGAGGCCAAGTACCTGGCGGCGGATTTCGGCGGCGACCCGGCGGCGGAGTACCTCGCCTTCTACCGGCTCGGGGTCGACGGGGTGTTCACCGACTTCACCCACACGGCCGTGGCGGCCCGCGCGGCCTTCCTGGGCCGGTCCGGGCACTGAGCCGGGCCGGGGCCGCGCGGCGCCGTTGGTGCGCGGCCCCCGATGCGCTGAGCAGAACGGCATCGGGCCATTCTGCTTGGTCGCTTGTGCCCGCATCATTTTTCGCCGCCGAACCGGTGACCCCTTCGGCGAATGATGCTTAGGTCGAGGCGGATGCCGCCTGGAGCCTGCCGCGCATGAGCGCACCGACCGGACCCTCGATCGACGCCAGGGAAGTCGCCCGCTTCGAGCGCATCGCCGCGACGTGGTGGGACGAGGCGGGGCCGATGCGGGTGCTGCACCGCTTCAACCCGGTGCGCCTCGCCTATATCCGCGACGCGGCGTGCCGGCACCACGGCCGCGACCCGCTCGGCCCCGAGCCCCTGGCGGGCCTCACCCTGGTCGATATCGGCTGCGGCGGCGGCGTGCTGTCGGAGCCGCTGGCGCGGCTCGGCGCCCGCGTCACCGGGCTCGACCCCGCGCCGACCAACATCCGGGTGGCCAAGGCCCATGCCGAGGAGGCCGGCGTGCCGGTCGATTACCGGCCCCAGACCATCGAATCCGTCGTCGCGGCGGGCGAGCGCTTCGACCTCGTCGTGGCGATGGAGGTGGTGGAGCACGTCGCCGACATGGCCTCCTTCGTGCGCACGGCCTGTGCGGCGGTGCGCCCCGGGGGGCTGTTCTTCGCCGCCACCATCAACCGCACGATGCGCTCCTTCGCCCTGGCGATCGTGGGCGCCGAGTACGTGCTCGGCTGGCTGCCGCGCGGCACCCACGATTGGGAGAAGTTCGTCACGCCCGAGGAGCTCGCCCGGGCGGTGGAGAGCGGTGGCCTCGTGGTCGCGGACACGACCGGGGTGGTCTACCATCCCCTGAGCGGACGCTGGTCGGCCGCCCGCGACACCGCGGTGAACTACATGATCACGGCGGAGCGCCCCGCCGCCTGAGGGCGCGCGAGGGGGCCATCGGCGAGGTGCCATGCCCAGGCTTCGCTTCGGCCGGGAACTGCTCTTCCTGATCGTCGCGGTGCTGCTCGCCGCCGGCGGCGTCCTCGCGAGCCTGCTCACCCGGGCGACGGTGCTGACGGTCGCGGTCGCCCCGAGCGGCGGGACCGAGCCGGCCCTGCTGCGCGCCTATGCCGAGGCGCTGGCCGTGAACCGCCGCGGCCTGCAGCTGACTATCCTGCCCTTCGACGGGGTGCGGGAGAGCGCGCTGGCGCTGCAGGAGGGGCGGGCCGACCTCGCGGTGGTGCGGCCCGACATCCTGATGCCGGGCAACGGCCTCACCCTCGCGGTGCTGCGCAGCCAGGCGGTCATGGTGGCGGTGCCCGAGCCCTCCCCGATCAAGGCGCTCCCGGACCTCGCCCGCAAGCGGCTCGGCCTCCTGGCCGACCGGGTCTCGGACCGCGACGTGGTCCGGCGGGTGCTGGAGCATGCCGGCCTCGCCCCGGTCGAGAACCCGGCCCCCGGCATGCCGGCCCCGGGCAGCGTCGGGCTGGTGCCGGTCCAGGAGCAGGACCTCGCCGCCTTCCTGGCCGAGAAGCGCATCGACGCGGTGATCCTCCTCACCACCCCGACGACCGCGGCGGCCCAGCGCATCCTGCGCGTCGTCCAGGCGGCCGGGCGCGCCCGCAAGGCGCGGCTGATCGGGGTCGAGGACGGCGCGGCCCTCACCGAGCGCGATCCGCGCCTGCAGGCCGTCACGGTGCCGGCCGGCCTCTTCCCCGGCACGCCGGGCCTGCCCGCGGAGGACCTCGCGACGGTCGGCACCTCCTACCGGCTGATGGCCCGCGCCAGCCTGCCGCGACCCGCCGCCGCGGAGGTCACCCAGCACCTGTTCGAGCTGCGCGGCCTGCTCGCCCAGACGGTGCCGGCCGCGAACGCCGTCGCGGCGCCCAGCTACGAGACCAACGCGGAGGCGACCAGCGCGCGCCTGCCGATCCACCCGGGCGCCATCGACTATTACGAGCGCGAGCAGCAGAGCCTGATCGAGCGCTACGAGACCTGGATCTACCTCGTCGCGCTGCTCGGCGGCGGGCTCGGTTCGGCCGGGGCGTGGCTGCGCCAGCGACTGATGCGCATGCGCCGCGAGCGGGTCGAGGTCGCGACCCGCCGGCTGCTGCAGATCCGCTCGGAGGCGCGCCGCAGCAGCGACCGGGCCGCCCTCGACGGGATGGCGGCCGAGATCGACGATCTCGCGGGCAACATCGCCCGCTACGCCCTCAGCCGCCCGACGGAGGTCCGCACCATGACGGCGGCCACGATCGCGATCGACGCCGCGCGCTCGACCGTTCGCCGCGCCCGCGACGGGGCCGGGGATCCGCCCCGGCCGGGCCTGCGGGCGGTCGAGTGATCCGCCGTCCGGACGTGATCGTCCGGACGGCGGATCACAAGCCCGCGCGGCGCGTGAGCGACGCCGACATCCGCATTGCCGAAATGGGAGATGGCGAAGCCATCAACCGGATGTCGGATGATGCCCCGCCCGCGGGCAGCCGCGGCACTTTCCGGAAGCTCAGCCGTTGTTCCCGTGAGGGGACGCCCGCCGGGCAGGCGGGACGTGCCCCCGCCGCGACCTCGCTCGGAGCTTCGACATGATCAGGCCTGTCCTCTCCCTCCTCTCGGCCGCCCTGGTCCTCGGCGCGCTCGCGGGCGCCGCAGAGGCCCAGGGCATTCCCGGCGGGATCCGCCGCGGCGCCGCCGAGGGCGACCGCGTCGCCGGCCCGATCGGCGGGATCGTCGGCGGGGCGGTGGGCGGCGCCGTGGGCGGCGTCAACGGCGTGCTCGGCATCGATCCGGGACGCAGGGCCTACCGCACGGGCCTCTCCGGGCGGCGCCACCACCACGCCCGCCCCTATCGCCACCGCCGGTCCTATCGCTGAGCGGGCCGCCCGGAGCCCGCGGGCGGCGTCGCCCCGAGCCTCGGCTTCCCGCGGCGGGATCGGCGGCGCTCAGGCGCCCGGCCGCAGGCTGCGGCGGGCGCGGCGGCGCTGGAGCCAGGTGAAGGCCGAGGCGGCGAGCGCGATCACCGCCAGGGAGACCCCGGTCGTGACCGTGCCGAGGGCGTAGATCTCGGGCGTCGTCACCGTGGTGGTCAGGCCCTGGAGTTCGAGCGGCAGGGTGTTGCGGCCGCCGATCGCCTGGCTGGTGCGCGCCAGCTCGTCCCAGGACAGGGTGAAGCCGAACAGGGCGACGCCGACGAGCGAGGGTAGGATGATCGGAACCACGACGTGGAGGAGGGTGCGCGGCCCGCTCGCGCCGAGATCCCGCGCCGCCTCCTCGTAGGCCGGGTCGAAGCGGTTGAACACCGCGAACATGATCAGGAGCCCGAAGGGCAGGGTCCAGGTCAGGTGCGCGCCGAGCGCCGAGGTGAACAGGCCCATGATCGTGCCGTGCTCCTGCAGCGCGGCCCAGCCGGTCGCGGCGGCGAGCGCCTTGATCGCCTCGTCGGCGAGGCGGAACTCGAGGCCGATCCCCAGCGAGACCACGATCGAGGGCACGATCAGGCTCGCCACCGCCGTGTAGAACAGCGGGCCCTGGCCGCGGAACCCCTTGCGGAAGGCGAGGCCGGCGAAGAAGGCGATGGCCACCGTGAGGCCCATCACCGCGACGCCGAGGGCCAGCGAGCGCCGGAAGGCCGCCCAGATGTCGACGACGCCGAGCCCCGCCCAGAGCCGCGCGAACCAGTGGGTCGAGACCCCGCTCAGCGGGAAGGTGAGGCCGCCCTGCGGGCCCTGGAAGCTCAGGACCAGGATCGTCAGGGTCGGCCCGTAGAGGAACAGCACGAACAGGCCGAAGAACCCGGCCAGCAGGTAGAAGGAGAGGGGGCGCGGACCGTCGCGGACCATGGTCAGAGCTCCCGCCGCAGGTCGATCAGGCGCGTGAGCCCGACGATCATCAGGATGACGGCGCCGAGCAGGACGACCGCGTTGGCCGCCGCGGCCGGGAATTGCAGGTAGGCCATCTGCACCTGGATGACCTTGCCGACCGAGGCGATCTGCTGGCCGCCCATGACCCCGACGGTGACGAAGTCGCCCATCACCAGGGTTAGCACGAAGATCGACCCGATCGCGATGCCGGGCTTCGCCAGCGGGACGATCACGGTCCAGAGGATCTGCCACGCGCCCGCCCCGGCGTCCCGCGCCGCCTCGATGAGCGCGCGGTCGATGCGCATCATCGAGTTGAAGATCGGCACGATCATGAAGACCGTGTCGAGGTGGATGAAGGCGAGCACGACCGCGAAGTCGGAGTAGAGCAGCCCCTCCAGGGGCTTGGCGGTGAGGCCGAGGCCCATCAGGGCGTCGTTGACGAGGCCGTTGCGGCCGAGCAGCGGGATCCAGGCGATCATCCGGATCACGTTCGAGGTCCAGAACGGGATGGTGCAGATCAGGAACAGCACCGTCTGCATGGCGCTGGTGCGGACGTGGAAGGCGACGAAGTAGGCCACCGTGAAGCCGATCGCCAGGGTGAAGGCCCAGGCGAGCAGGCAGAACTTCAGGGTCGAGAGGTAGGTCCGGAAGGTGGTGCAGAGGTCGCCGCCGGAGAAGCAGCCGTCGAACACGTCCGCGTAGTTCTGCAGCGTGAAGGCCGGGATGATCTCGTACTCGTTGTATTCCCAGAAGCTGACGATCAAGGTGAGCGCCAGCGGCACCACGAAGAAGACCAGGAAGACCAGCGCCAGGGGGGCGGCCTGCAGGGTGGCGAGGCGGCGCTGGCGCCGCCCCTCCTCGGCGAGCCCGGGCGCCGCGGCGGCGGGCGCCGCAGCCACCTCGGGCAGGGGGATCGCGCGCTCTGCCGCCGGGTTCATGCGGCGATGAACTCGTTCCACTTGCGGACCATGTAGGTGTTCTCGTCCATGACCGAGTTCCAGCACGCCACCGCGCCCATGCGCTCGGCGAAGGAGCCGCCGTCGCGCAGGGCGCCGGCCTTCTCCAGCACGGTGCCGTCCGGGGCCTTGATGTCCTTCTCGGCCGGCTTGCCCTCCATCCAGTAGGCCCACTCGTAGGGCTCCATCTCGGCCTTGGCGGTCTCCAGCACGGCCGAGTAGTAGCCCTGGCGGTTGAGGTAGGCGCCGGCCCAGCCCGACAGGAACCAGTTGATGAAATCGTAGGCTGCGTCGAGCTTCCGGCCGGTCAGGGTCTTGGGGAGTCCGAAACCGGCGGCCCAGGCCCGGTAGCCCTCCTTCAGCGGCTGGTAGGTGCAGGACACGCCCTGCGAGCGCACCTTGGTGACGGCGGGGGACCACATCGACTGGATCACCGTCTCGCCGGAGGCCATCAGGTTCACGGATTCGTTGAAATCCTGCCAGAAGGCCCGGAATTGCCCGGCCCGCTTGGCCTCGATCAGCACCTTCATGGTGCGGTCGATCTCGGCCTTGGTCATGTTGCCCTTGTCGGGATAGGTGTATTCGCCCATCGCCTCGACCACCATGGCGGCGTCCATGATCCCGATCGACGGGATGTTGAGGATCGAGGCCTTGCCCTTGAATTCGGGGTTGAGCAGCTCCTTCCAGCTCGAGATCGGCCGCTTGATCAGGTCGGGCCGGATGCCGAGCGTGTCGGCGTTGTAGGTGGTCGGGATCAGGGTGATCCACTCGGTCGGCGCGCCGGCGAACTTCGTCGCGGTCTGGCCTTCGAGGTAGAACACCTTCTTGGGCGCGGTGCCTTGGTCGCCGATCGCCTTGCCGTTCAGCTCGCCCTTGGTGAACACGGTGGTGATCTTGTCGGCGTACTTGATCCGGCGGGCGTCCATGCCGACCAGGTTGCCGGACGGGATCAGCTTCCTGAGGCTGAAATACTCGGAATCGACGATGTCGAAGGAGTTCGGCTGAGTGACGACCCGCTTCGATACCTCGTCGGTGACGACCGGTATGTACTCGATGGTGATGCCGAGATCCTCCTTCACCTTGCGGGCGATGTCGGCGCTCTGGTTCACGGCGGTGCCGAGATAGCGCAGGGTCACGGGCTCGGCCGCGATGATGGAGGGAAAGCCCGTGACGGCGCCGCTGCCCGCGGCGGCGCCGGCGGCCGCGCCCGCGAGGAGGCCGCGCCGGGTCAGGCCCGTCTGCTTCGTCGAGTCGGTCATCCGTGTCTCCCCTGTATGCGACGTGTCAGGCGTCGAGGCGGTGGGCTTCCTCGGCCGACCAGCCGAGCCGGACCTCGTCCCCGGGCGCGAGGGGGAGGCGGGCGAAGGCGCGGTCGCTGAGGATGGCGGTGAGCGGCGTCCCGGCCTCCGTGGCGAGGCTCTCCGCCTCCAGGCCGAGATGGACGGTGCTGCCCTGGTACTCGACCGCGACGACGCGGGCCGGGACGGCGTCCGGGCCGGCCTCCGGGCCGAGCCGCATCCGGTCGGCGCGCACCGCGATGCGCCGGTCGGGCAGGGCGATCACGTTGTGCCCGCCGATGAAGCGGGCGACGAAGGCGGTGGCGGGCCGCTCGAACACGGTGCGCGGGTCGGCGGCCTGCTCGATGCGGCCGCCATTCATCACCACGACGAGGTCGGAGAGCGCCATCGCCTCCTCCTGGCTGTGGGTGACGTGCACGAAGGTGATGCCCAGCTCGGCCTGGATCCGCTTGAGCTCGGCCCGCATCCGCACGCGCAGGAATGGGTCGAGGGCCGAGAGCGGCTCGTCGAGGAGCAGCACCTTGGGGCCGGTGACGAGGGCGCGGGCCAGCGCCACCCGCTGCTGCTGGCCGCCGGAGAGCTGGGCCGGCAGGCGCCCGGCGAGCGCCTCCATCTGGACGAGGCGCAGCATCGCCTCGGCGCGGCGGTGGCGCTCGGCCCTCGGCACCCCGCGCATGCGCAGCCCGAAGGCGACGTTGTCCCGGCAGGTGAGGTGGGGGAAGAGCGCGTAGCTCTGGAACATCATGGCGGTGCCGCGCCGGGCCGGCGGCAGGTCGCCGACCGCCCGCGGCCCGATCACGACGTCGCCGCGCGTCACGGTCTCGTGGCCGGCGATCATGCGCAGCGTCGTGGTCTTGCCGCAGCCGGAGGGGCCGAGCAGGCAGCAATAGGAGCCGGAGCGGATCTTCAGGTCGATGGCGTCCACCGCCAGCGTGGCGCCGTACCGCTTGGTCAGGCCGACGAGTTCGATGTCCATGCGCTCTCCCCCGCGCCGCGCCCGCTTCGCAGGGAGAAGGTTGCAAGGCTCAGGCCAGGGTGGTGCCGGGGTTTCGGCCGATTGCTGCGACGCGGCGATTGCATTGGCCGCGTCGATCCGCTAAAGCCCCACCCGTGTTCGGCGCAACCGCCGCGGCGGGGCTCTCGGGCCTCCCGGACCGGGGCCGAACCGGGGTTTGCCGTTGTAGCTCAGTGGTAGAGCGCGTCATTGGTAATGACGAGGTCGGGAGTTCAATCCTCCCCAGCGGCACCAGACACTTAGCTCAAAAGTCCGCTCTCCTGGATCGAAGCCGGGTAACGCTGCGGGTAACAGCTCGGACCCGTTCTGTAGAAGGCGAATCGGTCCAATTTGCCGCGCCTAAACGAGTGGCCCACCCCACATCCTGTCAGCCTCCGCGCTCGTGAGCGGAACGCCCGCGGCCCAGAGGGGCACCGGAGCCTGCTGCCGCGCCTTGCTGCCGGCGCACCTCTCATCGATGAGGTAGTGCCAACTGGCGGTCGGGTTGCCGCGCGAGATTGATCTCTGGAATTGCGGGTTGTCGGTTCCGCGCAACAGGGCTGCCCTCTCGTGCTTGAGCCACGCCGCGTAGGCGGCCACCAGAATGCCGCCCGTGAGCAGCACTGTGGCGGCGCTGGGCCGGCCTGGCCCACGAGGGTGCCCCTCGGACACGCCGCAGGACCGCAAGGCGTCTGAATAAATCTGCGGCATATCGCATCTGGCTCTCTGATCCGGGATCCGCTTGATCAAAGCGGATCGCGTATCCCAAGCCCGCGCGGCGCCTGAGCGAAGCCGACATCCGCATTGCGAAGCAATCCGTCGGATGTCGTATCCCAAGCCCGCGCGGCGCCTGAGCGAAGCCGACGTCCGCATGGCCGAAAGGGGAGATGGCGGCGCAATCAACCGGATGTCGTATGAGGCCACGAACGGAGGCGGTGAGCGGCAACCGGCCAGGAGTCCGCGTTCGCCTTGTTCGGCTATGCGCCATCTCCGGACCTTCGGTCAGGGCCGCTTGAGGGGCCGCTCGCCACCCGATAGCAGACTTCTCAACGGCCTGAAGATCGCTCAGCCACCCTTTCGCACAAGCCACGATCAGCCTGGAGGCCACGCCTGAGACGAGGACGGCCGCTGCTCGCCACGAGAGCGCCGTCCCCGAGATATCCGTCCTCAGGGCATGACGGGCGGGTGGTAGGTCAGCGTGAAGGCGAGCGCCCATAACAGGAAGAGCACCACCGGCAAGTGGACGAGCAGCTGCAGGAAGCTGAACCCCACGATGTCGCGCGCCTTGAGGCCAAGGATGCCGAGCAGCGGCAGCATCCAGAACGGATTGATCAGGTTCGGCAGGGCCTCGGCCGCGTTGTAGATCATCACGGCCCAGCCCAGATGCACCTTCAACTCGTTCGCCGCCTGCATGACGTAGGGCGCCTCGAGCAGCCACTTGCCGCCGCCGGAGGGCACAAAGAAGCCGAGCACCGCCGAGTAGACGCCCATCGAGAGCGGGTAACTGCCAGCCGTGTTGAAGCTGACGAAGGCGTGGCTGATCACCTCCGACAGCGTGTCGCCCGACGCGTTCTTGGCACCCGTGAGGATCGCGCTGATCGAGGCATAAAGCGGGAACTGGATCAGGACTCCGGCCGTCGCCGGCACCGATTTCGCGACGGCGACCAGAAACCGCTTCGGGCGCCAGTGCAGCAGCAGGCCCAGGGTCAGGAACAGCAGATTGTAGGTGTTGAGGTTCGAGATCGCGACGATCCACGATTGCCGCGCGAATTCCTGCCAGATCCAGCCGCCGGCAATGATGACGAGCAGGATGTTCAGGAGCGGCCAATGCTCCAGCTTCTCGCCGGGCTGCGCGGGCGGATCGAGCTTTTCCTCCTTGGCCGAAACGTCCACGCCGAGATCCTGCGCGGTGACGGCGCTGACGGCTGCCGGGGCCGACGCGTAGGCGATCGCCACCGAGACCAAGAACAGGACCAGCGCGATCAGCATCGACTGCCACAGAAAGATCGTCTCGCTGAACGGGATCACGCCGGTGATCGGCAGCACGTTCGGCGGCAGGCTCTTCGGATTGGCCTGGAGCTGGGCGGCCGAGGAACTCAGGCCCATCGCCCAGGTCGCACCCAGACCGAGATAGGCCGCGGCCCCGGCAGCCCGGTAGTCCATGTTCAACTCCGTCCGGCGGGCCAGCGCCCGCGCGAGAAGGCCGCCGAAGATGAGGCTGAGGCCCCAGCTGAGGAAGGACGACAGCATGGTGGCGGCGGCCACGAGGCCCACCGCCCCACGCCCGGTGCGCGGGATCCGGGCGAGGCGGTCGATCAAGAACTGAACCGGCGGCGAGGTGGCGACGACGTAGCCGCCGATCGTCACGAAGGCCATCTGCATCGTGAACGGAATGAGGCTCCAGAAGCCGTCCCCGAAGGTCTTGGCGACCGCCGCGGCCGGCGCCCCGTTCGCCAGGGCGCCGAGCGCCACGAGGACCACCGCGATCGCCACGAAGATGAAGGCGTCCGGGAACCAGCGCTCGGCCCAGGCGGTGAAGCGAATGCCGAGCCGCGCGAGGGCTCCTGTGGCAGCGGCTCTTCCCTCGATCGATTGGAGACCTGAGGATCGGCTGGTCTGCGCCGATACTGTCTTCATGAGCATTTCTCCCTGGCCGGCCGGTTCGCTCGGCTTTGCCCTAAAAAGGGATAACGCTGGCTGGCGGTTTCCCGACAGCGCGAAAGCGACAGGCGGGGAGCGCGACACCCCGTGCAGCGCGCACCCACGGGACGCGAGGTGCGCGGTCATGGCTCCCGGACGCTGTCGCGGAACGCCTGCGCCTCGGCCCTGCTCTCGAAGATGTGCGGCCGCACGGTGCGGGTGAGGACGTGTCCGAGCTTCACGCGCATGAACGCGCTCGTCGTGGAGCGGGAAACGCGGGTGGAGTAGGTCTGCTCCAGCGCGCGAACCATCTCGGCGTAGGCGTCCGCCACCTCGCGATCAAGCTGGAAGGCATCGTAGTTGACGACCACGGCCATGCGCCGGCCGACTTCCCGGCAGCGCGCCGCCACGGCCTCCTGGATCATCGCGACATCCTCGATCCGACGGACGTGCAGTCCTTCGAGGTTCAGGAACAGGACGTTGCGGTCAGGGTCATCGGCGAGCCGGTCAGCGAGGTTGAGATCGCGCATCCGCTCCCGCAGCCCCATCGCCTGCGCGGCAACGATGCGCGGATCCATCGTGCGCGCACCCTTGATCATCGGCCGGAAGTTCATGTGGGCGAGGGTCTCCCGCTCGACATCGACCCCCGGCGCAACCTCGATCAGTTCCAGGCCGTCCTGGCGTAGTCGAAAGACGCAGCGCTCGGTGACGTACAGGACCGTCTTGTCCGCCGCGACCCGGCCCGAGAAGGTGATCTGCTCGACGTGCTCGTGGAACTTCCTGGCCCGCCCCTCCTGGACGATCCGGAGCTGACCGCTCTCGATCCTCACACCGAGGCCGCCGGCCGTGAAGGTGCCGGCGAAAACGACCTTGCGGGCGTTCCGGCTGATGTTGATGAAGCCGCCGGCCCCCGCGAGCTTCGGGCCGAAGCGGCTGACATTGACGTTCCCGGCCGCGTCCGCCTCCGCCATCCCGAGCACGGCAATGTCGAGCCCGCCGCCGTCGCAGAGCACCCGATCACGTTGCAATCGGGTGCTGCTCTCGATCTTTGATCTTGCCGCATTTTCTGCGACGAACCGGCATCCACTGCGTCGGAAAATGCTCTAAGTGCGAGTCGGTACCCGATGTCGTCATGTCGAGACGTTCCCGCGTCACCGAGCCAGTACACTGAGGGTCGCGTCCGCTATGCTGCTCAGCTTTCCCGGTTTAGTCTCGATGTAGAACCGAGATCGAGGAGGCTCCCATGCGCGCACCAACTCTCGCCACAGCGCTCTTCCTGCTTGCGGGACATGCACTGGCACAGGATAAGGCAGCTATCGATAAGCTGAACGCGGAATTTGAGAGCGCGTTTCGGAGCGGGAATTTCTCAGCAGTAGCGAACATGTACACTGAGGACGCCTACGTGCTCCCATCTGGCAGCCCACTCGTACATGGTCGCGCAGAAGTCCAGAAGTTCTGGACGGAGGCGGGGAAGGTCATCACCGACATCAAACTCACGACGCTAGACGTTCAGCCGCTGGGCGGTGAGGCCGCGCGTGAAGTCGGCCGTTTCGTGCTTAAATTGAAGGATCAGTCAGCGCAGGACGCGTCCGGCAAGTACGTCGTGGTCTGGCGCAAGGTCGGGAACGACTGGAAGCTCTCGACCGATATCTGGAACAGCGACAAGTGAGCACGCCTCGGGCTTCCGTGCGGTCGTGATCTGGCCACGATCGCGCGGCGTCAGCGCGATCCGGCATCGCGTTTTGGATCGAGATTCAACCCTCACTGCCAGAAGCGGCGGCTCCGAATAGGGCCGCCGCATTCCAGTGTGATGCTACGTGCCAATTTTCTCTTGTCGGCCCATCCCAACGCCGCTGAAGTTGCTGCTGCTTGTCCCTGCCGTGGAGGGCTGCCCGGTGCTAGAGGTGGCTCGTTCACCGCCAAGCCCACCGGTGTTCATTGATGAACTCTGCCGGACGCGAAGGTTGTTTTGCACGTGAGTGACGCCTGACACGGACTCGGCTATGTCCTCGGCTCGACGTTTGTCGTAACGGTTGTTGACCGTTCCGTTCAGCGTGACCTCGCGGCCTTGAACCGTGACCTCGATTTCGGTCGCATCTACCTGTCGATCATCAGTCAAGCGGTCATTCACGTCATCACAGATGCGCTCGTCTGATCGCTGGTAGTTGCGAGGACCCCGGCCTCCGTGATGCTGGGCACCTTGGTCGCCCTGTGCGGCATCACGCTCCCGACGACGGGCTGCCTCGTCGTCTCCGAACCACGACGAGATCTCGTCCCCGGCTCGATCAAGGAAGCCACGCTCCCCACGATAGCCGGTCACATCGCGATCATCATACGAGCGGGTGTAATCACGAGAGCCGCCACGTCCGTAGTCGCGTGCGCCGTAATCACCACGGCCGTAGCCGCCCTGGCTCGGGCGATCGGACCGGCCACGGCCATAGCCCTGATCCGCGCCGTAGAAGCCGCCGTAGTAGTCGTTGTCCCCGCCAGTGTACCGGGAGCGATCTTGGCCGCGGCCGGACATGTCGCGGCCTTCGTAGTTGCTGCCCATCCCGCGCCCGAACGCGACATCCATCGCACCGGGCTCGCGTTCGCGCCGACGCCAATCGTCATCGTCGCGGCCGTGCCGGCCTTGGCCGTAGTCACGATCATCGCGACCGTAGTAGCGGTCTTCACCGTAACCGCGGTCGCTGCGGCTGGAGAAACGGTCCCGATCTCGGTCGCCCATCTCACGTGAGCGGTCGCGCTCGTTGCGCCAGCGATCGTAGTCGCTCATGCGCGTCTCCTCTCGCATTTTTCTCCTCCTGCCCCAAGCGCCGCCATTCACGGCTCAGGGTCAGGGGCTCACATGTGGCCGGGTGCCCCCCGGCCGCTGTCAGCCCAACTCCATCCCGATTCGCGCGTTCCAGCTTGGCACGTGCGGTGGGCGGACTTGGCGCAGCGCTGTCGGCGCTCGCGCCCAACGCTGCCTTACAGCCGTCCTTCCCGCTAATGAGTGACGCGTGGGGGCGCTGGCTGGCTCTCAACCAGCCATGTCACCGGGCACGATGCTGCGGAGCCTGAGAGAAGGCGTTGACGTGCAGCGGACGGCGAGGAGTCCGGGGCATTGTCGCGGCATAGGAGCGGTTAACGACGCCAACTTGCGTCCAGCAATGGTCGGGCGAAACCGCCAGAACGCCCGTGGCGATTGGTCGTCAGCCACACTCGCGTGGATCACTGCCACCAGGGTTTCGGGTGAGGCGACGCCAGCTGACCGGGTGAGAAAGCTTCATAACCCCCTGGTAAGATGCCCGCCAAAGCAGCCATCACTGCGTCGCTCACCACTGAACTGAACACCTTCATCGCGGAAAAGGTCGCGAGCGGGCAGTACCGGACCGCCGGTGAGGTGATTCGCGCCGCTCTCCGCTGCCTCGGTCAGCAGAATGACAGGGACGTGCACGTCGAAGCGGCCTACTCAGTGACGACCAGTGAGCAGGCGAGGCCAGCAGCGGCAACCCCGGCCTTCCTCCAAGGTGGCGATATGATGGGCGCGCTCATGCGTCAGCATCCCTGGGCGGCCACACCGCTTGGAGACGCCGAGGCGTGGCCGCACTCGCTCAAGACGCTCATGGGCGTGATGCTCGGGTTGACCCGATCGGTATTTTGGACCGGGCCGAGTGCGAGGCTGCTGCATGGCCGTTGCCATGGGTAGCCGGAAGGCCGAATCCGGACGGCCGAAACCCGACCCGCTGCCCGTCGCCGGGGATGGGATCCGGCGCAGGCGCACCTAGTCTAGCACGGTCGAGACGCCAGCCCGCGAGGCCCTGCCGAGGGCCGATCAACTGGCCCTCGACTGGCGACCGGTTCATGGCGCGCTCGAATGCTTCCGGAAACTGTCCGCAGGCGCCATAACGCGTCCCGTACTTGATCTTATGCGAATGGGCCGCCCTGACGCGCGCGAGGGCCGATACACGCGCCTGACGTAGATAAACAAATCATCGTTGAAGATGAGCTTGCCGAGCCGGAACAAGGCGCCAGCCGTGGTCGTTAGGTGGCTGTAGTCATCACGAGTCCCTGTGACCCGACGCCCGGACAGGTCCTAACCCTCCGGCGGGCGTTCGTGCGTCTGGGCCTCAGTGGATCGTGTAGCGCGGAATGACCGGCAGATCGGTGGCGCCGGCGCCAGCGAGCGCCAGCCTCTTCAGCAAGGTGACGCGTTGGACGGCGGCCTCGCGAGAGAGCCCGGTCTGCTCGCGCCCGCGGGCGAGGTGGCCGGCCTACGGGCGCCCTGGTCGACGGGCCAACGGAGCATCGGGGCGGGCACCTGCCGGCCTCTGGCGAGGCGCAGCCAGGAGCGCCACTCCTCCGAGACCAGGCGCACCACGTTCGTGTCGTTCCGCCAGCCGCTGATCGCGCGCTCCTCGATAGGCACCAAGCCGCGGTGGGCGGCCTCGCGCAGGGCGTTCCGGACCAGAGGGTCTCGCACACGCCCGCGAGCCGGCAGTCCCCGCGCCGGAAGGACCTGTCGCGGACGGAGGTCGTGGCGACGGGCCCCGAGGCGGGCCGCGACCCCACTGACGATCGGGCGGGTCCCGCCTACTTGCCCTTCTGGCCCGCGGCGCGGCGGGACTGGCCGAGGCCGATGCTCTTGGCAAGCTCGGAGCGCTGCGCGGCGTAGTTCGCCGCCACCATCGGGTAGTCGGGCGGCAGGCCCCATTTCTGGCGGTACTGGTCGGGGGTGATGCCGCGGCTGGAGAGGTGGCGCTTGAGCGACTTGTAGGGCCTGCCGTCTTCCAGGCTGATGATCGCGTCCGGCGTCACCGTCTTCTTAATCGGGACCGGCGGAACCGGCTTGGCAAGTTCCTGCGCGGGCGGCCTGTGCAGACCAACCAGCGCCGCGTGCACCTGACTAAGGAGTGTGGGCACCTGGGAAGGCGCGACAGAGTTGTGGGCGACGTACGCAGCTACGAGCCCGGATGTCACCTCGATGAGGTCTGCGCTACCTGCCAGCGCATTAGCTTGACCGGCACTCATCTCAGCCCTCCTCTTCGGTCGGCAGCTTATCGTGCGACTAACTCGCAGAAAATTCAAGGTAAGATCAGGCCGATTCGCAAGCACACAAACGCAACCTAATCTGGCCAAAACTTGCAATCTAAGGTTATGTAGATGACTGGCGGGAGCCAGCGATTTCGGAACGGCGTTGACGACCAGGTCTCGGCGCCGCTCGCGAAGCTTCAGGGGGGCACTGACCCGCGTCGCCAAGGACGACAGCGTCAAGTCGTTCAAGAAGGACTGGACCGAGGTCGGTCAGGCCGTCGAGAAGGTCGGCGGCGTTCCGTGCGCCGGGGGCTGGTGGACGGCGAAGCAGCAGCAACACGCGGTCGACGTGCTGGCGAAGGGCGGCGCCTCGGCGCTGGGCGCGAAGGCCCTGGTGGCGCGCTGTTCGGCCGTGGAGGCCCGCGGCGGCCCCACCTCGGCGAACTCGCGCTCGGGGGCGTTCGGGATCGCGCAGTTCAAGTCCAGGTCGGGCGGCTACTCGCGCCTGCGCGACGGCGAGGTTGTCAACGACCCGCCGCCGGGCCGACCCGCGGCGCGCCGGATCGGCGACGACATGGGGGGCCGGCGCTTCGACGGCGCGGGGGCCTCGGCCGGCGGCAATGGCCACCTGCCCATCACCATGGTCGGGTCCCGACCGGGACGCGCGCCCGCGCCGCGATGGACGACCTGTTCAAGGACGTCTCGATCACCCAGCGCAGGCAGGTCGACATCTCGATCAAGGCGGCGCCCGTCTGGACACTGCACACCCGGATCGGGAGCAGCGGCTGGTCCGCCGCGCGCTTCCGGCGCGGGCTGCCCGAAAATGGGCCTTCGAGTGGTGCTCTGCGAGGCCCGAGCTTGGTCGTCAACCTCGCCCTACCCTGCGTTCGCCTGTTCGGGTCCTCACTCGACGGGCGGCCCCGGACGCGTCGCGCTCTCGATGATCGCCTCCCACGACTTGCCCATCGCGCGCAGGGACTCGATCGAGGGGCCGATCTCGTTCCCGTAGACCCTCACCGTGCGCTCGTAGATGCGGGTCCGGTGCGGCTCGGGGGTCTGCTCCTTGAACAGGGAGGCCAGTCGCCTGCGCTCCGCGTGCATCGCCCGCGCGATGGCCTCGGCGGAGGCGCCGCGGCGGCGCATCTCAGCCGCGTGCTCGCGCAAGTCGCGCACGGCTTGCTCGTACTGGGACCGCAGGCTCATCGACGGTGTGGCCCTCGTGACCGACGCGATCGGACGATCATGCATCGTTCTGCGTCGGCCTCCCACCTGTAGCGGCCCTCCCGCGGCCAAGCCGAACGAGTTTCGGGTTCGGCTCGAAGGCGATGGCGCTTGATCGCCCCGGGTGTGCGGGTGCACGATGCTCCTTAGGTTTTAACCAAACTAGGCTGGCGCGTTCGAGGGGCAGAGCCAAGCCCCTCGTCTCTGACAATTTGCGGGCGGTGGTAGAGCCACGTGCCCCCGGAACCGGCTCTGTGCAGCCGCGCACAGATTTCTGGTTGGCGGGCTTCAGGCTGTCCTCAACACCACGGCGGAGCCCAGCCGGAGAGGCAGCCAACCCGCGAGGGAGATGCCCCATGAACACGTGCCAACAGGACCGCGCTTCAACGTCAAAGCAAATCAGAACGTCAGAGGAGATCGGGCTCTTGACCGATGAAGAACTTGATGGAATTGCGGGCGGGTTCTTCAAGAGGATCTTAGGAATATCATCAAATTCTACGGCAGGACAGAGCGATCCTGTGCAGATGTTTGGCCAAATATCGCAGCAACTGACGAAAGGAACAGACTGAGCAAAACAGTTGCAATAGCAGACTTCTCATGGCGTGCCCGAGCGCAACACGAACAGGACACCCGTGAGCTCGGCGCGGCCGCTAAGGCGCCAACCCTGGTTCTGTTAGAAGCTCTCAATCGTGTTGGGGACATCTTCGGCCCGCTCAGCTCCGGTAGCGGCGGGCCTTTTCTATCCTGGATCAATGTGCGGGCCTGAAGCGGCATCCCTAATGTTGTGCCTATCTGGGTCCCCGTTGGCGCCGGCAAGATGCCCGCGGCCATTTGGTGAACTTAAATCGAACTTAATGCAAAATAAAACGTCGCAGTTTTACGCGCAAGTACAGCCGCATTTAAGAGGTGGTCGCGTTTTATGCTACGGGAGAGAAGGACGCTCCCTATGCTGCGCATACGAAATCGTGCAGTGCTGCGCCTGGAAAGGCTACTTGCCAACCGTGAGGCAAATCAGGATGCCTTTTCCGCACGCCAGCGAAGACCTAAGAAGGGTGCCGAATTAAGATCAGTTCTGGTTATGCCGATCGGCATGCTTCATCTGACAGCGAGGCGGCCGATTTGGATAGCGATCGTGCTGATGGCCGCGTTCATACTGTTAACCCAGACTGACTGTGCCATACGGAGGCGGTACGGACTCCTGTTCTACGGGTCGGACGTGAACACCTGCACACAGCAGGAGGCGTTGAACCGGATCAAGAACATCACCGCTTTCTTGGACACTCGGGCGAGCGAGTTGAGCTTGAGGTAGTTCTCGCCTGAATACGAGAAGGGCAGCGTCCGTGTCCCCCTTAAGCGGTGCGGCCGCCCTCATCCGGCCACGGCACGTCCCACCCTACGACGCGATAACTCGCCGGTAGCGGGCCGGACACGCATGCCCCAGCTGTATTTCGCGTGCAGCCGGGCGTAGACGCCCAGCATGTCGCGCACCACGCCGACCGGCTTCGCGCCGCAGGCCGAGCAGCGCACCCGCAGGGCGATGTCGAGAAAGGGCAAGTCGGCCGGGAAGCGGTCCGTGCTGATCGTCGCCTCGTGGCCGCAATCGGTCGCGTTGCAGTGCACGAAGGCCGTGCGGTCGCCCTCCTCGGACCGGGGCCAGCCGATCGTGGGCGGTGGTATCTCGCGGCCCTGCTCGTCGCAGGCGCGGCGGGGATTGCGTGCGCGTATCAGCCGGCCCCCCGGAAGGACCGTGATCGTCGCTACTCGGCCGAGGCGATCACGACGTGCAACCAGCGGCTCACAGGTGCTTCGAAGTTGCCGGCCGCATCCGCCGTCTGAGTTGCACCAGCAATCGGCTGTGCGGCGAGCAGGGCGATGGCGATGACCGCGTACACGGCGGCGAAGGACAGAACGGTCCTGAGATTGGCATCCATCGCACGGCTTCCTTGGGTGGCGAGCGCTGGACTTGGTGTATGCCCAAAAGGCCAAGCTTTCATCACTCATTCGGGTGAGAGCGCCCTCCATGAGGGTCGGGAGCGAGGGCGTGATTGTCTCGCTCAACCGGCCCGCGCCAGTAGGATGGCCGCGCGCACCGCCATCCGTCGCTGCGCCTCAAGGGCGTTCGTCAGGACCAGCCCCCCGGGCGTGGATGTTCGCAAGGATCACCGCCGCGAGGTCCACGGCGACGCCTTCGGCGATCAGGCGCAGTCCCGGCGTGGGATCGTCGAGGTAGCCGGAGACTGCGGCGTTCACACGCTCGTCGGTGACGGCCTTGGACATGAGGGTGATGTACAGCCCTGTATGCTACCGCCCACCGACGGAAACTTGCGTTTTAGTGACCGCAGAAAGCAGCACTGCTCGCCGCGGTTCCCATGCAGAACATTTCCTCTGACAGGTGCATGATTTCAACATAAGCCTCCCGACCCATTTTCTGCACTGTGGGCCTAAGTACCTCGAACTCGAAATACGCGAAGGCTGCAACGGCAACAAGAGCGGCCCACTGAGGCGCCTCTTTCTTTGGCGACGGCCGTAGATAGTGCACGGACATGGCTCGCCTACAAATTTGTTATAATCAGATTTGCAGCGTGTTCTCCTGGAGTGCGTTGCGCATCAGCCATTTAAAGTAGGGATGCCGAGCCTATCGGGCCAACGACACCTGCTACGCTCATTCTATGGTGTCCCATCTACCCGGGTAGAGCCCATGGAACAGATGGCCGGCCGCCTTGCGGCTGAACAGGGTGAACCGGCGCCGCCGCTGGTGCTCGGGCCGGTCGTGCAGCATGTGCCAGCGCTGGCAGGAGGCGGCGAGGTTGCCGGGCGCGCCGTCGGCCGTGTCGTGGTTGAGGTGCGCCGTCGCCAGGACCACGCGGGTGAACCGGACGGTGTGGAGCAGGTCCTCCGGGAGCATGCGGCTGCGCAGGATGCGGCCTCGCCCGTCGCGCCGCATCTCGGTCGCGGCGTCGAACCAGCGCCCGCCCTGAAGGCGACCCGTTGCAGGTGGGGCCGCCCGCAGCCCTCGCAGCGCCCTCCGGCGGACCGGAAGCGGATCACGTCGGAGAGCTGGGGCCAGTCGATCGGGTCGAAGCCGCGGTGCTCGGGTCGGATCGGCACGGGTGAGATCGGCGCCCTGATCGGCGCAGGCTACGGCGGAGTTCGTGATCCCGCTAGGCCGCCTTCCCGAACTCCCAGACGGTCACGCCGCGGCAGCGCCCGGGCTTGGCCTTCCGCGAGGTCCAGAGGTGTGTCGTCAGGTACGCCTCCGCCAGCTCGAACACCGGGTAGGAGCAGGGCATCATCACGCCGCAGCAGTCGCCCCGGACGATGCCGGCCTGCGGGTGCACCGAGAACAGGGTGAGCGCGTCCCAGCCGAGCCGCGCCGCCTCGGCGCCGAACTCGTCGACGAAGCGGCGGCAGTTCTCCAGGCTGGTGGCCCAGTCGTCCAGGCGGAAGCCGGGGCAGGGCGGCTGGCCGGGGGAGAGGGAGGCGAGGCCGCGGCTCCACGCGCAGACCAGGGCGGCGGGATCGGCGATCGGGCCAGTGGTCCGCATGACGGCCCGATACTCCCCCGAGGTGTAGTGGGGCCTGCCGAGCGTGCCGGCCTACATCGGCCTCGCCACCAGGATCGCCGCGAAGTCGAGCGCCACACCCCGTGCGATCAGCCGCTACTCCACGGGCAGGATAGCCAGGACGGTCTCGGCCTCCACACGGATGCAGAGGGTCCAGCCGTCTCCGAGGTGCGCCAGCACGCCATTGGCTCGCATCTCCCGGATCACGGATTCGGCCGCCTCCAGGGCCTGATCCAGGTTCGTGGCCTCGACCCCCTCCTCGTCCCGGATGGTAGTGACCCCGTCGGCGAGGTCGAAGTAGAAGTGCCGCATGACTAGGTCCTTTTCTGCGAGGACGGGAGTGCGCGGCTCCGTCCGGCAGGCTACGTATCCGACAGCAAGTTAATCCGCATACTTCGTTTATGTAAGCTTAATCCGCGCAACGAAGACTTTCGAAATCAACTGCACGATCACGCATAGGCCGTAACGACTACATGACTTTGGGAACGTTGCGCTATATAGCAGGATTAGGGCAGAATAGGTTGTGTAGTCACACCGACATGTCGCCCTGCCTAAGAGGCTGGGCTCTCTGTTGAATATGCGGGCTCTCTGGCGCCGGGAACCCGATCGATGCGCGACCCGTTCATGACCGAAGCACATGACGCGACTGACAATTCATCAGAGAGAAGCGAGAGAATTCGTGACCATATTAGAAAATTTGTAAGAAAATCGATAGATAAACAAGGGCCGAAACACGAATTCATAGTCGGCGAGATCAAAGATATTTATCGTGTAGTGTATCGATCGTTCCCCGTCATAGGGCCGTTGCGGAGACTGCGGCCCGGCACCAGGCGTGCCCGCATCGGTTCAGGAAGGGTATACCCCTGGCGAACCAGCCCGGAGCTGGTTCAACAGGGCCCGCGTGACCCTTCAACAGGCACGGGCGAAGGCGCAGGGCCTCTGCCGGGGCCGGGCGGAGGACACGGAGCGCAACGCGGGGATCGCCGCGATGCTGTCAGCCGGGATGACGTGGTCTCAGGTTCAGGCGGCGACCGGGTACAATCGGGCTCACCTTGCCACGATCGCCAAGCGGGTCGGAGCGAGGCGACGCCGCTCAGCTGCCCCGCCATGATCGCCGTGACCTGGGGCACCAGCTCCCCAGCGCCCCCTGTGGTCTCCTGCACTCGTTTGCCGAGGAGGTCACCCGGCCGAGGCATGCCGCACCGCCGCGACCAGATCAGCTTGCCCGTTCCGTCCAGCAGCATGACGACCGCGTCAGACTGCGAGAACAGTTCGCAAGCCCGGTCCGCGGCCGCCGCGACTGCCGTCTCCTCGGTGACGGCGCCCAGTTCCTCATGATCGGTCACAACGCTGGCGCCGTCTGGCCGTGGTCAGAGTAACCAGAGCTGGAAGTGCGACGTGGGCGGGCTACGAGACATGGTGCCAGTGTGCTCGCGGTGACACACCGGGGCAAGCTTCTGTGCTGAGTTTGTCGCACAGACCAGGGTAGTTCCACAGCTTACTTCAACGTCCGCGCATGCTCCGGACAGCTTGACCGCTAACATTCCGAGGCACTTACGGCCGCTATTTGCAGCGTGCACAACTTAATTACCGGCCTCAGATGGATGCGGTCTGAGCAAGCCCTAAGCCGCCTATCCGAGTTGCCAAATCACTCAACACTCGATATGGCCAGCCTCAATAAAAAAGAGAGGGCGGCGGTGATTGCGGAAACAATGGCAAGTGTCGGCCTTATTGGCGCGGCGAGCGCAAGCTTCGCTATAATAATGCTGCTTCTTCACTAAGCACGGCGGCGCCTTGTCTCAGTTTTAACCAAATTTTAAGGCGCCCGGTCGGCGCGCTTACCGCCGCGTTCGTCTTCCCTCTTGACCCGGTGTCGCAGCAGCGTGGCTTCAGCAAGCTCAGCCAGCCGGAGCGAACTCGGCGAGCCGTTGCCGGCCGCTATCGCTCCACCGGGGCTGCTGCTCGACGACGTGCCCCAGCAGCTGCTGCTGCGATTTGCCGGCCTGAGCGCCCGGGCCCGGCAGCAGCGTGAGGACGAGCTGGCGCATCGGCTCGACCGTGCCGCTCTCCTGGCGGTTGCGGCATGGCTACGGGCACAGCACGGACCGATCCCGCTTTGCTCAATCCCGGTTCGCCCATCCCCGCCGGAACCGCTCCAGGGCACGCTACAGGCCTCGGTCGGCCGTGCCGAATGACGTGGTCGCAGATCCAGGCGGCGACCGGGTGCCGCCGGGCGCACATCGCCAAGATCGCCCAAAGAGCGGCTCCGTAACCGCGCCTATGCGGATGGGCCGGTCTCACGCGTGCGAGCAGCTATACAACCACTCGCACGGTTGGAGCAGCCTTAGCTTAGGGCGGAGGTTGGGCTAGGAGTGGGGCTGACGCATGTGCGTCTGAGCACATCGGGTGGCGTGTTGGACTTGCATTCTCTCGGAGGGCAATGATGTTGCCTCGGGAGGCTTCTATGCTCAAATCCTTGAAACAGCTCACACTTAGAAAGCCAGAGAATAAATCAAAGTATTGCACTCATAATACCTTGAGCAACGACGAGCTCTCCGAAACCGTAGCTGGATTAAATCCTCAACCTATTCCTCCGGGCTTCTCTGCAAGCAGCAGAGTTAGCAATGTTTTTGGGATTATATTTCAAGACAAGCCTGTCATACCTTTGCACATCCAGATCAAACAATGCGATTAGCTGCAGCGTTCGCGTAAGTCGCCAGCTTGGCGACTTACGCCACCCCGCCCGACAGCGCGTGAAGCAGCCAGGTCGGTCGCACCGGCAGTTAGCTTCGAGACCCAGGAGGCGCATCGCCGACCATGGCCAAGCCGCAGGATCCTCGACCGTGGTACCGCAGCCGTTTCGTGACGTTCATTGCGGGCGGTCTCGGCTGGTTCGCCAGCACCGCCGTCAAGCGATACCTGGAGGCAGAATTTGGATGGGGCGCGGGAACACAGTTCATCGTTCAGGTGGTGGTCGCCGGGCTGGTTGCGATGCTCATCCTGTGGCTCGTCGAGCGAGCGGTGTCGTGACCGCCCTTGCGCGCGGCCGATCGGTCACCGTCCCTGCCACCCTGACTGTGTTTTCTGGCGAGGGTCGGGTGCGGGTGGTGCGGATCAGCGGCGGCCTCCCCAGTGACCTGACCGGCTGGCTTCGGTCCGGGCTGATTGAGAGGATCAGCCCGGACCGAAGGAGTCGGACATGCGGCGAGGTCAGAAGACGAGCGCGGAGCAGGTGATGCTCAAGCTGCGCCAGATTGAGGTGCAGACGGCACAGGGCAAGAGTTGGGCCCTGGCCTGCACGGAGGCGGAGATCTCCGAGCAGAGCTATGACCGCTAGAGCAGCACCCGATCACGTTGCAATCGGGTGCTGCTCTCGATCTTTGATCTTGCCGCATTTTCTGCGACGAACCGGCATCCACTTCGTCGGAAAATGCTCTAGCACAAGGAGTACGGCGGTCTCCAAGTTGATCAGGCCAGGAAGATGAAGGACTTGGAGCGCGAGAACGCGCGGCTGCCGCGGCTCGTGGCCGATCTCTCGCTGGAGAAGCAGGTCCTGGCGGACGTCGCCTCGGGAAACTCATAGCCCCCGAGCGACGCCGGCAGGCGGTGGACGGCATCCGAGAAGTACGGCCTCTCGGAACGTCACGCCTGCCGGATCGTCGGCCAGCACCGGGGCACGCAGCGTTACGTGCCCACGCCGCCGGCCGACGAGGCTGCGCCGACCCGTGCCATCGTCGCCCTGGCGTCCGAGTACGGACGCTACGGCTACCGCCGTGTCACCGCACTGCTGCAGGCAGCCGGCTGGCAGGTGGGCAAGGATCGGGTTCAGCGCATTTGGCGTCGCGAGGGGCTGAAGGTCCCCAGCCGACAGAGACCACGTAGCCGCCGGTGGCTGAACGACGGCTCGTGCGTGCGGCTGCGACCGCTCCACCGCACCACGTCTGGAGCTTCGACTTCGTGCAGGGGCAGACCCACGACGGCCGGAGCTTGCGCATCCTGACGCTGATCGACGAGCACAGCCGGGCGTGCCTGGTTCTGAAAGTGGCACGGCGGATCAACAGCCTCGGCGTGCTCGAGGCGTTGGCCGACGCCATGTGCCTGCACGGCGTCCCCGAGCACGTTCGCTGCGACACCGGCCCTGAGATGATCTCGAAGACGCGACGCAAATGGCTCGCCAAGACCGGCCCGCAGATCCAGTACATCGCGCCGCGCTCTCCATGGGAGAACGGGTTTTGCGAGAGCTTCTACGGCAAACTGCGCGACGAGTGCCTGAAGCAGGAGATCTTCTACGCGTTGAGGGACGCGCAGACCGTGATCGGGTTACGGCAGAACACCTGCAACCGCGTCCGGCCGCATTCGTCCCTGGGCTATCGCCCGCCCGCGCCTGTCACCTTCCCGGATCCGGCCTTCCGGCTACCCCTGGCAACGGCCATGCAGTAGCCTCGCACTCGGCCCGGTCCAAAATACCGATCAGGTCAATTGAGCGGGGAGGGGCAGAAGCGGTAGGATGATCTCGTGCTATGCGGGTCCAAGTGTTCTGGCCAGGGGCATCCAACGTCCCGACCACCATCCCGGTCAGGGTGCTTGCGGCCAATACCGCCCGTCTCCCTTGTCCCGCTTCAGAGCTTTCGCCCTGCGCAGTATCATTCGACCAAGTTAATCGTGTTGGCGTCAGCCAGAGTGCATCCTCGTGCCGGCGGCGCTGAAGCTTGGCTTCGAGACCTTGGAGCGCCACACGCGCAGTACATCGATCCAGGTCGAGCCGTCGGACTCCGCGCCCCTGATGCTGAGCGCGAGGCTTCCCGTGCCACCTCACCGGCCATCCGACCATGACGCAGGAATACGATTTCATCATCGTCGGTGCCGGCTCGGCCGGAAACGTGCTGGCCGCCCGGTTGACCGAGGACGCGGACGTCAGCGTCCTGCTCCTGGAGGCGGGTGGTCCCGACTACCGCTTCGACTTTCGCACCCAGATGCCAGCGGCGCTCGCCTATCCACTCCAGGGGCGGCGCTACAACTGGGCGTATCTCACCGATCCGGAGCCTCACATGAACAACCGGCGCATGGAGTGCGGCCGGGGCAAGGGGCTCGGCGGCTCGTCGCTGATCAACGGCATGTGCTACATCCGCGGCAATCCCCTCGACTACGACGGCTGGGCGCGATTGCCCAGCCTCGCGGACTGGTCCTACGGCGATTGCCTGCCGTACTTCCGCAGGGCGGAGACACGCGACCTTGGGCCGGACACCTATCACGGCGGAGACGGACCGCTCTACGTCACCGCGGCCAAGCCCGGCGGAAACGTTCTGTTCGAGGCCATGATCGAGGCCGGCGTGCAGGCGGGCTACCCCCGCACCGCGGACCTCAACGGCTACCAGCAGGAAGGCTTCGGTCCGATGGACAGGAGCGTCACCGCGAAGGGACGCCGGTCAAGCACCGCCCGGGGCTACCTCGACCAGGCGCGGGAGCGGCCCAACCTCACTATCGTCACCCACGCACTCACCGACCGCATCCTGTTCAATGGCAAACGCGCGAGCGGCGTCGTCTATCTGCGCGGGAACAAGGAGCCGTCCTTTGCGCGGGCACGCCGCGAGGTGCTGGTCTGCTCCGGCGCGATCGCCTCGCCGCAGATCTTGCAGCGCTCCGGCGTCGGGCCTGCCAATCTCCTGCGCAATCTCGACGTCCCCCTCGTTCTCGACCTGCCCGGCGTCGGCGAGAACCTGCAGGACCATCTTGAGATGTACGTGCAATACGAGTGCCGGCAGCCCGTCTCCCTGGCACCCGCCCTCAAGCCCTGGAACCAGCCCGCCATCGGCGCGCGATGGCTGTTCGCGGGGACGGGGATCGGCGCAAGCAACCAGTTCGAAGCGGGCGGCTTCATCCGCTCCGACTCCGAATTCGCCTGGCCGAACTTGCAATATCACTTCCTACCGCTGGCGATCAGCTACAACGGCAGCCACGCGGTGAAATCGCACAGCTTTCAGGCCCATGTCGGCTCGATGCGCTCACCGAGCCGGGGTCGGATCCGGCTCACTTCGCGGGACCCGCACGCCCATCCGAGCATCCTGTTCAACTACATGTCGGCCGACCAGGACTGGCGCGAGTTCCGCGTTGCGATTCGGATCACCCGCGAGATCATGGCCCAGCCGGCCCTTGATCCGTACCGCGGGCGCGAGATCAGCCCAGGCGCGGCGCTACGTTCCGACGCGGAGCTCGACGCCTTCGTGCGCGCCCATGCCGAGACCGCCTACCACCCTTCCTGTTCCTGCAAGATGGGCGAGGATGCGATGGCGGTGGTCGACGGCCGGGGCCGGGTGCATGGGCTGGAGGGTCTGCGCGTGGTCGACGCCTCGATCATGCCGCAGATCGTCACGGGCAACCTCAACGCCCCGACGATCATGATCGCGGAGAAGATCGCCGACGACATTCGCGGCCGGACCCCCCTGCCGCGCAGCCAGGCAGCCTATTTCGTGGCCGGCGATACGCCGCCGCGGAGGAGGCCGGTTCGCGCAAGCTGAGACTTTGCGCTTCGCTGTCGACGAGAGGTGGCTCGGTTCTCTGAACAGCACCCTGAGCGCATGTATCCTGCATCTTCAGGGCGAAGGATCAGCGGGACGCAGCGCGGCGCGGATCGCGTCGAGGCCGTCGGTCAGTGCCGCCGGTCCAGGCTGCAGGATCAGCGGCGACTTGACTTCGGTGATCCGCCCGCGCGCCACCGCCGGAATGGCCGACCAGCCCGGACGGGCCGCGATGCGGCTCGGCACCACCTTCTTCCCGCACCAGGAGGCGAGGATCACCTCCGGTGCGGCCGCGACCACCGCGTCGGGCGACACGATCCTGTCCTTCGCCGCCGCCTGCCGCGCCAGGTCAGGAAAGACGTCCTGTCCGCCTGCGACGCCGATCAACTCCGAGACCCAACCGATGCCGGAGATCAGCGGATCGTCCCACTCCTCGAAATACACCCGCGGACGAGGCCGTCCCTCGGCTTCGGCCGCGACGCGCCCGAGGCGCTCCTCGTAGCCCCGCGCGAGGTCCTCGGCCCGTCCGGGCGCCCCCACGAGGGCGCCGAGGGTGCGGATCATCGCCAGGATGCCGGCCACGTCGCGCTGGTTGAACAGGTGCACGGCGATCCCGGCGCGGGCGAGGTCGGCCGCGATGCCGGCCTGCAGGTCGGAGAAGGCCAGTACGAGGTCGGGCGACAGCGCCAGGATCTTGGGCAGGTCGGCGCTGGTGAAGGCCGAGACGCGCGGCTTCTCGCGCCGCACCCGCGGCGGCCGCACCGCGTAGCCCGAGACCCCGACGATGCGATGCTCCTCGCCGAGGAGGTAGAGGGTTTCGGCCGTCTCCTCGGTCAGGCAGACGATCCGCTCCGGCGGGAAACCGCGCACGACCCTTCTCTCACGCGCTCTGCAGCCTGCGAGCCGCCCATCTGTGCGCGACCTCTTCGCCGGCCGCTTGCAGCAGCACGAAGCCGCCTAAGGCAGCGAGGTTGATGAGAAAGAGGTGTGCGACCACCGAGGGCGCGAACGCCTCCGCGTCGCCTGGCAGCACGAAGCCTGCCGTACACAAGGCGAGTTCGCAAGCCAGGAAGGCGATGACCAACGACGGCAGAATGGCGGGCCATTCGGCTCTCACGAGCCGGGATGTGGCCGCGGCGGCGGCCCAGGCCAGCAGCATCCCCGAGCCGATCGCCAGGCCCCAGCCGATCGTGCTCGGGTCGAGTGGGTAGCCATGTAGGCCAAAGCCGACGGCTTGGTTCGTCAGCCAGACGGCAGTTATGAGAAGGAGACCGGCCCGGCGGGGTAGCCGGAGGGCTGCCCAGGTCGCGAAGGCCGCGAAAGGTGTGGCGCAGGCCAGGGCACTGCTCGCCATCGCCGCGGCCATTACGGGAAGGCCGACGCCCGCGGCGCTCCGATAGTGAGCCACCGCGGCATCCGCCCAATTGGCGCGCCCATGAGGATGTCCAGCCACGTCAGCCTCGCCCGTCAGCACACGCCTTCACCTCTCCTACGCGCGCTGGCCGCGCGATGCACGCCGGTCCACCCGCCCGTCACCCGCGCTTTGATCCGGCGCCGCCGCGCGAGCTCGCTTTTCCGGTAGGCATGGAAGATCGGCGCCGCGGCAGGATGGAAGCCGAATATGGCCCCTATCACCAGCAGCGCGATCATCAGATCCCAGGCGCGCCCAGGAAGGGGTGGCAGCCAGGATCTGGGGTAGCTGTTCCTGGGTGACCCGAGCAGCCCTGAGGGCCCGCAAGGGGAGGGCGTACCAGGGTGAACGCGCAAAGTGCCGAGCGAGCTCGGCGCTTCGATCGGCAGAAAGCCCAGAGTACCGTCCCAACGGCCGTCTCTGGTGGCCGGTGCCCTGCCCCGAGGCGCTGCTAAGCCCTCCATCCCACATCCGAACCGAGCCCGGGCTTATATCCGCCCCTCCCATTGGAGGTTAGACGTGTCGGGGTCGACACCCGCGTTTGCAGGATTCAGCAGTGGCTTGGCCGGTTGAGCGACAGCCCCGGGGCAAGTCGCGCGCCTTAAGCTACTCGATAGCGGCAGATATTTTATTTCTTGCAAGTTTTACGGGTTATGAATATGCAATGAGAATAATAGCGCTCACTGCATCGCGGCTCCGTGCAACACGGATGCAACGCGAAGCCAGCCTTCTCAGCGGTCCGGAGGCAGCTCACAGGCCTCCTCTCGTCACGTCGGTCGCGCAATGCGCCGGCTCTCACAGCGCCTCAGGACGGGCGTGGGCGACCATCGACCGGACGTGCTGGCCGGGGGGCAGGGGAGGGCGAACTGCCCACCTTGTCGCCGCCGCTCGCTTCTCGGGCAGTGAACTCCGGCCCAGTCCTGGTGCGTCCGGGAGCGTCCCGGCGTAGCCTGCCGCGTGGCTGCGGAGGGCGAAGCTCATGGGTCCCGCACTGCTTCTTGAGACGCTCGAAGCCCGGATGACTGCGGTCGCCCAAGCCCTTGAGCACTTGACCTCGGGTGGCAATCCCGCGGCCGAAATCGAGAACGTCCGAGCCCAGCTCGTCGAGATCCTGCAGCTCGTCGCGCGTGATCCCGGCATCCATGCCGCGGCGGATGATCTCTGCTCCTGCGCCCGCGCGTACGCCGCAGCGGAGGCGGATGAGCCAGGGGTAATAGGCCGCCGAAAGCGGCTCCTGACCGAGGCGTACTCACAGCTCTGGCACAGGCTCGGAATGGCGCACCTCGGCTCGGATGGTGTGAGAACGGCACCGGAGTGAACGAGTCGGCCGAGCTGATGCCAATACGCCGCGACCAGGGGCGGGTCGACGTGCGACGGCCTGCCACCGTTCACCACCCATTCCGGGTTCGCCCAGGCGGTGGCCGGGCCGGATCACTCCCGGCGTGTTCGGCTATGCGCCACTTCCTGGCCTCCGATCTTAAGTCGCAAAAGGTCGGGTCATGAGGCGAATGCGGACAGAAGGAGGGCCGCTTCACGAAAAGCTAGCCGAGTTCCTGACAGAGCGCCGTGCCACGAACCCGGCCGAGGCCGCGCCCCAATTCAAGTCCCGAGTCATTCGCCGTGTCGCCCTCCACAAGGTGCTCCTCTCACCCGACAATCTGAAGAAGATAGGCAGCCGAATCAGGAATAGGAAATGCTGCGACCGGCTGGAGGATGGTCGCTACGCCAGCAAGGCTGGCTGAGGTCCGCATCCGAGGCAGCGCAAGCCCTTCGGGCGCCGTTCGGGTCGGCACTGCCGCGGGAGCCAGGATCCCCACGATGCGTTGTCCCGTGCGCTGACTTAGGCTTGGCGGACCTCTACGGTGCCCGCCGACCCGGGGCCGCGCTCTACGCCACGGAGCCTCAACCGAACCGATGACCGATACTTCGACGAGCCCGCCGACCAGCGTGGGACCGCGCATCTCGACCGGCGTGGTCGGCCTGGACGATGTTCTCTGCGGCGGCCTGACGCCGAGCCGGCTCTACCTGCTGGAGGGCAATCCCGGGACGGGTAAGACCACCCTCGCGCTCCAGTTTCTCCGCGATGGCGCGGGTCGCGGCGAGCGCACCCTCTACGTTACCCTGTCCGAGACCGCCGACGAACTCCGGTCGGCGGCCGCGACCCACGGCTGGGCGCTCGACGGAATCGAGGTCTACGAGCTCGTCAATGAGATGGGCCTCGACCCCGATGGCGAGCAGTCGATCTTGCACCCCTCCGAGATCGAGCTCGGCGAGACCGTCAAGGAGGTCATCGCCCGGGTTGACGATCTGAGGCCTGACCGAGTCGTCTTCGACAGCCTCTCGGAGCTGCGGCTGCTAGCCCAGAACCCGCTGCGCTACCGGCGACAGATCCTCGCGCTCAAGCAGTTCTTCGCCACGCGGGCCTGCACCGTGTTGATGCTCGACGACCGTACCTCGGAGACGGGCGACCTGCAGCTCCACAGCATTGCGCACGGGGTGGTCTCCCTGGAGCAGGCGCCGCGCGAGTTCGGCTCTGAACGGCGGCGGCTGCGCATCGTCAAGATGCGCGGCATCAAGTTCCGCGGCGGCTACCACGATTTCGTCCTGGAGACCGGCGGCGTCCAGGTGTTCCCGCGCCTGATCGCGGCCGAGCACCGCTCAGCCTTCGACGCGAGGGCGCGCTCGACCGGCTCGGACGAACTCGACCTCCTGCTCGGCGGAGGCCTCGTGCCGGGAACCAACACGCTGCTGCTCGGCCCCTCCGGCGTCGGTAAGACCACGACGGCCATCCGCTGCATGGTGGCCGCCCTGGAGCGCGGAGAGAAGGCGACCTACTACCTGTTCGACGAGGGGCTGGCGACGCTGCTCGCTCGCTCCGCGATGCTCGGCATGGACCTGGCCCCGCATATCGAGGCCGGGCGCCTGACCATCACGCAGATCGACCCCGCCGAGCTCTCGCCCGGCGAGTTCTCCAGCATGACCAGGCAGGCCGTCGAGGAGCGTGGCTCGACCTTCGTCGTGGTCGACAGCCTCAACGCCTACCTGCACGCCATGCCGGGCGAGGAGTTCCTCATCCTGCAGATGCACGAGTTGCTGAGCTACCTGAACCAGCAAGGGATCACCACGCTCCTGGTCCTGGGCCAACACGGCGTCGTCGGCGAGGTGCGCACCGACGTCGACCTGAGCTACCTGAGCGACTGCATCCTGCTGTTCCGGTTCTTCGAGGCGAAGGGCGAGGTGCGCACGGCGCTCTCCGTGGTGAAGAGCCGCGTCAACGCGCACGAGCGGACCATCCGCGAGATGAAGCTGTCGGGGCACGGGATACAGGTCGGGAGGGCGCTGACCGACTTCGAGGGTGTACTCACCGGCTTGCCGTCCTACCGGGGCAGGGTGCCGATGCTGACGGGCGAAGCGCCTGCCGACGGCGAAGTCCGGTGACCGCATCGGTGGCGGACGACGAGCGCGTCCTCATCCTGGCGCCACGAGGGCGCGACGCCCTCGTGGCCGAGCAGGTGCTCACCCGGGCGGGCGCGCGCGCCGCCGCGTGTCCGGACCTGGCGAGTTGGTTGGACTGCCTCTCGGCCGGCGCGGGCGCCGCGCTCGTCACCGAGGAGGCGCTCGGCGCCGAGCCGGCTGAGTTGTTCGCGTGGCTCGACGCGCAGCCCGCCTGGTCGGATTTCCCCTTCGTCGTGCTGGCGACGCGCCAGACCGGGCCGCGCTCCGAAAGGGCCTCCGCGCTGCTCGCCCGGCTCGGCAACGTGGTCCTGCTGGAACGCCCCATCAACGCGGAGACGCTCGTCAGCGCCACCGCCTCCGCCCTGCGAGCGCGACGCCGCCAGTACCAGGCCCGCGAGCATCTCCTGGAGCGCGAGCGAGCCCAGGAGCAGCTTCGGCGCGCCAACGAGGACCTGGAGCGGCGCGTGGCCGAACGCACGGGGGAGGTCGAGGCCGCGCACGAGACCCTCGCCTTCGCACTCGACGCGGCCGGCATGGCGTCGTGGGACCTCGATTGCCGCACCGGCGCGTCGCGGCGCTCGCCCCGCTTCGACGCCGCCTTCGGCTACGTGGATGCGGCGCCACACTGGGACCGGAAGGCCCTGCTCGCCCACGTCGTGGAGGAGGACCGCGATGTGGCCGAGAGGGCGCTCGCGGCGACGGCGGCGACGGGCACGCTTGACCTGGAATGCCGCATCCGGCGCACCGACGGGGCGGTGCGCTGGATCGCGATGCGGGGGCAGGTGAAGCACGATGAGGCCGGCAAGCCCCTGCGCGTCGCCGGGATCCTGATGGACCGCACCGACCAACGGACCACCGAGGAGGCTTTGCGGCAAGCCCAGAAGATGGAGGCCATCGGGCAATTGACGGGCGGGGTCGCCCACGACTTCAACAACCTGCTCACGGTCATCGTGGGCGGCCTCGACATGATGCTGCGCCGGCCCGAGCAGGTCGAGCGGGTCAAGCGCCTGGCCGAGGCGGCCATGGGCGCGGCCAAGCGCGGCGAGCAACTGACCCAGCAGCTACTCGCCTTCTCGCGCCGGCAGATGCTGCGGCCGCAGACGCTCAACCCCAACCGCCTGCTGCTCGACTTCAAGCCTCTCGCCGAGCGCGCCGCGGGCGGGGCCGTCGAGCTGGTCTTCGACCTTGATCCGGCGCTCGACCCGATCCGCATCGACCCTGCGCAGTTCGAGGCGGCGGTGCTGAACCTGATCGTCAACGCGCGCGACGCGATGGAGGGGAGCGAGGGGCACCCCCGCATCGTGGTGACGAGCCGCAACGTCCACCTTGGGACTGGCGCCGTCACCGATCTGGGCGTGCCGCCCGGCCCCTACGTAGCGGTGTCGGTCACTGACACGGGCAGCGGCATCCCGCCTGATACGCTCCAGCGCGTGTTCGAGCCGTTTTTCACCACCAAGGAGGTCGGCAAGGGAACGGGGCTCGGGCTTAGCCAGGTGTACGGCTTCACGCGCAGCGCCAGGGGTTTCGCGCAGATCGAATCGGAGATCGGCAAGGGCACGACGGTTCGCCTGTACTTCCCGCGCTCCACCGACCCGGCCGACGAGGAGGCCGGAATCGGGCCCGTCGGCGCGATCCCACTTCGCCGCGCGGGTGAGGGCGATACGGTGCTCCTGGTGGACGACGACGAGCAGGTGCTCGGGATGGCCGTCGAGAGCTTGGAGGAATTGCGCTACCGGGTCATCGTCGCCCGCAACGCCGCCGAGGCGTTGGAGCATCTCAAGGGTGTGGAGCGCATCGACATCCTGTTCTCGGACGTGGTCATGCCCGGCGGCATGAACGGGTCGCAGCTTGCGGCCGAGGCACAGCGGGTGCGCCCGGGCATCAGGATCCTGCTCACCTCCGGTTACGTGGCGAATCCCGACGAGGGGCAAGTCATCGGCCAGGGCAAGTTGCCCGTGCTAAACAAGCCGTATCGCCGCGACGAGCTCGCCCGCTCGCTTCGGCTGGTGCTCGGGGGCGAGGGCGGTTGAGGCCTTCTCGACGAGAGCACCAGGACACCTCTTGTCCTCTACTCGCCCTCAAGTCGACTTATGAGACCTGTGCGCGAAGCGCTCGAAGACAACATCTTGGGCCTGCCTTGTCCAAAGAGATACCAGGAATGGTAGCTCTCCTGAGTCGCGCACTTCTGCTCGGCCCGGCCCGCCACGATCTTGGCGGCCCGCCATGGCCCGATGCCGGAGACCTCCTGAAGCCGGTCGGGTTCGGCCTCGATGAACTCGAAGGTGTTCTCGCCGAACGCGGCGACGATGCGCTTGGCCATGGCGGGGCCGATCCCGCGCATGTAGCCGGAGGCGAGGTACTTCTCGATGCCCGCGGCGCCGGTCGGCGGGGTGGCTTTCAGGGTCTCGGCTAGAGCTGGAGGCCGTGGGCGCGGTCGGTGATCCAAATTCCTGTCGCCGTGATCCAATCGCCCGCGCCGATCGCGGGCGCATGCCCGACCACCGGCACGAGGTCGCGCTTGCCGCGAGCGTGCACCTTGAGCACGCGGAAGCCGGTTTCGGGCGGGTGGAACGTCACGCGCTCGACCGTGCCCGCGAGGGCCTCGATCGGGCCGTTCCTCTCGACCTGCTTGGGCCGGACCATCTGGTTCGTGTGTCCCCGCGGGACCCATGACCGGCTCCCGCCCCCTCAGCTAAGCAGAGCCACGAGACCACTTCCAGAGCTGGGCCACTGTCATCCGCCCGAACATGGTCCTTGTTTGGTCCCGCTTCCATCCCGGACTTGCGACGAGGTGCCGATCGGTGCGGGCCCAGTGGAGACGCATCGCACCCACGCACTCGTCCATAGCTCTCCAGCGCCCTTGAAGCTTGAGCAAAACCAAAGGCGATAGCGCATGGTGCGAAACCAAACAGCAACCAGAGGTGTTGATCGCCTACTGTGTCGCCGAAGGGCTGAGCGCCCGGGCTGCTGAGAGGTGGATGCGTATGATGTACCTCATGCGTGAGTCGTGCGAACTGATGCTCACGCCAGCCCGCGTCGCCGCAGACCTCGCGAAGCTCGCGTGCGAGAACCCGCTCAACCCTCTCACCTACACGGTAGCCGGCCGTTCGATTGCGGCCTCGTGTGAGATCTTCGAGCGGGCCACCCGCTCCTATCCCAAACCCGCCTTCGGCCTGCCGGCCGCGGAGCGGATCGTGTGGGAGCAGCCCTTCTGCCGGGTCATCGCCTTCGGCGAGCCGTGTGACAAGCCCAAGCTGCTGCTCGTGGCTCCCATGTCGGGCCACTACGCGACCCTGCTGCGGGGTACGGTGGCGGCCTTCCTCGACACGCATCAGGTGTTCATCACCGACTGGACCGACGCCAAGCAGGTGCCGCGCGCGGCCGGGCGCTTTGGGCTGGACGAGTACATCGACTACTGCATGGCGATGTTCGCGGCGCTCGGGCCGGACCTGCACGTCATGGCGGTCTGCCAGCCCTCGGTGCCCGTCCTGGCCGCCATTGCCCGCATGGAGGCCGAGAACCACCCCCTGGTTCCCCTCTCGGCGACGCTCGCGGGTGGTCCGATCGACACCCGTCGCTCTCCGACCGCGGTGAATGAACTGGCGCGGGAGCGCGGCATCACGTGGTTCCGGCAGCACTGCATCCATGCCGTGCCGCCGAGCCATCCGGGCAACGGCCGCGCGGTCTACCCGGGCTTCCTTCAGCTGGGAGGCTTCATGGGTATGAACCTCGACCGCCACCTGACCGCCCACTGGGACATGTTCAACCATCTCGTCGAGGGTGACGGCGACTCCGCGGCCAAGCACCGGGCCTTCTACGACGAGTACCTCGCCGTGATGGACCTCACCGCCGAATTCTACCTTGAGACGGTCGAGCAGGTGTTCATCAGCCACCGGCTCCCGCGGGGTGAGATGCAGCATCGCGGCAAGGCCGTCGACCTCGGAGCGATCCGCCGCTGCGCTCTAATGGCGGTGGAGGGCGAGAAGGACGACATCACGGGCGTCGGACAGACGCTGGCGGCTCTCGACCTCACGCCCAACCTGCCGCCCGAGAAGAAGGCGTACCATCTCCAGGCGGGAGCGGGTCACTACGGCATCTTCAACGGCTCGCGCTTCCAGGCCGAGGTTGTGCCGAAGATCAAGCACTTCATGGAGAGCAGCAGCGAGCGGCCCGCTGAGCGGGGAACGACTTGCGAAGAGGCATCCACGCTCGGGCTCGATCAGGACGAGGTCGACGCTCTCAATCGATCCGTGGCGTTGATCGTGTACAAAGCCCCACACCACTATCCTGTGGCTGGTACTCTGCAAGTTGCGGGGCAGTCCTGAGGCGAGGTCAAGCCAGCGATCAGCCTTTCAGTGTAGAGTGGATGGCTCCTGACGCGAGAGCGGCTTCAGAGAGACTGCCCGCTCTTGCAGATCGTTCAGCCGCTTCATCAAAGCCGTCCGCTTCCGCTCCCGTTTGGTTTGTAGCTGCATGAGAATTCGTTCTTTCTCAGCGCTTGGTCCGGTCCAGTCGTCCAGGCGCTCGCAGTCGAGCTGATAAGCAACCTCAATATCAGCGATGGCGCCCAACGTGGATTGTAACTGGCCTGTCAAATCATCCAGTTCCGCGCCTCTCAAAATATCCGGGGAGTGGATTGACACCGTAACCGCACCTGACAGCTCCAATGAGTGCCGCATCGGCCTTGAGCCGAGCGCCACCAGCATGTTCGAGCCTGCAATAATCACTCCTGACGGGGCGCGGATCGGGGTCGGGTAGGGCATGAACGGGATCAGCGTGCCCTCGGGCCGCTCCAGCACGGCCCACACGTCGCGAACGGGCCGCCCCTCCTTCAAAGCGATCGCCATCGGGCACTGATCGAGCGGCAACTCTGAACCGGCAGGCGTGAATATGCGCCATGAGCCGCACCAGCGGGTGCGGCCAATCTCCGGATGATATCCCCAAAGCTCCGCTGCTGCCCGATTGTAGTACGTCAGCCAGCCGTCAGCGTCCGTCGTATAAATCGGTACGATGGCATCGTCGAACACGTGCGCAACAGGCGGCTCGTAGTTCCAGTCAGCGGTCATGCCTGGGCGGTCCTCCATGCTGAAGCCGGCGGATTTTCGGCCGAGCGGCAGTGGAGCTTTCGTGTGGGGGTGAAATGGTTGCTGGCTAGGTATACGACAAGCGTGCAGAATGTGTGACGCCCGCGGCAGGGTGGCCGAACTCGGAAGGCCGAGCTGCGTCGCCATTCGCCCCCGTCGCCCTCGTGCCGGGACCGAACATCTCAGTTTTGGCCTCTGCCCGGCCGTCATATGGCTAAGCTTATTGGCCGCCATCGACCCCTGCGGGCATGACGGCTCGCGTGGACCTGTCCAAGACCGCCTTCCCGGCCGAGTTGCCGCCAGACCTTGCGCACGCCGTAGACGCAGAAGTTCTCCTCGAACACGCGCCGGATCTCGACCATCAGCGCCGCGTCCGAGCGAGCCCGGGCCGGCAGCCTGTCGGGATCGGCGCGCCGCGCGGCCTGGGCGTAGTACGTCGACAGGGCGATCGGCAGCACGCGGCAGATCGGCTCGACCCCGTAGGCCTCCCGGTGATCGTCGATGAAGGCGATCATGTCCGCGACCGGCGGTCGAGCTCCGCCATCGCAAAATACGCCGACGCCTTTCTGAGGATCTCGTTGACCTGTCGCAGTTCGCGGTTCTCCCGCTCCAGCACCTTGATCGGTTCGCGTTCGTCCGTCGTCGGTCCGGCGCGCTGGCCCTGGTCCCGCTCGGCATGACGAACCCGGTTGCGCAGCGTCTCGCCCGAGCATCCGATCTTGGAAGCGACCGAGCGGATCGCCGCATACTGCGAGCCATGCTCGCCCTGATGGTCGAACACCATCCGCAGCGCGCGCTCGCGGACTTCAGGCGAAAAGGGTGTGCTGCGCTTCGTCATGGCTCCATCCTCTCAAGAGTTGGAGCCTCCGGGAAACCCGGAGCGGTTCACAAGTCCGCTCGTTTCTGTCTAGAGCATTTTCCGACGAAGTGGATGCCGGTTCGTCGCAGACAATGCGGCAAGATCAAAGATCGAGAGCGGCACCCGATTGCAACGTGATCGGGTGCCGCTCTAGACCGCAGCGGCAGCCAGGAAGCAGAGGATGCCCGCTGCCAGCATCACCAGCCCCGGCCAGTTTGCCCGAGGGCTGAAGCCGGCCGCGCTATCCGTCCGGCTCTTGGCCTTGAAGCGCCCACCCCAGAGCGCCGTGAAGGCTGTGAGCAGGAGGCCGCCTATAAAAAGCAGCACACCAGCCCAGACAAGGACCAGCTGTGGCTGAAGGATTGCGGCCGCGCTCATCGCAGGCACTCGTGTTTTGGTTTGGGTCCTCGCGTGACCTACAAGGCCGCTGAACGGCTCGATCAGAACGCCCCTTTCAGCCGGCGCCCGCGCCTCAGCCCTCAAGCAGGAACGAGATTTTCACGGTGGCCCGGAACTGGGTCACCTTGTCGTTCTCCACAACGGCTTCGAACTCCTTGACCCAGACGGATTGGATGCCGCGCAGCGTGCTGGATGCGCGCTCGACCGCTTGCTTGATCGCGTCCTCGTAGCCTTGCGGGGATTGTGCGGAGAGTTCGAGGAACTTCACCACCGACATGACTGCCTCCCTTGCGGGTCAGGCATGTGATGCTATGCCCGGCTCAATAGGGACGCAATCCTCTGTGCATTTACGTGCGGTGGCTTGGCAGTAACGCCGAGGCGCGTCCGTAATGGGGTTATGCGAATAGCAGGCTTCGTCGACGCGACAGCGTTCGGCCTGCAGAACGTGCAGACTACGTTGCGAAGACGATTGTGTAGGAGCCGATTCGGCAGCGCCTTGCCAGCTTAGAGTCCAGCATGCTTTTCTGGCCCGCTTCTACTCTACAGAGCCTTAGCCCACCCGGCGCCCCGCCGTGGCGAGATTTCTTTCGTTATTGTGGATTAGCTCTGAATACGAGATGCAACGGCACTCAGAATATGCTTGACGTACGCCCGTTCCAGTTCCCCCGAAACGTGGATCGTAACCTTTCAGCCCGCCCGGTCCGGCCGCGGCTGGCTTCTCTTGCGACTTCGCCGGCGCGACGGCTGCCGAGCTTCTTCCGGTTCTGAGCATCCGGAATCACCACAGATGTTCAGTCCGCCCGATCCTGTTGTGGCGGGCCTTTTCTAGATTTTGGTTACTAATTGTGGCCTTTAGGCGGTCTGGAAGCTTGCGCTGACCCTGCAATCGCCCGCAGGTCGGCGGCGAATACTGGAAACCTCGTGCTCAGTTCCTCGACATCGCCGATCTCCGCATCCGCTGGCGTCACACCAGGCCAGGCCGTGCTCGCGCCCAGAAACCAACCTTCCTGACCGATGAGCCGTGCAGTGTGGAATACGCCGCCAGGGATCAGCAGTTGAACGCGCTCGCCATTGCGCAGGTTTGGTCCTACAACTGCTCGCTCGGCGGCGCCGTTTGGGTGTAGAAGAAATACCTCCAGGGAGTTACCGAGATAGTAATGGTAGAGCTGATCGTTTTGAATCCGGTGCAGCCTTACGGGCGCTGGTGGTGTGACCATGAAGTACAGCGCTGACCCTAATGGACGCCCATCTCCAAAGGGTTCAGCCAGCCCACCAGGCGCAATACAGCGCGCGCTATGGTAGGTTGCGCGAACACAACCACATGTTGCGTTCGGCTCCAGTCCCAAAAGCGTGACGACGTCTTCGGCACTGAGCGCATCACTCACGGGCATCACTCCGTATTTGCGTTTCCAGGCGCGCCTCAATAGAAGAGGCCGATCGGGTCGAAGCAGCCATAGAAGTAAGGCCTTTCTGCCGAGCGGCTCCGAACCTATCATGGATCAGGGTGTAAAGCCCCCACTGCCAGCTTAGAGCAGCACCCGATCACGTTGCAATCGGGTACTGCTCTCGGTCTTTGATCTTGCTGCATTTTCTGCGACGAACCGGCATCCACTTCGTCGGAAAATGCTCTAGCGCGCCTAACAGAACGGCACGGACGGGCGGCTTGCGCGTTCGGCTGCATGGCCCGTCCGCTGCTCCCTGACGATCTCTGGACTGAGATCGCTCCGCTCCTGCCCTCGCCGAAACCGCGCCCCAAGGGCGCTGTGGCATGCGCCGACGACGCAGCAGGACCGCCAGGCGATCGCCCGGTTGATGCTGGAGCAGGTCGCCGTACGCGTGGACGGCAGCAGCGAGCACGTCGAGGTCGCCTGCGACCGGGCCGGCGGTGCGCGGACCCGCCACGCGCTGGTCCGGCCCGTCCGGCGGTTCGAGCAGCTGCGCGGGTGCGAGCAGGTGCTGGCCACGATCCGCGACCTGCGCGGGCAGGGCTGCTCGGCCGCGGCCATCGCCGATCGGCTGAACGCTGCCGGCTGGCGGCCGCCCGAGCGGGAGGGGTTCGACGCGTCCTGTCAACGGGCTTCGAACCTTCCGCAATTTCGGGCGCGCAATTTTCCTCAGATCGGCGGGCTCGGCGGTCAGGCGATGCCGAGGTGAGCACCTCCATTCTTGGGCGGGCGTCCGCGCCGACGCGGAGGCGGGGCGAGCGGCGGAGCCTGCAGGGCTGCCTTCGAGCGGATGTGCTCGGGCATGAGCGCGGTGTGCTGGCGCAGCCGGTAGCTTGAGCCCTCGATCTGCACCACCACGGCGTGGTGAAGCAACCGGTCCAGCAGCGCGGTCGCCACCACCGGATCGCCGAACACCTCCCCCCACTCTGCAAAGCCGCGGTTCGAGGTCAGGACCATCGCGCCCCGCTCGTAGCGCGCGTTGACGAGCTGGAAGAACAGGTTGCCCCCGCCCGGCACCACCGGCAGGTAGCCGATCTCGTCCACGATCAGCAGCGCCGGCCGGCAGAAGTAGCGGATCTTCTCGCGCAACGTTCCTTCCCGCTCGGCCCGCGCCAGCGTTCCCACAAGGTCGGCCAGGGTGGTGAAGTACACGCTGCGGCCCGCCTTCACCGCCTCGACCCCGAGGGCCACCGCCAAGTGGCTCTTGCCGGTGCCGGGCGGGCCGAGGAAGTGCAGCACCTCGCAGCGGTCCACGAAGCCCAGCTCGGCCAGGGCCAGGATGCGGGTGCGGTCGAGCGAGGGCTGGAAGGCGAAGTCGAAGCCCGACAGCGTCTTGACCGTCGAGAGCCGCGCCATCACCAGCGCGGTCTTCACCCGCCGGCTCTCGCGTAGGCTCAGCTCCTCGCTCAGCAGGGCATCGACCGCCTCCAGCGCGCTGAGTTCGCCGCGCTCCAGCCGCCGCACGGTGGTGTCGACGATCTCCAGGGCGCGCGGCATCTTCAGCCCTACCAGCGTGGCCTTGATCCGCTCGACCAGTGGGGGGATCAGCTCGCCAGTTCCGCTCATGCCGCGTCTCCCCGGTCGGTCCTGGGCACGCCGGCTCCCGCGAGTTGGCGGGCTACGGCGTCGTAGATGGCCAGCGGGCGACGCGCGACCTGGTCGCCGGCGCGCCTGACGACCACCGGCTCGGCAGGGTCTCGTGGCTCGGGCGGGGGAGATCGCGGCCGCCGATGGGCTGGATCGACCTGCGTCAGCCCACGCCCTTCCAGGGGCAGGTGGCAGGCAACGAGCTCACCCGCCTCGTAGATGCGGATCTGATCGGCCAGCACGTGCACCTCCAGGGCGCGGCGGCGGGTGGTGTCGGGCACGCTGTAGAGATTGCCCGCCACCGAGACGAAGCCCTCGTGGGTGACGCGCCGCTCCAGGCTGAGCACGGCTTCGTAGGGCACGGGCGGCAGCGCCCGCAGCTGGCTGCGCTCCTCCGCGAAGGCGTCGGCGACGATCCGCTTGGTCGTGGCGTGCCGGCGGGCGTTGGCCACGGTGTCGAGCCAGTGCCGCAGCTGGTCGTTCAGGTCGTCGAGGTTGCGGAACGAGCGGGCGAGGAAGAAGTCCTCGCGCAGGTAGCGGAACGGGCGCTCGACCTTGCCCTTGGTCTTGGCCCGGTAGGGACGGCAGGCGCGCGGCAGGAACCCGTAGTGGCGCGCGAGATCGAGAAGGCTGCGGTTATAGATGACCAAGCCGTCGGGATCCTCGCCGATCACGGCGGTCTTCATGCGGTCGTAGAGGATCTCGCGCGGGGCGCCTCCAAGGGCCTGGAAGGCGGCGATGTGGCAGCGCAGGACCGTCTGCAGATCCTGGTGGACGACGAAGCGGGCCCAGAGATAGCGCGAGTGGCCCAGCACCATCGCGAACAGCCAGACGATGCGGGTCACGCCCGGCTCGTCGGCGAAGACGACCTCGAAGCGGGCGAGGTCGACCTGGGCCTGCTCGCCCGGCGGGGTCTCGAAGCGGCGCTCGATAGGCAGAGGAGCTGAGGGGCGAAGCAGGGCCACGGCTCGCTTCACGGCGGTGTAGGCCCCTGCGAAGCCGCGCTCCTTCAACTCGCGCCAGAGACGGACGGCCGTAAGCTGCGGGTAGGCGGCCAGGCGCTCGCGCAGGTAGGGCAGGAAGGCGTCGGTGGCCCGCGCGCGGGGGGATCGCGGTCCGTAGACGGGCGGCTCGAGGCCGCGGGCGATGTACTTGGCGACGGTCTTGCGGTCGAGGCCGAGCTGGCGGGCGATGGCGGTGACCGAGAGGCCCTGCCGGTGGAGGTCCAGGATCGTCATGAGTTCCCCGAGGCTGACCACCGCGCCGCTCCCTCCCGCCACGGGGACCAGCTTCGGTGAGACGGCCGCCGCGCGGGCATCCCGCCTCAAACAGGAGGCTCAGGGGCGGCCGGGAGGGTGGGGAAAATTGCAGGCCCACAAGTGAGGAGGATCCAACGCCCGCTCACACGTCCATGGTCCAGCGCCTGGTGTTCCGCTACGGGCTGGGCAGCGGGCGGCCGATCTGGAGCGGCAGCGCCGCGCGCGAGCCCGGCACCGAATGGACCCTGCACGAGGCGGCCAAGCGGCTCGGCGTGCACCGGCACACCGCCTACCGCTGGCTGCAAGACGGGCGCCTGCGGGGGCGCATGGCGGCCCGTGGGACCAGCGCATCCGGATCGTGCGGATGAGCGGCGACGAGCTGGACCAGGTCAGAGCGGCGGCGCTACCGCCAAGCAGCAGGAACCGGACGTAGAGAGGTAGCATGGAAACGCAGTCGAGCGCGTCTGGCTCTCCCTGCGCCAGCGCTCCCTGTCCCATCGGCTCCTAGCCGACTACGACGCCGTCGTGAATGCCTGCTGTCAAGCCTGGACCGCGCTCACCGCCGGGGTCGGACGGCTCCGCTCGCTCACCGCCTACCCCTACCTTGAACAGGTGAAACTATAAGCGCGGCGGTATCAGGAAAACAAATGTCGGGAAAACCCTCGCAATCGGACCTTCCCGGCATGCGCTATGAGGGGCCGCTTTGGGTCATTTTGACCCGTCCGGTCTCGGCTCGGCCGGTGGCTTATGCCGCTACACCTGTGAGCTGATCCCGGATTCGTGCGCCGGCGAAGGAGTGCAGGGGTTCGGAGGTCAGCGCATTGCAACCTTTGCCACGGGACTTTGACGTGACCTCGCAGCAGTCCAGCCGTCACGGCTACCCTGGGTCATCTCCAACGATGACAACCAAGAAAACTGCAAAGATCAAAACTTGATGCCAATTTCATCGCTGATGATACGCTTAAACACTCAATATTATCAATTTATCTGCGTAAAATCTCCATTCGACCACCGGTACAGAACGTAACCGGGAGCAGAAATGTCTCCCTTTCTGTCGAAACCGACATTGCCCAAAATCGTGCCGAAAGTCCCCGATTTAAGGGCACGGTCGACGGCTTTCGGGTCGGTCGATTGCGCGTTTCGGGCGGCTTGGGCCAGCACTTGCACGGCGGTGTAGCCGTACAGCGTGAACCCCTCCGGCTCGATCGACTGCGCACGGAAACGGTCGACCACGGCCTTGGCCTCAGAGCGCCTCCGGGCGTCCGGGTTGAAGGTCATCAGCACGCCGTCCGCCGCGCCGTGCGCGATCGCGGCGAATTCCTTGCTTGCAATGCCGGAGGTGCCGATCCACTGCGCTGAGTAGGCTTGCTCGGAGGCTTGGCGCACCAATGTTCCCATCTCCTGGTGATAGCCACCGTAGTAAACGACGTCGATGCCGGCCGACTTCAGCCGTGTGATGACGGAAGTGTAGTCCCGCTCGCCCGGTGTGATCGCGGCGAACAGGGATTCCTTGACGCCAATCCGGTTGAGGTTGGTCTTCGTTGCGTCCGCGAGCCCGCGCCCGAAGGGCTGGTTGTCGTGCAGGATCGCGACCTTCTTGCCCGGGAAGCGCTCGGCGATGGTGCGGGCCGCGAGTTCGCCCTGCTGGTCATCCCGCCCGCAGACGCGGAAGATCCCAGACAGCCCCCGCTCCGTCAGCTTCGCGACGTTGGCGGAGGGCGTCACCATCACGTCCCCGTTTTCCGCGTAGATCTCGGAGGCGGCCATGGTCGCGCCTGAGCAGACGTGCCCGACGATCAGCCCGACCTTGTTCTGGAGGAAGCGGTTCGCCACAGATACCGCCTGTTTCGGGTCGCAGGCATCATCCTGAACGTCGAGCACAAGCTTCTCGCCGTTCACGCCACCGCTCTCGTTGACGTCCTTCACGGCCGCATTCACGCCGTTGAGCACTTGGTCGCCGATCGCCGCGACGGGCCCGGTGCGCGGCACGACGACACCGACGACCACGTCCGCCCGGACGGCCGTGGACCACAGGAGGGCGGCGAGCACCCACGAACCAGACCGCATTTTCATGGCCATCCCCCTCGATCCCGCCGTCGGTGCGGCGGCTGCCACCGTCTTGGCGACGCGCCGGGGCGCGCCGCCGCTTCCGCGGTCACGCCGCGGGTCTCAACCTGATGTCCAGCCAGCCGAACCGGTCCGCTGTCAGGGTGTCGCCCGCGCCGAGCACGACCGTCGTCGTCTCGGCTTCGATCAGCGCCGGCCCGGTCAGACGGCAGCCGGCCCCCAGCGTGTCGAAGGCGTAGACCGGGACCTCGCGCCAGCCGTCGAAGTAGGCCCGCTGCATCCGCAACGGGGCGACCGGCTGGTCGTCCGCAGGCATTGCCCCGGCGGGATCGACGGCCTCGACACGGCCCACGGCCGCGACCTGCACGTTGACGAGCACCACCTCCTGGCCGGGCGAGGCGTATGTGTAGAGATCCTCGTGGCGGCGGTGGAAGCGCTCGACGAGCGCCGCGACGGATCCGGGCGCCGCGAGGTCCAGTCCCTCGAGCGGCACGTCGACCTCGAAGATCTGCTCGCCGTACCGCATCTGGGCCGACCGATCGAGGCGGATCGGACCGTCGAACCATGCCCGGAGCCGCTCGGTTGCCTCGGCCTCGAGCGGCCGGAACAGGGCGGCGAGCGCCGACGGATTAAGGCCCGCGGTGTCGGCGAGGTGGCTGCGCGCCACCTCGTAGCGCAGGTCGCCGTTCAGCATGCCCCAGGCCGAGAGCACCGAGGCCATGGCGGGGACGATCACGCGTCCCACCTCAATCTCCCGCGCGACCTCGACCGCGTGGAGGCCCGCAGCGCCCCCGAAGCTGAGGACCGCGAAACCGCGCGGATCCACCCCGCGTCGCAGCGTCATCAGCCGGATGCCGTCCGCCATCTTCAGGTTGACGAGCCGGTAGATGCCCGCCGCGGCCTCGTCGCGGCTCGCGCCGAGGCTGGCGGCGAGGCGATCCATGGCGGCCGCGGCGCCGGCCGCGTCCAGCCTGCGGCGGCCACCGAGGAAGTGCTCGGGGTCGAGGTAGCCGAGCAATAGGTTGGCATCCGTCACGGTCGGCTCGGTCCCGCCCTGGCTGTAGCAGACCGGGCCGGGCTTCGCGCCCGCGCTCTCCGGCCCGACCTGCAGGATGCCGCCCCCATCGACGTGGGCGATCGAGCCGCCCCCGGCCCCGATGCTGATGATGTCGAGGCTGCGCAGCGCGATCCGTTCCCCCGCGAGGCCGCCATCCGCCGAGAGGGCGATCGCCCCATCCGCCACGAGCGAGATGTCCGTCGAGGTCCCGCCCATGTCGAAGGGGATGAGGTTGCACGCGCCCGTGAGCGCCGCGACGTGCCGGCTCCCGGCCACGCCGCCCGCCGGCCCCGAGAGGACCGTCGCGGCCGCGAGCCGGGCCGCCTCGCCGAGCGGCACGACGCCGCCCTGCGACAGGATGATGAACAGCCCCCCCTCGAAGCGCACCTCGGCGAGGCGCCGCTCCAGGCTGCCCAGGTAGCGCCGCACGGCCGGGCCGACATAGGCGTTGACGGCCGTGGTCGAGACCCGCTCGTACTCCTTGATCTGCGGCAACACCTCGCTCGACAGGGTGACGTAGGCCTCCGGCATGAGCGCCGCCAGCCGCTCGGCGGTGCGCCGCTCGTGCGCCGGATTGCGGTAGCTGTGCAGGTAGGCGACCGCGACCGCCTCGACGCCCGCGCTCCTCAGCCGAGCGATCTCCTCGTCGAGCGCGGCCTCGTCGAGGGGAGTGACCACCGTGCCGTCGTGTCCTATACGCTCGGGTACGCCGCGGCGCAGGTGCCGCGGCACCAGCGGCTCGGGCGGCGGCATCAGCAGGTCGTAGCGGTTCGGCTTCAGCCCCTCGCGCATCTCCAGCACGTCGCGATGGCCCCGGGTCGTCAGCAGGCCGACCCGAGCGCCCTTGCGCTCCAGGAGCGCGTTGGTGGCGACGGTCGTGCCGTGCACGATGCGGTCGGTCGCCGAGAGCAGGCCCGCGAGGTCGAGGCCGAGGCGGGCCGCGAGGTCGCCCAAGCCCGTCAGGACGCCGACTGACTGGTCCTCCGGGGTGGAGGGCGTCTTGACGAAGGTGAGTGCGCCGCTCGGGTCCACGCAGGCGAGGTCGGTGAAGGTCCCGCCAACGTCGATGCCGATACGATAGGGCTTCGGGATGCGGTCGGTCTCGGGCATGGCGCGGCTCAGGCTCGCTCGTCGGTCATCTCGCGCTCGCGGTCGCGCTGCCGGTCCTCGGGCGCCCTCCGCTCCGGCGGTCCCCAGCCCCCGCCGCCGGCCGACCGCACCGCAAGCCGGTCCCCGGCCGCGATGGAGATGCCGAACTCCTTGGTGCGCAGCGTCCGCTCCCCGTCCTGCGAGACAATCCGGTAGTCGTGCGGCGCGCCGTCCCGGCCGCCCAGCATGCCGGCGGAGCCGTGGCGCGCGCCCTCGCCGGCCGTGTGGGCGTAGGCCGGCACCTCGACGACGAGGTCCATCGCCGTGCCGAGCCCGCCGCGATGCTGGCCGTCGCCGCCGGAGCCCGGCCGGAACTCGTGCGTCTCGAAGCGCAGCGGGAAGCGCGCCTCGGCGACCTCGACGCTGCCGAACTTGATGCCGCCGACCGAATGCCACTCGCCCGCGGCCGACCAGCCGTCCCCACGCGGGGAGGCCCCGCCGCCCGGACGGGCGTGGAACATGTGCCAGATGAAGGGCTTGCCCGTGCGCGGGTTATCGCCCGTGATCGAGATGCGGAAGCGCCGGCTCCAGCCGCCCATGGCCCGCTCGGGGCAGGCGAGGCTCAAGGCCTTGACGATGGCCTCGACGATCTCGTTGGCCGGGTGGGTGGTGCAGAGCGTCACGGGGGCCGCGTCGTCCGCCCAGACCACGCTGCCCTTCCGCGCCGTCACGCTGAGCGGCCGGAAGCAGCCGTCGTTCTTGGGGATGTCGGGGTCGATCAGGTAGGCGAAGGCCATGGCCACGGCCGCCTGCATGTTGGCGTGCGAGGAATTGGCGAAGCTCGCTGATTGCGGGTCGCTCTCGCTCAGGTCGACCGCGATGTCCGAACCGCTCTTGGTGACAGTCGCGACGATCCGGACATCCTCCCGGCCGCGCCCGTCGTCGTCGAGGAAGGCCTCACCGCGGTAGATGCCGTCGGCCCAGCCGCCGACCACGACCCGCGTCCGGCGCTCGGCGCCATCGAGGATGGCCTCGACTGCCTCGTCGACGCGGTCGGCCCCGACCTCCCCGAAGAGTCGGGCGATGCGCTGCTCGCCCAGATGCGCCGCCCCGATCATGGCGGCGAGGTCGCCCCGGAAGTCCCGCGGGAAGCGCACGTTGAGAGCGATGAGGTCGAGCACGTCGTCCCGCAGCGTGCCCGCGTCGTAGAGCTTCAATGGCGGGATGCGCAGCCCCTCCTGCCAGATTTCCGTCGCGGCCGGGTTGTAGGCGCCGTGGGTGGCGCCGCCGATGTCGCTCATGTGGGCGCGCACGACGGCCCAATAGCGGCGCACGCCCTCGCCGAAGACGGGCACGAAGGCGGTGACGTCGGGCAGGTGCGAGCCGCCGGTCGACGGATCGTTGAGCAGGACGACGTCGCCCGGCCGGACGGCGCCCTGGAACTTGTCCTCGACGGCGCGGACGGCCCAGGGCAGGGCGCCGACATGCACCGGGATGTGGTCGGCCTGCGCGATCAGCCGGCACCGGGTGTCGCAGATCGCGATCGAGAAGTCGCGGCTCGCATTCAGGATCTGGGAGTAGGAAGTGCGGAGCATCGCCTCGCCCATCTCCTCGACGATCGCCGACAGTCGGTGCTGGACGACGGAGATGGTGATCGGATCGAGCGGACGCGGCACGGTCTCAGATCTCCTCCGTGGCGGCAGGCGCACGTGGCACGGTGCTCGGTCGCAGGCCGGTCGCCACGAGGTCCACCTGGGTTCGGATACCAGCGCGCTCACCAACATTTAGCTCGATCCACCGTTCCTGCAGGAACGGTTTTGGGACGCTAGACGCGCGGGAACTTCCGGGAGACCGCGGGAGCTATCCTGGCCGGGCCTTCGCGCGAACGTCGCAGCCAGCGCTGTTCGGCAGCTTCTGGCTCCGGGCAGCTTGTTGCAGAGGCGAGAGCTGAACCCTTGGCACCGGGAGGACCGCTCCACGCACTCCCGCTCGAACTCCGGCGATTCACGCAGCCGAGCGCGACAGGCGCGGTCCGACGGGCCGCGTTCGACCTGTCCGCCGGGCACGCACGACCCGCGTCAAGCCTCGTCCCGCACGGTGTTGCGCAACGTGCCGACCTTCTCGATCGTGACCTCGACGACGTCGCCCGGCTTTATGAAGACGGGTGGGTTGCGGGCATAGCCGACGCCGGAGGGCGTGCCGGTCAGTACGACGTCACCCGGTTCGAGTGTCATCGCCTCGGTGAGGATCGCGACGATCCGGGCGACCGGGAAGATGAAGTCGTGCGTGTTGCCGTCCTGCATGACGTGGCCATTGAGAGTCGTTGTGAGCCGCAGCCCGTCCGCCCCGTCGGGCAGCTCGTCCGGCGTGACGAGGTCCGGCCCGAAGCCGCCCGTTCCGTCGAAGTTCTTCCCCATCGTCCACTGGGTCGCCCTCCGCTGGTAGTCGCGGATCGAGCCCTCGTTGAACACCGAGTAGCCGGCGATGATGCCGCAGGCTTCATCCAGGCCGACGTGGCGGGCTTTCCGGCCGACCACGAACACGAGTTCGCCCTCGTAGTCGAACTTGTCCGAGCAGCGCGGCCTGATCAGGGGCTCGCCATGCGCCACGAGGGAGTTGGCTCCGCGCATGAACACGTCCGGGTAGTCGAGCGGCTCGGCGCCGCCCTCCCGGGCATGCGCGGCGTAGTTGCGACCGATGCAGATGATCTTGCCGGGCCGCTCGATCAGAGGTCGGTAGCGGAGCGAGCCCTCGTCGAGCCGGGCAGCCCCGGTGGCAGCCCCCGCGGCTTTCTTCGCACGGTCCATGAACTCGGGTCCGCCCGCCACGAGCCCGCCCACCCCGTCGGGAAGGCCCGGATCGACCATGCGCAGATCGTAGAGCCCGTCGTCGCGCCGGATGGCGAGCGTGTCGCCGCCACTGGTGCGGATGGAAGAATAGCGCATCGGAACACCCCTTGATGCTGTGAGAACCTCGCTGGCCGCGCTCCCGGACTGCTCGCGAACAGAGGATCATCCGCGCGGCCTCATCGCATGGCGCGACAGACCGCCTCCGGCAGCGGTGCCGTCGACAGCATCGAGGATGGCAGCGGCCGGCTTGGTCCAGACGAAGGGCTTGGGCCTGCCGTTGTGCTCGGCAATGGTGCGGTTGATCGCGGCCTGGAGCTCGACGATCCCGCTGAAGCTGCCGCGCCGGAGCCGACGTCGTGTGGGGGCGGAGAAGGAGCCCTCGATCGCGTTCATCCACGAGGCCGAGGTCGGGGTGAAGTGGAAGGTCCAGCGCGGATGCCGAGCCAACCACGCCCGCACCTTCGGGTGCTTGTGGGCGGCATAGTTGTCCAGGATCACGCGGATCAGCTTGCCGGCCGGCACCGCCGCCTCGATGGTGTTGAGGAAGCGCAGGAACTTCTCGTGGCGGTGACGCTGCATGCAGCGGCCGATCACCGTGCCGTCCAGCACGTTCAGCGCGGCCAACAGCGCGGCCAACAGCGCGGCCAACAGCGCGGCCAACAGCGCGGCCAACAGCGCGGCCAACAGCGCGGCCAACAGCGCGGCAATGCCGTGCCGGACGTAGTCGTGGGTCTGGGTCTCGGGGCGACCGGGCGTCACGGACAGGCTCGGGCGGGTGCGCTCCAGCACCTGGATCTGGCTCTTCTCGTCAAGCGGGAGCACCACGGCGTGGCGCGGCGGATCCATGTCCAGGCCCACGATATCCTCGACCTTCGCCGCGAAGGCAGGGTCGGTGGAGCGCTTGAAGCTGCGCACCCGATGCGGCTGCAGGCGGTGTGCGTCCCAGCTGCGCTGGACAGACCGCAGGTCGTCGGAAAATGCTCTAGAAGCCCTATTGGACCTCGGCAAAGCACGCGATCGGACGCCCTGATCGGTCCGGGGCAGGCGCCGGTCGGCCCCGGCCCCGGCCCTTTTTGTGTTGCTGGGGCGATCATCGGGCGGAATTGACACAACGCAAGTTGCCTCGGCGACGCGCGCGATAGACAAACAATCTAGCGCTAGGCAGTCTCGCCCCACAAGAAGCGGGGGAGACGGCTTGCTCGTGCGATCATTCGCCGATGATGAGGGAGCGTCCGTGCGGGTCGGGGTGAATGCCCAAGAAGACGCCCGAGCACGTCACCGTCGCTGGCGGCGCAGGCTCCTGCACGTCCGCATCCAATGCCGCCGTCGCTCATGGATCCTGGGTCGAGCCATCATCAGCCGGAACGGCCAGCGCGGTCTTCCGATCAGCCCGCCATAGCCCGCAACTCAAGCCGACGTTCGTCCGAACCGACCGCCAACTCGGTTGCATTCGCTTGAGTTCTCACCAGGCCCAAGCCTGCAATTCGATCTAGACTCTGCATCACGTAAGGCTTGGCCGCTGCATTAATCTCCGCAGAAACCGACCCACCGGAGAGCCGTGCTTCGTCATGTCTCTATTTCCGATCCGATACGCAGGGCGCAGCCGATTTGGCGGCACAGGATTCTACATATTAAGGTGTCAGCCATGACGTCCATCGATCTTGATAAGCTTCGGGGCGCCAGAGTGCTCGTTTTCGGCGCGACTGGGTTCCTGGGCCAGCATCTCGTTCGGGCGCTTGTCAGCCGCGGAGCCCGCGTGACTGGAGCGTCTCGCAGCGCAGATCCGGGGCATCGAAACCTAGGCGCCGAATGGCATCGCTGCGACGCGAGCGACGCCGAGCAGGTTGCGGCGGTGTTCCGGGCGGTGCGGCCCGACATCGTCTATCAGCTCACGAGTGACAGTCGGGGAGGCCAAGAACTCACGTTGATCCCCGACAGTCTACGCAACGACGTCATTGCAACAACGAACGTGCTGACCGAAGCGACTCGGCACAGCATCGGACGCATGGTGATGACAGGCTCCCTCGAGGAGCCGAAGGGCAGCGCGGACGACGCCGTGCCATCGTCCCCTTATGCGGCCGCCAAATGGGTGTCCTGCGGCTACGCCCGCATGTTCGCGTCGCTTTACGAACTTCCGGTGACCACTCTGCGCCTCATGATGACATACGGACCTGGGCAGAAAGACTATAAGGTCATCCCCTACACCATACAGACTCTCTTAGAGGGAAGGACAGCCCAGCTTTCTCAAGGCGATCGTCTGCTCGATTGGGTTTATGTAGATGATGTAATAGACGCGTTCTTGCGCGCAGGCATTGCTGATCTGTCCGATGTCAAACCGATTGAGATCGGGACCGGGAAGGCAACCCGATTGTGCGATCTGCTAAAAATTATTGGCGAACTTATGGGCAAGCCTGACCTACTAGCCTTTGGGAACGTCCCGAACCGCTTGATGGAGCGCGAACAGATCGCAGATCCAATCGACGCGGCCAAGAAACTCGATTGGTTCGCGACAACACCTCTTCGGCAGGGCCTGCTCTCCACGATCGAAGCCATCCAAATGCGAGGTGGCCTTCTCTTGGCGGTGTGCCTGTCGTGCTGATCGCTGCACGTCGCCGGAGGGCGAGCGTCCGGCCCGACCCGATCGGACCCTCCGCGGCCCCGTGCCGAATCTCCTACGGGGTTTCCCGGTACCTCGACACCTACATCTGCGCGGATGCAGCGAACCACTTGCAGTGCTCTCTACGAGGTCGAACTGGTTGAGATTCTTCCACTGCCATCCCGTGACTCCGCTACGGGCGTCGAGATCATCCTTGGCATCTGAGAAGCCGGAGATCGGCGTTGTGACCGTTGTCGTCAACAGGAGGTCGCTTCCACGACGCACGGTCGCGAGTGCGCGCAGAATCGCAAGCGCGGGCGCACTTGGATGAACCACATGCGGCTTGCCGTTCTTCTGCCGGTCTGCCGGCATCGTCCATGTTGAGCGCTCAAGATCGATTTCGGACCACCGCATGCCCGCGACCTCATTGCGGCGCTGTCCGGTGAGCACAAGCAGCTTGATAAGCGGGCCGAACGGGTACGGCATCGCCGCCGCTGCTGCGTACACCGCCCCTACCGCGTCCGCGTCAAGCCACCGGTCGCGCTCGGGCTTCGCGGGGGCGAGCGGGAGGTTGTGGAACCGGTTGGCCGTCACGAGCTCGGCCTTGATGACCCACTTGAACATGGCCCGACAGCCGGCCCCAGTCGCGGCAATCGAGGCATCTCGGGAGGGCTCGGCACGGGCGGCGGCATTGCTAGCCTCGCCGTTCCTTGCGAGGTGATCGCCCTTGCGTGCGGCATCAAGCGCCCGCCTCACGTCCGCCCGCGTCAGCGACGCCGACGGGCATGTCAGCAGACCGGGCAGCGTACGCTTGATTCGCGCCACCATGTCCCGCCGGTACGTCTCCCGTCCGTGGCTGAGATGCTTCCGATCCCAATCGCCGATCAATGCCTCAAGTGTCAGGGCCTCCGCACGGCGCTTCGACGAGGTCGGGAGTTCAATCCTCCCCGGCGGCACCATCCATTCAGCTCGAAATACGATCCCGGTCCCTGGGACGGCCGCCGCGGCGACGGCGGCTCCCTGAGGCGGCGAGGATCGTGACGGCCCCAATCGACGGCCTTGAGGCGTCCGGCGAGGTCGGCCGTCAGGAGGATCGGCGAGGTGGTCGCGATGACCCCGGCGGCCTCGGATTGCGGCCTAGCTCCTCGCATTGATGAAATTCGTCCTAATTCGACTCTCCGGACAGCATTTCTGCAGCGAGCAGGCCTGGATCCTGCGGTTATTTTGCATTCAATTACAATTTTACGCATTTCACATGGATATGTTTCACGGCCGGTCTCGGTGGATTGGGCTACCGGCATGGAATGTGTTGCTCAAAAAAGGTTGTCATTCGCCAGCCGCTGGCTCGCAATCGGCACAAGATTAGTCTGGCTTGCCTACGGCAGCTTGCGAGATCGGCTATCGGCTGTGCAATTGCGTCAAGAACTTCGAAAGCCCGGCTGTCGCCAATCGCCGACGCGAAAGGCCAAGGTTCGCACGAAAGAGGGCTCGTGATGTTCAAGCTTCTAACCGGTGCCGCTGCGCGGCTGAGCGCCATCTCCAGGTCGCAGGCCATGATCGAGTTCGCCCTCGACGGCACGGTGCTCACCGCCAATCGGAATTTCCTGTCCGTCCTCGGCTACGAGTTCGACGAGATCAGGGGCAGGCCTCACAGCCTGTTCGTGACCGAGGCTGAGCGGGACAGCGCCGCCTACGGGCTGTTCTGGGACGCCCTGCGCCGCGGCGAGCCGCAGACGGGCGAGTACCGGCGCATCGGCAAGGGCGGCCGCGAGGTCTGGATCCAGGCGTCCTACAACCCGCTCGTCGGCCGCGGCGGCAAGCCCTACGCCGTGCTGAAATGCGCCGCCGACGTCACGGCCCAGAAGCTGCGCAACGCCGATTTCGAGGGCAAGATGCGCGCGCTCGACCGCTCGCAGGGCATCATCGAGTTCGCCCTCGACGGCACCATCGTCACTGCCAATGGCAATTTCCTGACCATCGTCGGCTACGGTCTCGACGAGGTGAGGGGCGGCCACCACGCGATGTTCGTCGATCCCGCCGAGCGGCAATCGGCGGATTACACCCGCTTCTGGGAGGCGCTGCGCCGGGGCGAATTCCAGCAGGCGGAGTACAAGCGCGTCGGCAAGGGCGGCCGCGAGGTCTGGATCCAGGCCACCTACAACCCCGTCGCGGACGCGTCCGGCCGCCTCGTGAAGGTGGTCAAGGTCGCCACCGACGTCACCGCCGCGGTGACCGAACGCCTCGAGCGCGCCCGCCTGCACAGGGCCGTCGACAGCGACCTCGACAGCATCGCGACCTCCGTCTCCCAGGCCTCGCAGCAGGCGGTCGGCGCGGCGAGCGCCGCCGAGCAGGTGTCCGGCAACGCCCAGAGCGTGGCCGCCGGCGTCGAGGAACTCGCCGCCTCGGTGGGCGAGATCAGCGGGCAGGTCCAGCGCGCCCTTCAGGTCGCGGGCCGCGCCGTCGCGCAGGCCGACGCGACCTCGGCCGTGGTCGGCGGCCTCGCCGCCGCGGCCCAGCGCATCGGCGAGGTCGTCGATCTGATCGACAGGATCGCCGGTCAGACCAACCTGCTGGCGCTCAACGCCACGATCGAGGCCGCGCGGGCCGGGGAGGCCGGCAGGGGCTTCGCGGTCGTCGCCGCGGAGGTGAAGACCCTCGCCGCGCAGACCACCAAGGCGACCGAGAGCATCGGGGCGCAGATCGCCCAGACCCAGGGCGCCGCGCGCGAGGCCGCCGCCGCCATCGCGGGCATCGGCGCGACCATCGGCGAGGTGAACCAGATCTCGGCGGCGATCTCCTCGTCCGTCGAGCAGCAGGCCGCCGTGGCCCAGGAGATGTCCTCCAACATGCAGGCGATGACCTCGGCCGTGGCCGACATCTCCCGGAGCATCGGCGTGATCGCGTCCTCGACCCAGCGCGTCAACGAGGCGACCCTGCAGGTGCGCGAGTTCTCGCGAGGCTTGGCCGCCTGAGCGCGGCCGATGCCGACGCCGGAGCGCCGCGAGGCGACGGGGCGGTGGCGGAGCGCCTGCGCGCCACCCCCCGCCGGCGCGCCGCTCACGCGTGCTTGCGGCGCCGCTTGCGGGGGGCGGCGGGCTTGGGATCGTTGGCGGCGATCGCCGCGCGGCAGGCCGGGCTCAGGCTCGTCCGCTTGCTGATCAGGCAGGCCTTCACTCGGCCGGCATCCGGGATGTGCTCGCCGCACAGGCTCATCGCGTCCGGCGTACAGGCTTGCTGCTGCTCCGCGGTGCCCTGCGCGAGGGCCGGAAAGGCGAGTGCGGCGACGGAGATCCCGACGCTGGCAGCAATCATCTTGATGGTCATGTCTCCCCCGGGTTGCCGCACGCGTGACGGCCGACCGGAGAATACGAAGCCGAACCGCAAAAGCTACGCTGCCCGGGCGCGCGGGGACGTTCGGAGCGTGATAGGGACGCGAGCGCAACACCTCTATGCAGAACGATACCGTCCTGGCGCGCCGCTATACTTCTATCCCCGGCGAGAGCGGCGTTCTCCGAGCCGACCGCCTCACGGCGGGGCGGGTTCGCCGCCCAGTGCCTCGGTCAGGGCGATCCGGGCGCGGTTGACGCGGCTCTTGGCCGTGCCCACCCGGCAGCCCATGACGCGGGCGGCGGCCTCGTAGGAGAGCCCCTGCAGGGCGGTGAGCAGCAGCGCCTCGCGCTGGTGCGCCGGCAGCCTGCCGACCTGCTCCCAGGTCTCCCGCAACGCGACGCCGTCGTCCTGATCCGCCGGAACCGCGAGGCGCTGCGCCGCGCTGCCGTCGGCATCCTCGACCTCGCGGCGCCGCTTGCGGCACGTCGTGTAGAACTGGTTGCGCAGGATGGTGAACAGCCACGCCCGCAGGCAGGTGCCCGCCTGGAAGCGCTGCTGGTGCTGCCAGCCGCGCAGCAGCGTCTCCTGCACGAGGTCCTCGGCCTGATGCGCGTCGGCCGCCAGGGTCATCGCGAAGAGCCGCAGGGCCGGCATCGCGGCCAGAAGCTCGTCCCGGAACGAGTCACGGGGCGCCTCGGCCCGGGCCAGGGCGTCCTCGAGCCGCGCGACGAGATCGAGCAGGGCGCGGGGCTGCGGCTCGGCCACGAAGGCCGCGTAGCCGGCGCGCAACCGCCCGCCGAGATCGTCGCGCAGGAACGGCGGCAGCACGGGAGGAACAGGCGAAGCAGCCTGCACCTCGCCGACAAGGTCAAACGGCACGCGCTTTCCCTTCCGACAATAGTCTCTACTACATAAACAAGTATGTCCCTGCCGCTCAGGTTCCGATGGACTGTTCGTTCGCGCGGCCGGCGCAGCTCGGAGGACTACGTAGGGGCCGCATGCGGCGCCGGATTCCTCGCGGTCCTGATCGCCGCGGCGGAGCGGCGCCCGCGAGGCGCCGCCGTCACGGCCCGGAGGGCTGGCCCGGCCGCTTCATCCCGCTCCGCCGCGACCAGACGAGCTGGCCCGCCGCGTCCAGCAGCATCACGACGCCCTCGGACCGAGAGAACAGCTCGCAGGCCCGATCCGCCGCGGCGGCGACCGCCACCTCCCTGGTGGCGACGCCCAGATCCTGGTGATCGGTCACGACGCCGACGCCGTCCGGTCGCGGCCACAGGAGCCAGAGCTGGAAGTGCGACGTGGGCGTGCTCCAGGACATCCCACCAGTGTGCTCACGTTGACACACTCGTGGCAATCTTCTGTGCTGATTTCACCTCACCTTTCGACCCCGATCTTCAGCGCACTGCAATCCTGCGCCCGACCGGGCCAAGCTCGGCCGTCAGCCGGCCGAGGCACTTAGGCCGTCGGCCGACGACGGGACGGACTGCCTTTCCGGTCCGCGTGGCGCCTCCGTCCAGCCGTCCGTGGTGTTGGCGGCCCAGTTGCCAAACCCGTTCGAGCCCGGTACGACTTGTCACAATTCATCGCGAGGCTGAAATGATCGTTGAGATGATTGCAACTGCAGGTCTCATTGGAACGGCGGGCGCAAGTTTTGCTATGATATTGCTGTTCGTGCATTGAGCGCCCTGGCCTTCTCTCTTGATTTAATAGAAGCTTAACCGGCTCGGAAGGAGCGACGGTGGTGGCACAGGTCTGCTGCCGCGGCCGCCTGCCGCAAGGCCGTGCCGACCGATAAATCAGATCACCGCAAGCCCAAGCCGCCGATGGCCCCAGCGACCTCCGCGATCCGGACCGACCCGCAGGAGACGCCGATGGCCCAGGCGGTCCCGCCGGGGCTGCTCCTCGACGACGTGCCCCAGCGGCTCCTCCTGCACTTCGCCGGACTGAGCGTCCGGGCCCAGCAGCTGCGCGAGGACGAGCTGGCGCGTCGGCTCGACCGCGCCGCGCTCCTGGCGGCCGCCGCGTGGCTGCGTTCCCAGCACGGGCCGATCCCGCCGCGCGCGGACCGGCTCGCGCCCGCCACGGCCCGACGCGTCGTCCGGGACGCTCTCGACGCGAGCCGGGCGGTCCGTCCGGCCGCGGAGATGGGCGCGGCCACGGGCTGACGGGCCGCCCGCGGCGAGCCCGCCGCGGCGGCTGCCGGGATCAGCGGCCGAGGGTCGGAAAAGCCGTCCGGTAGCGGACGGGATGATACCAGCTCGTGCGGGCGCGCCGGAACGCATCCTGAATCCGGCTGAGATGCGCCTCGATGGTCTTGGTGCTGATCCTGCTCGACACATGATCGTCGAGCCGGTCGAGATCACTCGCCGCGGAGGCATCGTCGGACGGAACCGTGAAGAGAAATGCGACTGTGAGGAGGCAGCATGCTCTCATGGTCTTTCTCCCTGACGATTGGTGCTCCGAATGTCCGGTCCATAGCCGAAGGTCACGCTCGCCTGTTTCTGCCTCGCAGAAACAGGCGTCGGTGCGCCAGAGCACAGGGCAGGGCCGACGACGCGGCGCCCGCCCCGCGGACCCCGTCCGGGTGATCCGCGCCGGGCCTCCCGCAGCCGCGCCGAAGGCGCCCGCCGGCGCGCCGAAGGCACCCGCCGGCGCGCCGGGCCCGGACGGCGACCGGGTGTGGCGGCACACGGTCGGTCCCTGCGGGGCGCCGTAGGAAGGGTGTCAGGCACGCCGCGCCGTTCCGCCGCGAGGCCGACCACGACCTTCGAACCGATCCGAGGCAGGAACGCCATGAGGACCATCATCCTGAGTGCCCTCGCGGCCTCGCTCTGGGCCGCGAGCCTGGGCGGCGCCTCCGCGGCGTCCCCCAACACGGGGGGCGGCACCATCTGCGGACCGAGCTGCTATCCGAAAACCGACACCCGGCCGTGGCCGCCTCGGCCGGTGAGGCCGATCAAGCGGACGGGCCGCCTGAATTGCGGGTCCGGCTGGTACGCGTCCGGCGGCCAGTGCTACCCGCGGCTGCACTGACGGCCGCGAGAGGGCGACGCCCGCCCGTGCGCCTCGCCCGCGCCGGGCCGCGCGTCAGGGCTCGGCCCGCGGCCTGCCGGCCGGCGCGGCGCGGAGGAAGGGGTTGCCGTCCCTCCACGGCGCGAACCGGAACAGGCCGACGGGGTCGACGCCCTCCAGGTCGGACGGGGCGAGGTCGCGGGCGATGACCACGACGAAGGGCGCTGCGCCCTCGCCGGGGCGGCCGAACGGGCGGGGCGGCGAGAACAGCGTCCCGACGCTCTCGACCAGGAGCGGGCGCTCGGATTCCGCGACGCGCACGAGGCCCTTGAGGCGCAGCAGGCGGTCGCCGAGCCGGCCCGCGAGGTTGTCGAGCCAGGCGGCCAGGTCGTCGTAGGCGAGGGGACCGGCCGGCCGCCCGAGCCGCACCGCCACGCGCGGATGCGCCCCGCCCGACACCGGAAGCGGCGTCGCCGGCTCGCGGCCGGGATGGGCCAGGGGCGCGAAGGCGGCCGCCACGGCGGCGCCGCGGTCGGGGTCGGTCACCAGTTCGGCGAGCGGGTTCAGGGCGGCGCTCTCCGCCCGCGCCGCGTCGCGGCGCGCCTCCGGCACCGCGTCGAGCTTGGTGAGGACGATGCGGTGGGCGGCGGCCCATTGCGCCGCCGCCTCCTCGAACCCGGTCGTCGCCCATCCCCTCGCGGCGTCGTAGGTCGCCACCACCGCCACCCGCATCCGGAGGGCGGCGAGACTCGCGAGCTGGCGCAGCACGGGACCCGGCTTTGAGAGGCCGCTCGTTTCCAGGACGATGCGGCGCAGCGGCCCCGACGCGTCCGGCCTCTCCGCGGACAGCAGGGCCTCGACGGTCCGCGCGAGGTCGCTCGTCACCTGGCAGCACACGCAGCCGTTCGACAGCATGCTCATCGGGACGTCGCCGCCCGTCTCGCGCAGGATGAGCCCGTCGAGGCCGATTTCCCCGGCCTCGTTGACGATGATCGCGGTATCGGCCGCCTCGGTGCGGCCGAGGAAGTCGCGCAGGAGCGTGGTCTTGCCCGAGCCGAGGAAGCCCGTCAGCACGACGAAGTCGAGGCTGTCCGTCACGCGCCCGGCGCCTGCGCGGCGGCGTACCGGGCCGGGACCGCCTCCTCCCAGGTCGCGCTGACGAGGGCGCGCACGTCGGCGAGGAGTTCGGCCGTGTCGTAGATCACCCCGTCCTTGATCGTCTTGGCGAGCCCGCGGTGCCAGGTGGCGCCGTTGGTCGCCTCGTCGAGGCGCAGCGCGCCGGTCCCGTACAGGAGCTTGAAGTCGGTGAGCGGGTTGTGGTCGTGCACGAGCAGGTCGGCCCGCTTGCCCACCTCCACGGTGCCGATCTCGTCCTCCAGCCCGCACAGGGCCGCCCCCTGCGAGGTCGCCGCGCGGATCACCTCCAGCGGGTGGAACCCCGCCTCCTGCAGCAGCTCCAGCTCGCGGATATAGCCGAACCCGAAGATCTGATAGATGAAGCCCGAATCCGAACCGGCGCAGACCCGGCCGCCGCGGTTCTTGTACTCGTTGATGAAGGCCATCCAGAGCCGATAGTTCTCCTTCCACTCGATCTCGTTCTGGGTGGACCAGCGATACCAGTAGGAGCCGTGACCGCCGCGCTGCGGCGTGAAGTAGTCCCACATGGACTTCCAGGTGTACTCCTTGTGCCAATCGGCTTGGCGCGCCCGCATCAGGTCGCGGTTGGCGTCGTAGATGGTGAAGGTCGGCACGAAGGTGAAACCGAGTTCGAGGAACTGCTCCAGCACCTCGTTCCACTTCCTGGATCCGGGCTCCGCACCCTGCCTGAACATCTGGCCGGAGACCGAGAAACGGAAATACTCGTCATTGTAATCGTAGTCGAGCGGGAAGTTCTGGACCACCCTGTCCTCGAACAGGGCCTCGGGCAGGCCGTAGTAATGCTCGGCGCTGGTGAGGCCCCACTTGGCGGTGGTGAGCGCGTTCATGCGCGTCACCGCCATCTGGGCGTGGTGACAGCCCGCGCGCAGGCCGAGCTGGCGGCACTCGTCGAGGGCCGCCTCCATGATGGCGGGCGGCGCCCCGAAGAACTTGACCCCGTCGGCCCCCCGCTCCTTCAGCCTGCGCAGCCAGGCCCGCCCCTCCTCGGGCGTGTGGACCAGCTTCAGCATGTCGTTGACGGCCGGGAAGTAGCTGTAGGCGAGGAGCCGCGGCGCCGCGATCGTGTTCTCGGCCGAGCGCCGCTTCTGGTCGAGCATCCAGTCGAGGCCGTTGAACGAGCCCATCTCGCGCACCGTGGTGACGCCGTGGGCGAGCCAGAGCTTGTAGACGTACTCGACCGGCGGCACCCAGCCGTTGGCCGCGTGGTAGGCGACGCCCGCATGGGCGTGGCAATCCACGAAGCCGGGCGTCACCCACTTGCCGCGGCAATCGATCTCGTGGTCGCCCGGGGCGGGCCGGTTCGCGCTGGTGGCGAGGTTGCCCGTCACCTTCTTGAGGAGCGTGATGCGGCCGTTCTCGACCACGATGTCGGTCGGGCCGATCGGCGGGGCGCCGGTGCCGTCGATCACGGTCGCGCCGCGCAGGACGAGCCGCCGATGCGGCCCGATCCCGCGGTCGCGCGCGGTCGCCGGGACCAGCGGCGGCTGGCCCGCCCTCGCCCGCTCGGCCGCCAGTTCGTTGCCGGGCAGGGTGCCGGCCGGGATCGCCGCGTCGGTCATCGGGTCTACTCCAGTCGAGTCAGCGGGCGTAGCGGCGGCCGAGGAGGGCGGTGCCGAGCACCGTCAGGATCAGGGTCGCGGCGAGGAGGATGAAGGCGAGGGCGGCGCCGAACGGCCAGTTCATGCCCTTCGAGAACTGGTCGTAGACGGCGGGCGCCATCATCTTGAACTGCGAGCCGCCGAGCAGCACGGCGGTCGCGTAGGTGTTCATGCACAGGATGAAGACCAGGACGCAGCCCGCCACCGTGCCGGGCAGCGCGAGCGGCCACACGACGCGGCGGAACACCGTGAGCGCGCCCGCGCCCAGATTCGCCGCCGCCTCCTCGACCGCGCGCGGGATGCTCTCGATCACCGAGGCCAGGGTCAGGATCATGTAGGGCAGCACGACCGCGATCGTCCCGACCGCCACCGCCCCGGGCGTGTAGATCAGCCGGAGCGGCTCCGCGGTCAGCCGCAGGCCCTGGAGCCCCGCATTGATCAGCCCGTCCTGGCCCAGCAGCCCCATCCAGCCCGCCGCCCGCACCACGTTGCCGACGAGGAGCGGGATCAGCGTCAGCACCGTGACGAGGCTCTTCCAGCGGCTCTCCATCCGGGCGAGCCGGTAGGCGGCCGGGAAGCCGAGCGCCAGCGTCACCGCCGTGCAGGTGAAGGCCATGACCAGGGTCGTCGCCATCACGCCGCGGTAATACGGGTCGGCGACGGCGTTGAGGTAGTTCTGCGCCGTCGTCGCCTCGATCATCAGCTGGGTCGGGCTGTACTGGTTGAGCGAGATGCGGGCGAGCAGCACCATCGGCCCGATCAGCAGGGCGCCGACGACCAGCACGGCCGGCAGGATGAGGGCGATCATGGCGGAGCCGGCCGATCAGGCCTTGAACTCCTTGTTCCAGAAGTCGGTGAAGGCGGCCTGCTGCTGCTGCATGTAGGCGTAGTCGAGGGGGTGGAGCTTGGCCTGCTGGGCCTCGGTCAGGCTGATCTGCCGGGCGAGATCCTCCGGCAGCTTGGCGTCCTTCACGGTCGGCACGTAGCCCATCTTGGCCGCGAAGGCGACCTGCGCCTGCGGGTCGAGCATGGCGTTCAGGTACTTGAAGGCCCCGTCCTTGGCGCGCGAGTTCTTGGGCACGCCGGCCTCGAACAGGATCGGCACCGCGCCCTCCTCGGGCACCGCCATCTCGACCGGGATGCCGGCCTGCTTCCACATGAAGCCGCGCGCCAGCCACATCGGCGCGAGCCAGACCTCCTCGGATTTCAGCGCCGCCGCCAGGGCCTCGTTCGACGGGTAGACCTTGGGGTCGAGCTTCCTGAGGTCCAACAGCGCCGCCTTGCCCTTGGCGAAGTCGCCCATGGTGCCGCCCGCCCCGATATTGGCGCCGGCCATGTTGTAGCTGTAGAGGATGTCCGAGAAGCCGACCCGCCCCTTGTACTTCGGGTCGAACAGGTCGGCATAGCTCTTCGGCGGCGCGCTGACCTTGCTCGGGTTGTAGAGCACCACGAGCGCCGAGTAGATATGCGGGATCGAATGCGGCTTGCGGAAGACGTCCAGCACCGCCGACAGGCGCGGCACCGCGCTGGCCGGCACCATCTCCAGCACCCCGAGCTGGCTGAGCACGTAGCTGTCGATATCGTTGATGCAGGCGACGTCCATGCTGCCGCGCCGGCTGGTCTTCTCCGAGATCAGCTTGGTGCGGCGCGGATCGTTGTTGGCGATGTCCTGCGAGACCTCGATCCCGAGCGGCTTGACGAGCGGGATGTCGATGTTCTGCTGCAGCAGCGCGCCGTAATCGCCGCCCCAGGTGCCGACCACGATCGAGGAGGTCTCGGCGAGGGCGGGCCGGGCGCGGGTGCCGGCGAGCGCGAGGGCGGCGCCTCCGGCGAGGATGGTGCGACGGGTGATCATCGGGCGGGGGCTCCTGCGCTGTCGAGCGGGATGACGCGGGCGGCGTCGGCGGACCAGGTGATGCGGACGGGGTCGCCCGCCGCGAGGCGGCGGCGCGGATCCGCCGGGAGGGGCGTGGGCGTGACGGCGACGATCGCCTCGCCGGCGAGGTCGAGGTGGTACTCCGTGCGCGCGCCCAGGTAGGTCAGGGCCTTCAGCGTGGCGGCGGAGCCGGCCTCGCCCGAGCCCGGCGAGACGGTCACCCGCTCGGGCCGGATCGCCAGCATGCCGGCGCGGGCGCCGCCGTCCGGCGCGCAGGGCACGGCGGCGCCGCTGCGCAGCCGGAACAGGTCCGCGCCCTCGCGCTCGCCCGCGAGCAGGTTGCAGCGCCCGACGAACCCGGCCACGAAGGTGTTGGCCGGGCGCTCGTAGAGATCCTCGGCGCTGCCGACCTGCAGGACGCGGCCGTGCTCCATGACGACGAGCCGGTCGGCCATGGCGAGCGCCTCGTCCTGGTCGTGGGTCACCATCAGGGTGGTGAGGCCGAGCCGCCGCTGCAGGTCGCGGATCTCGAGCCCGACCTCGGCGCGCAGCTTGGCGTCGAGGTTCGAGAGCGGCTCGTCGAGCAGGAACACCGCCGGGCTGACCACCAGGGCGCGGGCGAGGGCGACCCGCTGCTGCTGCCCGCCCGAGAGCTGGCGCGGCAGCCGGTCGGCCAGCGCGTCGAGCCGCACGAGGCGCAGGGCCTCGGCGACGCGCCGGTCGCGCTCGGCCCGCCCGACCTTCCGCATCTCCAGCCCGAAGCCGACATTGTCGGCGACGCTCATGTGCGGGAAGAGCGCGTAGGACTGGAACACCATCCCGGTGTCCCGGGCGTAGGGCGGCAGCCGGGTCACGTCGCGCCCGCCGATCAGCACCCGGCCCCCGCTCGGCTCGACGAAGCCCGCGACCATGCGCAGGGTGGTGGTCTTGCCGCAGCCCGACGGCCCCAGCAGGGCGACGAGTTCGCCCTGGCGGACGTCGAGGTCGACGCGCGCGACCGCCGTCGCGTCGCCGTAGCGCTTCGAGACGCCGTCGAGGAGGAGCGTGCCCATCACACCACCCGGGAGAGCTTCACGAAGCGGTCGGTGACCAGCATCAGGATCGTCACCATGGCGATCTGCGCGGTCGCGACCGCGGCCAGCGTCGGGTCCATGCGGAATTCCAGGTAGCTCAGCATCGCGACCGGCAGGGTGGTGCGGCCCGGCCCGACGAGGAGCAGGTTGAGTTCGAGATTCTCGAAACTCGCCACGAAGGAGAACAGGGAGGCGGCCACGATGCCGGGCCGCAGCATCGGCAGGGTGATGCGGCGGAACACCGTGAGCGGCCGGGCGCCGAGATTCGCCGCCGCCTCCTCGGCCGCCCGGTCGAGGCCGGCGAGGCTCGCGCCGACGAGGCGCACCGTCCACGGGATGGTGATCAGCACGTTGGCCGCCACCAGGCCGCCGAACGTGGCCTTGATGTCCATGTCGAGCCAGTCCTCGGCCCGCAGGTAGAACATGTAGAGGGCCGAGCCCGCCACGATCGCCGGCACCGCGAGCGGCGCGAGCAGGAAGGTGTTGATCAGGCCGCGCCCCGGGATCCTGCCCCGCACCAGCGCCAGCGCGGCGGCGGTGCCCAGCGGCACGCCGATCGCCGTCGCGGCGAGCGCGATCTCCAGCGAGGTCGCGAAGCCGCGCGCGAAGTCGCGCTGGGCCCAGGCGTTGACGTACCAGCGCAGGGTCAGGGCGTCGGGCGGGAAGGTGACGATCTCCTGGTCGAAGAACGAGATCGCGATCACCATGGCGATCGGCGCGAAGATGACCGCGTAGGCCAGGATGACGGCGGCCAGGAAGGCCGCCCGGCCGAGCCGGACCGAGAGGCCGGGCCTCGCGGCGAGGGCCGGGGCGGAGGCGGGGGAAAGGGATGCGACGCTCATGGGGACGCCACCGGTTCCGCAAGACGGGTGCCACGCGGGCCGGTGAGCCTCGGACCGACGCGCCGGCTCATGATACAGCCTCCCGGCCCGCGGCGCGAAAGCGCGGGCCCGCGAAGGCGGCGTCGCCCGCCGGGCCGGCGATCAGCTGCGGCAGCAGGGATTTCCAGGCCTCGATCATGTCGCGGTAATAGTCCGGCTCGGGACGGAGCACCGTCTGCACGCCCATGCCGCGCACGAGGTTGACGGTGAGGTTGAGGATGATCCGCGCCTCCCGGGGCGGCCGCCGCTCCCCGTCGCAGAACTCGACCCAGATCGCGTCGAGGGCGGCGTGGAAGCGCTGCACGACCGGGATCAGGCCCCGGCGCAGGGCCGGATCGTGGCGCGCCTCGGTGATCATCTCCATCGACAGGTAGAAGAAGCGGCCCGAGAACAGCTGCCAGAGGAACTCGACGAAGTCGGCGAGCGGCAGCGCCCCGCTGCGCACATCCGCCGAGACCGCCTTGATCTCCGCCGTGCCGTCCGCGAGCAGCACCTCCATGGCGGCCAGGATGATGTCGGCCCGGGTCGGGAAATGGTGGAGCAGGGCCCCGCGCGAGACCCGGGCGCGCTCGGCGATCTGCTGGGTCGTGGCCGCGTGGTAGCCGACCTCGAAGATCTCATCGAGGGCCGCGCGCACCAGCCGCTCGCGGGTGGCGACGCTCCGCGCCTGCTGCTGGCGTTCCGTCCGCGACACCGACTCTCCCCGCCCGGTTGCGCGCCGGAGGCGCCCGCTAAAAAAACAAGCTTGCCTGTTTTTTTCGCTCTGTCCAGTCTGCCCGCGGCGGAACGACGACCCCGGAGGGCGCGATGGACGATTACGCGAACCGCAGCTACGGCGAGATCCCGGTCGGATTCGGCGCGAAGCCCGGGATCGTGGTGGTGGACTTCCAGGTCGGCTTCACGGATCCGCGATACCCGCTCGGCGGCGCCCCCCTGGTGGCCCGCGCGGTCGAGAACACCGCGCGGCTCCTCGACGCCGCCCGGCGCGCGAACGTGCCGGTCGCGGTCTGCAACACCGCCTATCTCAATCAGCGCGAGATGCCGTACTGGAAGATCACCGCCGTGCGCGACACGTTCCTGCACGACCACCCGAGCGTCGCCCTCGACCCGCGCATCTACCGGCCCGATTACGACCTGATGGTCACCAAGAAGGGCCCGTCGATCTTCTTCAACACCGGCGTCTCCGACTACTTCACCAAGGAGCGGGTCGACACCGTGATCGTGACGGGCTGCAACACGAGCGGCTGCATCCGGGCGAGCGCGATCGACAGCTTCAGCTACCGCTACCGGACGATCGTGCCGGAGGATTGCGTCGGCGACATCGAGGAGGGGCCGCACCGCGACAACCTGCGCGACCTCGGCCGGCGCTACGTCGACGTCAGCGACCTCGCCACCGTGCTCGGCTGGCTCGACGCCTGGCGGAGCCGGAACGCCGCCTGAGGGCCTCGCCGCCCCGCCCCCACCCGCACAGGGTCCAGCCCGAGAGGGACCAGCTCATGAGCCCCGACCTCGTCCTCTTCCGCAACGCGCGCGTCCTCGACGGCCGCCACGATACGGCCCTCGACGGCCACGACGTGCTGGTCGAGGGCGGCACGATCCGCGAGGTGTCCGACCGTCCCCTGACGGCCGAAGCGGCCCGGGTGGTCGATCTCGCCGGGCGCACGCTGATGCCCGGCCTGATCGACTGCCACGTCCACGTGATCGCGACGATCCCGGATCTCGGGGCCAATGCCGACCTGCCGGATTCGCTCGTCGCCCTGCGGGCGGCGCGGATCATGCACGGCATGCTGATGCGCGGCTTCACGACGGTGCGCGACCTCGGCGGCGCCGATCACGGGCTGGCGCTGGCGGTGCGCGAGGGGCTGATCGCGGGGCCGCGGCTGGTGATCTGCGGCAAGGCCCTGTCGCAGACGGGCGGCCACACCGATTACCGCGGCCGCTTCCACGCCCGCGACGTCTCCCACTACGCCACCAAGCTCGGCGCGATGGGGCGGGTCTGCGACGGGGTCGACGCCGTGCGCCGGGTCGCCCGCGAGGAGATCAAGGCCGGCGCCGACTTCATCAAGATCATGGCGAATGGCGGCGTCTCCTCGCCGACCGACCCCATCGCCTTCCTGGGCTACTCGGTCGAGGAGATCCGCGCCATCGTCGAGGAGGCGCGCAACGCCCAGACCTACGTGGCGGGGCACCTCTACACGGACGAGGCGATCCGGCGGGCCGTCGAATGCGGCGTGCTCTCGGTGGAGCACGGCAACCTCGTGACGCCCGCGACCGCGCGGCTGATCCGCGAGGCGGGCGCCTTCGTGGTCCCGACCAACGTGACCTTCGACGCGCTCGCCAAGGAGGGCGCGGCGCTCGGCCTGCCGCCGGCCTCGGTGGCCAAGATCGAGGACGTGCGCGAGGCCGGCCTCGCCGCCCTGGAGACCCTGCGCGAGGCCGGGGTGATGATGGCCTACGGCACCGATCTCCTCGGCGAGATGCACCGGCACCAGTCGGAGGAATTCGTGATCCGCGGCCGCTGCCTGCCGGCGATCGAGGTGATCCGCTCGGCGACGGTCAACGCCGCCAAGGTGGTGCGCCAGGAGGGCAAGCTCGGCGTCGTGGCGCCGGGGGCGCACGCGGACCTGATCGTGGTGGACGGCGATCCCCTCGCCGACCTCTCGCTCCTCACCGGCCAGGGCCGGCACATGCCGGCGATCATGATCGGCGGCCGCTTCGTGAAGGACGCGCTCGCGCGCTGAGGGCGCGGGCGCCCGGAGGCTCAGGCCCGGGCGAGGGGCAGCGCGATCCGCGAGGGCGCGTCCGCGCCGAAATGGACGCGCAGGAGCGGCGGGCGGCCGTGCGGGATCTGCCCGCAATGGTCCGCATCGGCCCCCGCCAGCGAGACGCGGATGCGGCTGCCGGCCGCGAAGCGCCAGGCCGTCGGCAGGAGCGGGATGCGGATGCGCTCGACCCGGCCCGGGACCAGCGGCGCCGCCTGCGCGCGGCGGAAGGTCCGGAACGGCCACGTGGTCCGGTAGCGCTCCGGCGCCGGGGCCTCCGCCCGGTGGAGGGCCCGCAGCAGCCCCTCGGTGACGTAGCGCTCGGCCCCGTCCGCCTCGATCTCCGTCAGGTAGACGAACAGCCCGGCATCGGGCTCCGAACTCGACAGCCAGAGATCCGCGAGCGCGTGGCCGATCAGCTCGCGGTCGGCCGCGAGCGGGGCGGAGGTGAAGCTCAGCATCCGGTCCGTGCGGCCGGCCCAGTCCGCGTAGTACTCCGTGCTGTTGATGCCGGCGATGCGCTCGTAGCGGGTGCCCCGGCCGGTGCCCGCCGCGAAATCGACCCGGTGCTCGGCCGCGCCCGACGCGCCGGGTTCGGCGAGCAGGCGCGCCTCCGCCCCGAGATGGAGGTCGGTCGTCTCCGCGACCGGCGGCCAGGACGCGGCCTCCCGCCACGCCTCCGCGTGCATCGCGTAGACGTGCACCGGCGCCTCGGCCGCGAGGCCGGTGTCGCGCTCCGCGAGGTAGTGGTCGAAGAAGCGCAGCACCTCGCCGAGATACGGGAAGCGCGCCTCCTGGCTCCTGCGCCAGGGCGAGACGTCGATGCGCGCGCCGTGGTCCCAGGGCCCGAGCAGCAGGTGGCGCGGGTTGCGGTCGAGGGTGAGGAAGCGGGAGACCGCCCCGTTCATGTAGCCGGCCCCGTCCATCCAGCCGGAGACCGACAGGACGGCCACGTCCGGCCGGATGCGGTCCGAGACCGCGTAGGGGCTGAACGAGGCCGAGCTGAAGCCCGGATCGTAGGGCAGGGGCTCCTCGCGGAACCGGAATTCCGGCATGAACTCGGTCTGGCGGAAATTGCCGAGATGCTCACGGATCGCCTGGGCGAGCAGGATCCCGTCCGGATCCTCGTCGACCGGCTGCGGCCCGGCGAAGTCCGGGTTCGCGTAGTAGACGAAATTCTTCAGCAGGTCGCGCCGGTCGTGGTCGAGCCCGACCATCAGCTCGTCGTAGACCCGCGTCAGCTCCTTGAGGGCGATCCCGCCCGGGAAGTAATTGTCGCTGTAGGTGTCCCAGACCGAGAAGAGCGGCGCGATCGCCTTGACCGCCGGGTGGCCGGTGCTGGCGAGGAAATCCGCCGCCGCGCCCAGATAGGACACGCCGGTGGCGCCGACGCGGCCGTTCGACCAGGGCTGCGCCACCACCCAGTCGGTGATCTCGCGGCTGTCCTCCCGCTCCTTCGGCGAGCGGAAGCTGTCGCGGGTGCCGAAGCTCGCGCCCGTCCCGCGCACGTCCACGATCACGACCGCGTAGCCGCGCGGCACGAACAGGTCGCGGAACTTGCCCGAATTCGGGTTCGCCTCGCCGCGCGCCCCGGGCCGGAGCTTGAAGCGGCGGTAATAGGGGGTGAAGAGCAGGATGGTCGGGAAGGATCCGGGCGCGCTCCCGCCGTCGAGCGGCCGCGGCAGGTGCAGGTCGAGGGCGAGGCGGCAGCCGTCGCGCATGGTCACGTAGCAGGATTCCGGCGCCGCCGGCTGCGCGAAGCAGGGCGGGCGCGCCTCCAGGTAGGCGCCCGGCGCGACGCGCCACGCGGACGAGCCGGCCTCGTCGGCCTCGGTCGATGCGGACATGCTGCCTCCTGCTGCGCGCAACCTTAGAGCCCCGGCCGCGGCCCGAGGAGCGCGCCGGCGGTGCGGCAGCCCTGCGCCCGCGCCGAGGCTCCGGCGCCCGCCCCGGTCTATTCTCGCCGCTCGACCCGATCGAACCCGCCCACGCCCCGGAGCCCCATGTTCACCACCCGCCCGGAACTGCGCGGCACCTTCGGGGCCGTCGCGAGCACGCACTGGATCGCGAGCGCCGTCGGCATGTCGGTGCTGGAGCGGGGCGGCAACGCCTTCGACGCCGTCGCGGCCTGCGGCTTCGTGCTCCAGATCGTCGAGCCCCACCTGAACGGGCCGGGCGGCGAGGTGCCGATCATCCTGAAGCCGGCGGGCTCCGAGCCGGTCGTGATCTGCGGCCAGGGCGGGTTCCCGCAGGCCGCGACGCCCGCGCGCTTCGCCGCGCTCGGCCTGTCGCAGGTGCCGGGAACCGGACTCCTGCCGGCCGTGGTGCCGGGCGCCTTCGACGCCTGGATGCTGCTGCTGCGCGACTACGGCACCTGGGGCGTGGGCGCGGTGCTGGAGGCGGCGATCGGCTACGCGGAGAGCGGCTTCCCGGTCCTGCCGCGGGTCGCCTCCTCGATCCTGGCGGCCGAGACCCTGTTCGCCACCGAGTGGCCGAGCTCGGCGGCGGCCTGGCTGCCGGGCGGGGCGGTGCCGCGCCCCCGCACCCGGCTCCGCTCGCCCGACATCGCGGCGACCTACCGGCGGATCGTCGCCGAGGCGGAGGCGGCGGGCGGCGGCCGCGAGCGGCAGATCGAGGCGGCCCGCGACGCCTTCTACCGCGGCTTCGTGGCCGAGGCCGTGGACCGCTTCTACCGCACGGCCGAGCTCGTCGATTCGAGCGGTCGGCGCCATCGCGGCCTCCTCGCGGCCGAGGATCTCGCCGGCTTCGCGGCCCGGCGGGAGCCGACCGTCTCGCGCGCCTATCACGGCGTCACGGTGCACAAGACCGGGCCCTGGGGCCAGGGACCGGCCCTGCTCGAGAGCCTGGCGCTGCTGGAGGGATTCGACCTCGGCGCGATGGACCCGGCCGGACCCGACTTCGTCCACACGCTCGTCGAGTGCATGAAGCTCGCCTACGCGGACCGCGAGGCGTTCTACGGCGACCCGGACTTCGTCGAGGTGCCGCTCGCGACGCTGCTGTCGGATTCCTACGCGGATGCGCGCCGCCGGCTGGTGACCGACCGGGCCTCGGCGGAGCTCCTGCCGGGGGACCTGCCCGGCGCGCGGGAGCGGATCGCCCGCGTGCTCGCCATGGCCGGGCGCGAGATCCCGGTCGGGATCGGCCACGGCGAGCCGACCTTCGCGCCCCTGCCGGTGGAGTGGGGCGACACGGTCCACGTCGACGTGGTCGACCGGCACGGCAACATGGTCTCGGCGACGCCGTCCGGGGGCTGGCTGCAGAGCTCGCCCACCGTGCCGGGCCTGGGCTTCTCGATCACCACGCGCGGCCAGATGTGCTGGCTCGAGCCGGGCCATCCCTCGACCCTGCGCCCCGGCGCGCGCCCGCGCACCACGCTGACCCCGACCCTCGTCACCCGCGACGGGGCCGGGTACCTGGCGATGGGCACGCCCGGGGGCGACCAGCAGGACCAGTGGACCCTGGCCGTGCTGCTGCGCCACCTGCACCACGGCCTCGACCTGCAGGCGGCGATCGACCTCCCGCTCTTCACGAGCAGGCACGTCCCGCAGAGCTTCTATCCGCGCCTGTTCGAGCCGGGCCGGCTCCTCGTCGAGGAGCGGCTCGGGCCGGAGGTCATCGCCGAACTGGGCCGGCGCGGGCACGATCTGCGCGTCGAGCCGCCCTGGTCGCTGGGCCGCGTCTGCGCGGCCGGGCTGCGCGACGGCTTCATCGTGGCCGCCGCGACGCCCCGGCTGATGCAGGCCTACGCGGTCGGGCGCTGAGGGCGGGGAATCCTCAGCGGCTCGTGTTCGGGGCGACGATGCGGCTGGTGTTCCCGGCCACGATGCCGGCCCCGTGCTCGGAGATTAGCCTCGCGCCGCCGCGGAAGAACGTGTTCGAGAACCAGCTTGAGATCGATCCCCAGCTGAGATTCAGTCCCGCGCCGCCGACCACCGCGTCGAGCTGCGCCTCGTCGATCGCCTCGCCGGCGGCCTCCACGGGCAGGAACCGGTATCCGTTCTGGCTCGCTTCGACTGTCAGCGAGAACGGGAGGTCGATCCCGAACTCGGTCTTGATGACTTGGTTCGGGTCGGCCAACATCGCGTGACGAAATCTTTCATCAGTGTTGAACCGCGTCGCAATCGCTTCCTGCTGCTGCGCGTCCATGATATTGGCCTCCGCTCTTCAACGTGGATCGGTTTAGACTGTCAAGCTTGATATCCCAAGTGTGCATTCGCGGTCTGACGCAGCGTCTGCGCAGTCTTGCCGGCCCCATCCCCCGGGCGGCATTGCGTCCTTCGGCGGCGAGACCCGGGTCGGAATCTGGCCGCGGCGATGTCCCGCGCAAGGCTATTCGTCCGCCGCGCTCCAGGGCTTCAGCGGGTTGCGCCGGGCGAGCGCCGCGCAGGCGAGCGCGACGGTCAATCCCGGGCCGCGGCTGTAGGGGCGCGTCCAGTTCTCGGCGGCCCTCGGGTCCACGCCCAGTTCGGCCAGGGCGGTATCCTTGTCCCAGCCATGGAGCTTACGCACAACCTCGAGCCATGACACGAAATCAAAGGATGTCATACCGGCTCCTCTGGATCGGAGGGGATAGCGTAGCCAGAAGATTGCCGGCGGCAACGCGCTCGTCCGGGGTGATCTCGATCGGTGGTTGATCAATCCGTGCGCGCGCGCACGGACGCCGGGGGGCGCCGGTGGCAGGGTCGTCCCGTCCAGCGTTGGACGTTCTTCATCCTCCCAGACTTCGGGCCGCCCCTCGGGGCGGCCTCTTGTCGTGGAGGGCGGGAGCGCGCCGCGCAGGCCCCGGCGCCGGGGCTACTGCGCCAGCAGCTTGTTCCTGATCAGGTAGCGCAGACCGCGCTCGAAGGATTCGTCGGTGTCGCCCCGGATGTCCACGCTGTAGCCCCGCTCGGGCGCGGCCGAATCCACGTCCTTCACGTAGACGTTGATGTTCAGGATCAGGTTGGAGACCTTCTGGACCTCGCCGGTGATCGCCACCTCGGCCCCGGCCTTGCGGGCGAGGTCCTCGGCGCAGCCGTTGCAGTGGCGCAGGTCGCTCTTGGCGGCCTCCTGCGCCACGGCCGCGAGGGGCACGGGCGCGTAGCGTCCGCTGTCCTGGAGCGCGGCGCGCAACTGCTCGGTGAGGCGGCCGAGCCGCCCGAGATCCGCCTCGGTCGGCGGCGAGGCGCCAAGATTGCCGAACTGGAAATCGAATACGGCGGCCTTCCGCGGGGCGGCCACCGCGGCGCTCGCCGCGCTGGCGGCGATGGTCAGGGCGGCCGCGAGCCTCGCGACGTGGCGGATCATGCGATGTCTCCCGGTTCCGTCTCCTCCTCATCGCGGGACGGGGCGCCGGGTTGCACCGCGCCGGTCACCGGGCCTCCGCGTCGAGCGCCGCGAGCGCCTCGGCCATGGACGGCCGCCCCGCCGCATCCGGGCCCGTGCAGGCCCCCGCCAGGGCGGCGAGCGCGGGCGGGACCTCGGCGGCCGGCATCCGGGCGAGGAGTTCGTCGAGGAGGATGCCCCAGGCCCGCACCTCCACCCGCGCGAGCGCGGCCCCCGCCGCGCCGGCCGGCAGCACCGAGGCGGCGCCGAAATCGCTCAGCACCGCCTCGCCCCGCGCCCCGTCCCAGATCACGTTGTGGGCGTAGAGGTCGCCGTGCATGAGCCCGCCCGCGTGCAGGTGGGACGCGGCGGCCGCGATCCCGCGCGCGAGGCGCCGCGCCGCCGGCCCGGTCAGGCGCAGGTCCGGGGCGTAGACGTCGCGGCTGCAGCTCTCCGGGCTCGGCGGGCCGGCGAGGACGCGCCATTCCGGCGGCAGCAGCCGCAGCAGGAGCCCCTGCGCGCCCTCCGGGTGGCCGTCGAGCCGGCCGAGGGCCCCGGTCAGGTGGGGATGCGCGCCCGCCGCGAGGCAGGCCGCCATCTCGCGCTCGGGCAGGCCGTCGCTCGTCATCGCGCCCTTGAACAGCTTGAGCGCGACCGGCTCCCCCGGCGCGCCCGCGGCCCTGCGCCAGAGGGCGCGGTGGACCACGCCGGAGGCGCCCTCGCCCAGCCGCGCCTCGCAGGCGAGGGCCGACCACGGCACCCGGGGCACGCGCGCCGCCCCGGCCACGGGCTCGCAGGGATTGCCCGACCACGCCAGCCAGGCGAGGCGGGGCAGGGCGGTGAGCCAGGGCGGCAGCGCCTCGAAGCGGTTCGCCGCGAGCCGGAGGAGTTCGAGAGACTCGGCCCCGGCGAGCGTCTCCGGCAGGCTGCGCAGCCGGTTGCCCGCCAGCATCAGCTTCTGCAGCGCGGGACGCTCGCCGAGCGCCGCGGGCAGCGCGCCGAGGCGGTTGTCCGTGAGAATGAGCCAGCGCAGCCGGGGCGGCAGCGCCTCGCCCGGCACCTCGCGCAGCCCGCAGGCGCGGAAGCCGACCTGGCTCAGGGAAGGGCAGTCGCCGAGGCTGGGCGGCAGCCGCTCGAACCGGTTGCCCGAGCAGAACAGCACCCGCAGCTTGCGCAGGCGCCCCATGCCGTCGGGCAGGCTGGTCAGGGCGTTCCCGCCGAGGTCGAGCACCTCCAGGGTGTCGGCGAGGCCGAAGATCTCGTCCGGGACGGCGGAGAGGCCGCCGCCGAGGCGCAGCACCGTCGCGCCATCGAGGTCGCCGCGCCGGAGCGCCGTCAGGGTGTCGGAGGAAGGGGCAGCGGTCATGAATTCTGTCGGCGCGGGAAGGTCGGGCGCGAGGCTTGCCGGAGGATGACGGCGAATTCCCGGTGCGGGCGGAGCCGGCCGCACTCGGCAGGGGACGGCCCCGTTCCGATCGCCCGACAGGCAGTCGCGTCCGACCTCCTCGTGTGCAATGATCCGCGGCGGAAGCGCGGGCGGGCCCGCGCGGAGGGGGATGGAGCGATGGAGTTCGACCTGTATCTCGAGCGCCCCGCCATCCTGAGGGCGTGGTACATGGGCGGCAGGCTGCGGGACGCGCGCGGCGGGACCCTGGAGACCTGCGTCTGGCAGACCCTCGCGCTCGTCAACGGCCCGATGGGCGACCTCCTCGCCTCGTTCGAGATCGAGTGCGGCTACAAGGTGCTGCGGGCCCCCGAGATCCACGCCATCGCGCTGCGCAAGGGCTGGGTGGAGCGGACGGCCGCCCTGCTGGGACTGTCGGCGGCCTTCCGAGCGCACCCGGTCCGGTGAGCGCGAGCGGGCGTCCCGGACCCGGATTCCCGCGACGGGCGGCGGCCGTCGGACACGTAGCCAAGCTCCTGGCGGCGCTACCATTTTCTTCCGGGCCGGCGCGCCCCGTGCGATAATCGCGCGGTTCCCGATAGGGAGGTCGACCATGATGCGCGTCCTGGCCTACTCGACCATGCTGGTCATCCTGCTCACCGGCATCGCGCTCGCCGGCTCGGCCGGGTGAGGCGGGGCAAAGCGGTCCCACGGGGGCGCACCGCGCGACGAGGTCGGCCCGGGGATCGGCGATGCGCGGGTCGAGGCGGCGCGGCCGCGCCTGCCGCGAGGCCGCCGCGGGGCGATGCGGTGCCGCCGTCCTGCCCGAGCGGTCGCGAGCTGGGCCAAGTCTAGCCGCATGCCGCGGCTAAGGCCTATCGATCGGTATTCCAGGAATCGTCCACGTCAGAGCCCCACGCGCCATGACGTCGGATCGTCGGTGGGTCCGAGCTCTGGCGGGTGACGATCTCGGCGACCCACACCGGGCGACCGCTCGTCACCCTGGTGAGCTGTCCGGGCATCCCGGTCACGGTCGCCGCGAGCGGGACCATCCCGAACGAGGGGCAGTCCGGGCGCCGCGATCCCGTCCCGGTGGGCCGGGGATCACGGTGGGACGCCGCCGGCGCGGCGCCCGGCGGCGTCACTCCGCGGAGATCCGCGCCTGCTCGCTCAGGAACGCGTCGAAATACGCCACGGTGCGCGCGATGCCGGCGCGCAGGTCCACCTGCGGCTCCCAGTTCAGGATGCGCCTGGCCTTGGCGATGTCGGGTCGGCGCTGCTTGGGATCGTCCGGCGGCAGCGGCCGGTGCACCAGCCGCGAGCGCGACCCGGTCACCTCGAGCACGATCTCGGCCAGTTCCCGGATGGTGAACTCCCCCGGATTGCCGATGTTGATCGGCCCGGTCACCTCCGGCCCGGTCGCCATCATCCGCAGCATCGCCTCGATCAGGTCGTCGACGTAGCAGAAGGAGCGCGTCTGCAGCCCGTCGCCGTAGAGCGTGATGTCCTCGCCCCGGAGCGCCTGCACGATCAGGTTCGACACCACCCGGCCGTCGTTCGGATGCATGCGCGGGCCGTAGGTATTGAAGATTCGCACCACCTTGATCGGGAGGTTGTGCTGGCGGTGATAGTCGAAGAACAGCGTCTCGGCGCAGCGCTTGCCCTCGTCGTAGCAGGAGCGGAAGCCGATCGGGTTGACACGCCCCCAGTACTCTTCCGGCTGCGGGTGCACCTCGGGGTCGCCGTAGACCTCCGAGGTCGAGGCCTGCAGCACCTTCGCCTTCACGCGCTTGGCCAGGCCGAGCATGTTGATGGCGCCGTGCACGCTCGTCTTGGTGGTCTGGACCGGGTCGAACTGGTAGTGCACCGGCGAGGCCGGACAGGCGAGATTGTAGATCTCGTCCACCTCGACGTAGAGCGGGAAGGTCACGTCGTGGCGCATCAGCTCGAAATTGGGCTCGTCGAGCAGGTGCCGGACATTCGCGCGGGTTCCGGTGAAGAAATTGTCGAGGCAGAGCACCTCGTGCCCCTGGGCGAGCAGGCGCTCGCAGAGATGCGAGCCGAGGAAGCCCGCACCGCCGGTGACCAGGATCTTCTTGATGTTGCCGTACCGCATGGTCGGGTCTGATCCGATGGGGTGACGCGCGGGCGCGCAGGCCGGCCCGAAGCGTGGCGGGACAGGGCCGCGCCACCCTACCGGGGCGTCCGCCCCGCGTATAGATGAGGCGCGGTCGCCCGAGTCGGATGCTCTGCGCAAAGGTCAGCGAGTCGGTCCGACCCGACTCCGCCCAGTACGAGCCGGACTAGGATCGCCTCTTTAACCGAATTGCTGAGGAGAAGATGGTGCCCAGGGGCGGAATCGAACCACCGACACTGCGATTTTCAGTCGCATGCTCTACCAACTGAGCTACCTGGGCGCGCCGGGCTGCGGGGCAGCGGCGATGGCGGGGGTATAGTCAGGCGAAGGCCGCCTGTCCAGCCGTCTCGTGCGGGTTCTTCGGCGATTTCGAAGCCGCCGAAGAACGGGGTCTCAGCCGCGGCGCCGGGCGGGGCGGCGGGGCAGTTCGGGCGTGCCGTCGAGGGGCTCGACGCGCAGGTCGGCCGAGCCGCTGCGCCCGAAACTGTCGGCGAAGTTCGCCGCGGCGCCGCCGCGGATCTCGAACTTGGTCTCGCGATCGAAGATGCGGATCGCTCCGACCTCCTCGCGGGTGATCCCGCCGCGGCGGCAGAGCATCGGCAGCAGCCGGCGCGGGTCGGCATTGTCGCGCCGGCCCACGTTCAGCCGGAACCACACGCTCGGGCCGAGCGCCGGCCGCGGGCCCTCGCGCCGGGCCGCGGTCGGGCGCCCGCTCGCGAAGCCCGGATCCGTCACCTCCTCGGGCGCGGGCAGGCGGGCCCGGTAGGCCCGCACCAGGGCCGCCGCGAGATCCTCGGCGGAGCGCTGCGCGAGCAGCGCCTGCGCCATCGCCCGGTCCTCCTCGCTCGTCTCCTCGGTGAGGAGCGGGTCGACCAGGAGCCGCTCCTGGTCGAGGGCGCGGATCTCGTCGGCCGGCGGCGGCCCCGACCAGACCGGCACCACGCCCGCCTGGGCCATCAGCTCCTCGGCCTTGCGCCGGCGCGAGCCCGGGACCAGCAGCACGCTGATCCCCTTGCGGCCGGCCCGGCCGGTGCGGCCGGAGCGGTGCTGCAGCACCTCGGCGTCGTGCGGCAGCTCGGCGTGGATGACGAGGCCGAGCCCGGGCAGGTCGATCCCGCGCGCCGCGACGTCGGTGGCGACGCAGACCCGGGCGCGCCCATCCCGCAGGGCCTGGAGCGCCGCGTTGCGCTCGCCCTGGCCGAGTTCCCCCGACAGCGCCACCGCCGCGAAGCCGCGCTCGGTCAGCACCGCCTGGAGGTGGCGCACCGCGTTGCGGGTGTTGCAGAACACGATGGCGGTGCGCGCCTCGACGAGGCGCAGGGTGTTGACGACGACGAGCTCGGTCTCGCGCGGCAGGATGCGCACGGCCCGGTACTCGATGTCCGCGTGGCCCCGCCGCTCGCCCGCCACCGCGATGCGGCGCGCCTCGCGCTGGTAATGCTCGGCGAGCGCCACGATGCCCTTCGGCAGGGTCGCGGAGAACAGGAGGGTGCGCCGCTCGACCGGCGTCGCGCCCAGGATGAATTCGAGATCCTCGCGGAAGCCGAGGTCCAGCATCTCGTCGGCCTCGTCGAGCACCACGGCGCGCAGCCGCGACGGATCGAGATTGCGCCGCTCCAGGTGGTCGCGCAGGCGCCCGGGCGTGCCCACGACGATGTGCACGCCCTCCGCCAGGGCGCGGCTCTCCCGCCGCGGGTCCATCCCGCCCACGCAGGAGACGACCCGCGCCCCCGCGGCCCCGTAGAGCCACGCGAGTTCGCGGTGCACCTGGAGCGCGAGTTCGCGGGTCGGCGCGATCACCAGGGCGAGCGGGGCGCCGGGGGCGCCGAACGCCTCGGCCTCGCCGAGCAGGGTCTCGGCCAGGGCGAGGCCGTACGCGACGGTCTTGCCCGAGCCGGTCTGGGCCGAGACCAGGAGGTCGCGGCCCGCATGGTCGGCCTCGAGCACGGCGGCCTGGACGGGAGTGGGCTCGTCGTAGCCGCGGGCGTCGAGCGCCCGGGCGAGGGGGGCGGGGAGGGGAGGAAAAGCCAAAGCAGGGACGTCCCAGGTGACGACGCGCGGGCAGGACCGCTCGAGGAAGCGGAGTCACGCCCGAATCCGGTCACGCCGCCCGAGCGGCCCCGACCATCGCGCGCAGTCCCACGGGTCATGAGGAGGATGGCCGGCACGTAGCGCGTCCGGCGCCCCGGGTCCAGCCCCGGCCGGATCATTTACGGCCCGTTAACCTTAATGAGATCTCTTCTGCGTCAATCAGTTCCAGGAGACGCGGCGTGTCCGAACCCGCCTACAAGACCTCGTCCAGCCCGGCGCGCCAGCCCGCGGGACCGCTGCGGGATTGGCTCGCGACCCTCTCGCGCATCGACGGGGCGGCCGCGCCCGCCCGCGCGCCCGAGCGCGCCGAGCCCGAGCTGCGCCGCTCCACCGAGGCCCCCGCGGCCTGGGAGCCGCGCATCGTGTCCACGCCGCCGGCCCCCGCGCCCGCGCCCGCGCCCGAGGCTCCGACGGAGGACGAGGACATCGCCGCCCTGATGGCCGAGAACATGGTCCTCAAGGCGCGCCTGAAGAGCGAGGCGGACCGCTACGAGGAGCTCCAGGCGATCATCGCCGAGGAGCTGCGCGCCCTGCGCCACCACGTCGAGAGCGAGATCAAGCGCACGGACGAGCTGCGGGCCGAGCGCGACCTGTGGATGGCCCGCGCCGAGGCCCTGGCCCAGCCGCTGTTCCAGAAGCGCTGAGGGCGCGGCCCCGCGGCCGGGACGCCGCGCCGCCTCATGCGACATCCGGTTGATGGCTTCGCCATACCCGATTTCGGCCATGCGGGTGTCGGCGTCGCTCAGGCGCCGCGCTCAGGCACCGCGCAGGCTTGGGATCCGGGATCGGCTTCGATCAAGCGGATCCCGGATCAGGCGGGGCGCGCCGCCAGCGCCGCCCGGATCCTCTCCGCGTGGGCGGCGAGCACGGCCCCGTCCGCCATGCCGCGGGCGTGCTGGCGCATCGGCACGCCCTCGTGGCGGGGCAGGATGTGGACGTGGAGGTGGAACACGGTCTGACCGCCCGCCGGCTCGTTGAACTGGCTCACCACCAGGCCGTCCGCCGCGAAGGCGGTCTTCACCGCCGCCGCGACCGTCTGCACGGCGGCGAAGAGCGGGCCGAGCGAGGCCGGATCCGCGTCGAGGAGTCCCCGGCTCGGGGCCTTGGGCACCACCAGGGTGTGCCCGTCCACTTGCGGCATCACGTCCATGAAGGCGAGGCAATGCGCGTCCTCGTAGACGCGGTGGGCGGGGATCTCGCCGCGCAGGATCCTGGCGAAGACGTTGTTCGGGTCGTAGGCGGGCGTGGTCATGAGGGCTCCGCTGAGCGTTGGGTCGCCGAAGGGATCACCGGTCGGGCCGCAGCGGTGATGCGGCGGCGGGAGCCGGAGCGGGACGGCGTGCGGCCGCTCCGCTCGAGCTCTCAGGGAGCCGGCGTCACAGGCCGGCGGCGGCGCGGCGCTCGACGAGGCGGGCCAGGTAGGCGGCGCCGAGCGGGATGATGCTGTCGTCGAAGTCGTAGGCGGCGTTGTGGAGCGCCGCACCCGCCTTCGCCCCGAGCCACGCATAGGCGCCCGGAACGGCCAGCAGCATGTCGGCGAAATCCTCGCTTCCCATCTTGGGGTCAGGGTCGTCCTCCACGCGCTCGGGCCCGAACAGCTCGCGGGCGACCGCGAGGGCGGCCTCGGTCTGCGCCTCGCTGTTGCGCAGGACCGAGAAGACGTCCCGGATCTCGACCGCGATCTCGGCGCCGAACGCGGCGGCGAGGCCCGCGCAGGTCTCCCGCAGGCGGGACGCCACCATCGCCCGGACGCGGTCGTCGAAGGTGCGGATCGTGCCGGCGAGGTGCGCCTCCTCGGGGATCACGTTGTAGGCCGCTCCCGCCTGGACGCGGGTGATCGACAGGACGGCCGACTGCACCGGGTCGGTGTTGCGGCTCACCACCGCCTGCAACGCCTGGACGAGCGCGGCCTGGATCACCACCGGGTCGACGCCGCGATGCGGCTGGGCCGCGTGGGCGCCCCGGCCGCCGATGCGGATGTCGAAGAAGTCGGCCGCCGCCATGGCCGGCCCGCGCCGGATCGACAGCTGCCCGTGCCGCCCGTTCGGCTGGTTGTGCAGGCCGTAGACCTCGTCGCAGGGAAAGTGCGCGAACAGGCCGTCGGCGAGCATGGCCCGGGCGCCGCCGAGGCCCTCCTCGGCGGGCTGGAAGATGAACACCGCCGTGCCGTCGAAGTCGCGGGTCTCGCTCAGGTACTTGGCGGCGCCGAGGAGCATCGCGGTGTGCCCGTCGTGGCCGCAGGCATGCATGGTGCCGGGCCGCGTCGAGCGGTAGGGCAGATTCGTGGCCTCCTCGATCGGGAGCGCGTCCATGTCGGCGCGCAATCCGATCCGGCGCGACGAGGTGCCCCGCCCGGTCAGCACCCCGACGATCCCGGTGCGGCCGACGCCGCGATGCACCTCGATGCCCCAGGCTTCGAGCCGCTCCGCCACGATCGCGCTGGTGCGCGTCTCCTCGAAGCCGATCTCCGGGTGAGCGTGCAGGTCGCGGCGGATCGCCACGAGTTCGTCGAGGTGGGCGGTGATGCGGTCGAGCGGGGACATGCGGCAGTGAACCTCCCTGATCCGGGGCCGGGCATCCTTGGCGGGCGATGCCGGCTTGTCCAGGGGCCTATTCCCGCGGCCGCGCCGTCGCCTCGCGAGCGCCTCGCGCGTCTTGCGCGCCGGGCGGGCGGGCGCCGGGGAACAGCAGGGCCCGCAGGTGCGCCGCCGCCTCGGGCTGGGCGAGGTCGCGGGCGAGCGCGTCCTGCAGGTCGCCGCAGCCGAGGAGGCGGGCGGGGGACGCAAGGGGGCGGCGCCGGGGGCGGATCGCGCCCGCGCCGTCGCGCCCCTCCAGCGCCCGCCCCAGGAGGGCGCGGGCGCTCTCCGCCGCCCGCGGCTCGCGCCGCCCGAGGATCTCGGCGGCGCTCACCAGGTCGGCCTCCCGCACCAGGGCCGCGCATTCCTCCGCCTCGTCGGGGTCGCTCGCCCGCGCGGCCCGGAGCAGGAAGCGGCCGAGATCGAGGAGCACGGCGTCGGGCGCGCCGGCCAGCACCTCGGCGATCTGCCGGGCGGCGTGGAGCCGGATCACGTCCTGCCCGTGCGCCTCGCTGCGGCCCTGCCGGTAGGCGTCGAGGTAGCGCGCCGCCACCGCGTCGAGGCGCGCGGGTGCTCCCTCCGCGAGGGGGCGCATCAGCCCGACCGCGCTCAGTACGGCGGCGCGCGCCCCCGCGAGGGTCGGGTCGTCGTCGAGGGTCGAATCGGGCAGGCGGTCCGCGCCGACGATCCCCGTGACGGCTCCGGCCGCGCGCAGGCGCTCGGGCGTCGGCGTCCAGACCTCCTTCGGCGCCACGCGCAGCGCCGCCTCCACGAAGTCCGGCGACAGGCCGGTGCGCAGGTACGCCCGGCGCTCGGGCGCGCTGTCGATCGCCAGGATCTCGCCGAAGATCCCGGTCTCGTAGGGGGAGTGGAAGCCGAGGCGGGCCTCCGCCATCAGAAGGCGCTCCCGCCCGCGCAGGAAGGCGAGGGTGCAGGCCGAGACGCAGTAATCCGGCACGTAGGTGGCGAGGCCGCGCGCGGCGATCGCCTCCCCGAGCGCCAGCCCCTCCTCGACGAGGCCGCCGTCGCTGGTGAGGTGGATCCGCTCGACCCGGGGATTGGCGGCGAGCAGGGCCGCGAGCCGCGCCCCGGCCCCGGCCGTCAGCGTGCCGGAGAGGCGCACGTCGCGCCCGCCCGGCCCCAGCGCGAGCAGCGTGTCGGGGATGTCCTCGGGCGGGCCGAAGCGCTCGGCGAGGCCCCGCGACAGGGCGGGATAGACCTGGGTGGCGAGCGCGAGGGCCGCGCCCAGCCCGAGCCCGGCGAGCCCGAGGGCCGGGCGCCGGGCCGCCCGGCCGAGCAGCCCGGCGAACCCCGCCGCGAGGGCGGCCGCGCCGCCCGCCAGGAGCAGGAGCCCGGCCGCGCCCTCCGCGAGCAGACCGGAGGTGCCGTCGAGACAATTGGCGAGGTGCGCCACCGCCCCGAAGGTCACGCAGGCCGACGCGGCCGTTCCGACGCGCCGCCGCACTTCGCTCTGCCCCATGGCCCGGCCTCGCCGTCGTCCTCGTCAGGCGCTCATTCTCGCCGCCCGCTGTCGAACGAGAAGAAGGCAAGTTTCCGACCAAGGCCTGACCGAGGCGGGAACAGCAGCGCAGGAGAACCGCATGTGCGGTCGCGGCGCATCATCCGACCTCCGGTTGATGGCTTCGCCATCTCCGATGTCGGCCATGCGGATGTCGGCGTCGCTCAGGCGCCGCGCACAGGCGCCGCGCAGGCTCGCGATCCGGGATCCACCTTGATCACGCGGATGCCGGATCAGCCGGAAGATCGGTCTCCTCGACGCGGATGACGGGGGAGGGACCTTGCCGCGGCCGCGCTACCGTGCCGCGGACCGGGACCAAGCTTGGGCCCATCGTTGCCGGGAGCGGCGGAGCCCGGCAGCCGCAACCGGCGCGCGGCGCGGGCGGCTCCTGCGCGGCAGGGTTTCCGTAACCATGGCCGGGCGATGCTCCGCCCGCGTCCGCACACGAGGCCGGCCATCATGCGTCGTCAGCTTGTCCCCCCGTCCGGGTCGGCCCGGCCCGTGCTGCCGCTCGCCGCGGCGGCCTGGCTGCTCGGGGCGGGGGCGGTGGTCGCGCAGGCGCCGCCCGTGCCCCCCGCCGCCGTCCCGGTGCCCGCCGAGGCGTCCGCCGCCTCCGGGGCGCCCGCGCCGGACCCCGCCAAGGCCCCGCTCCCCGAGGCGGGCAGGGCGGCCGCGCCCGCCGGCCCGGTCGCGGCGCCCGGCCCCGCCGGCGCCCCCGCGGCATCCGCCCCGGCCGCGCCCGCCGCCGAGGAGAGCCCCGCGCCCGCCAGGGAGGCGCCGCGGCGCGCCTCGCGCGAATTGCCGCCGCTCGTCCTCGCGCCGGTCTCCCAGGACCCGACCCCGACCCTCACGCCCGCCACCTTCCTCGACACGCTGCGGATGGCGGACCGCTACCAGGCCATCGTCCAGGCCGGCGGCTGGCCCTCCGTCCCCGCCAGCCTGTCCCTCAAGCCCGGCGACCGGCATCCGGGGGTGCTGGCCCTGCGCCGCCGCCTCGCGGCGACCGAGGATCTCCCGGCCGACGCGCCGGTCTCCGACCGCATGGACGAGGCGCTCGTGGCGGCGGTGACGCGCTTCCAGCACCGGCACGGCCTGCCCGAGACCGGGCTCGTCGGCGCCATGACGGTCAAGGCGCTCAACGTGCCGGCCAGCGTGCGCCAGCGCCAGCTCGCTGCCTCCGCGGCGCGCCTGATGGGCTCGCGCTTCCCCTTCGGCGAGCGCTACGTGGTCGCCAACATCCCGGCCGCCGCCGTCGAGGCGGTGGAGCGCGGCGCCGTCGTGCGCCGCTACGTGGCCGTGGTCGGCAAGCCCGACCGCGCCTCGCCGATGGTCGAGACGCGGATCACCAACGTCAATTTCAATCCGACCTGGACCGTGCCGGTCTCGCTGATCAAGAAGGACATCATCCCGCACATGCGGAAGGACCCGGGCTACCTCGCCAAGATGCACATCCGGATGTTGGACGGGCAGGGCAACGAGGTGCAGCCGACCGCGATCGACTGGTCGACCGAGAAGGCGGTGAACTACACCGTGCGGCAGGATCCGGGCTTCGACAACTCGCTCGGCCAGGTGCGGATCGACATGCCGAACCGCCACGCCGTCTACATGCACGACACGCCCTCGAAGAGCCTGTTCACCCGCACGATCCGGTTCCACTCCTCGGGCTGCGTGCGGGTGGCGGAAGTGAAGGGGCTGGTCGCGTGGCTGCTCGAGGGGACGCCCGGTCCCGGCGGGCCCGGAACGGTCTGGGGCCCGATCGAGATCGAGACCGGGATCGCGACCGGCGAGCGGCGCGACATCAAGCTCGCCAAGCCGGTACCCGTGACCTTCGTGTACCTGACGGGCTACGCCACCCCGGACGGCCGGGCCCATTTCCGCGACGACGTCTACAACCTCGACGGCGCCGGCCCGGAGAAGCCGGCGCCCGACGTGGCCACCACGGCCGCGATCGCGCCGAGGCCCGCCGCCAGGGCCGCGGCCGCTCCCGCGCCCGCCGGAGCTCCGGCGCCCCTGGCCGCGCCGAAGCCCGGTTCGGCGCCGCGCGCGCAGGGTCCGGCCCCGCGCGCGCAGGGGTCGGCCGCGACGCCCCGGACCTGATGCCGCACGGCCAAGTCCGGCGGCTCCCCTGCGGAACCAACCGGCCGCGCTCGAATTGGCGAGCGAACGGCGCGCTGCTCGCGGCGCGCAGATCCGGAGACTTTCCCAATGGCCCGTTCCACCAAGGCCGCCGCGGCGCCCATCGGCCGCGCCGCGCAGCCGAAGACCGCTGCCTCCGACGCGCGCGTGCGCGTCACCGCCGAGCGGCTCAACACGCCCTCCGACCTCTCGCCCGAGGCCTCCCGGGAGATCGCGGAGGGGCTGACGGTCCTGCTCTCGGACTTCCTCGCCCTCTACCTCAAGACCAAGAACTTCCACTGGCACGTCAGCGGGCCGCATTTCCGCGACTACCACCTGCTGCTCGACGAGCAGGCGTCCCAGATCCTCGCCGCGACCGACGACGTGGCCGAGCGGGCCCGCAAGATCGGCGGCACGACGCTGCGCTCCCTCGGCCAAGCGGCCCAGAAGGCGCGGATCGTCGACAACAACGCCGATTACGTCGACCCGCTCGACATGCTGGCCGAGCTGCGCGACGACAACAAGGCGACGACGTCGCGGATGCGCGAGCTGCACGACCTCTGCGACGAGCACAACGACGTGGCGACGGCGAGCCTGATCGAGGAGTGGATCGACCAGGCCGAGGAGCGCACCTGGTTCCTCTACGAGGCGAGCCGCCGCGGCGGCGCCGACGGGCACTGAGGCTCCGGCCCGGACGGCGGGGCCCCCGCCGGCCGCCCGGGCGCACGTTGCGCCCCCTTCCGTTTCCCGGAACAATGCGGGCGGCCCGCCCCGTGAACCGGACCCCCCTTGAGCGACACCCTCTCTCCGCGCCAGCACGACATCCTGGCGATCGCCCGGCAGCAGGGCCGGGTCAGCGTCGAGGATCTGGCGGTCCGGTTCGACGTCACCCCCCAGACCATCCGCAAGGACCTGAACGAGCTCTGCGACAGCCGCCTGCTGTCGCGGGTGCACGGCGGCGCCGTGCTCTCGAGCGGGGTCGAGAACGTCGCCTACGAGGCCCGCCGCCTCGTCGCCCACGCCGAGAAGCGGGCGATCGGCCTCGCCGCGGCCAGGCTCATTCCCCACGGCGCCTCGCTCTTCATCAACATCGGCACGACGACCGAGGAGGTCGCCCGCGCCCTCGTCGAGCATGAGGACCTGCTCGTCATCACGAACAACCTCAACGTGGCGACGCTTCTCTACCGGCACCCGCGGATCAGCCTGATCGTCGCGGGCGGCCCGGTGCGGCGGGCGGACGGGGCGGTGATCGGCTCGGCGGCGGTCGACTTCATCAACCAGTTCAAGGTCGACTACGCCGTGATCGGCGCCTCCGCGATCGACGAGGACGGCGCGCTGCTCGATTTCGACTACCGCGAGGTGCGCGTCGCCCGCGCCATCATCGACAATTCGCGGCGGGTGATGCTGGTTGCCGACAAGCTGAAGCTCGACCGCACGGCGCCGATCCGGGTCGGGCATGTCGGCGAGCTCGACGTCTTCGTGACCGACGCGCTGCCCTCGCGTCCCCTGCGCGAGCTCTGCGACGAGCACGGAGTCCGCGTCGTCGAGGTCGGGACCGATCTCCCGGAGTGACCGCTCGGCCCGCCGCGCAACCTGGTCCGCCGCTGCATGACGCTGGGTTGGAACCAAGCGGTAGGAGCGTCGTTGTCGGGCCGAACGGACGAGCGCGGCGGTGCGCGGGCCGTGACGCTGCGGCGGCCGCCCCTCGTCCCGAGACCAGGCAGAGAAACCGGAGAGACCCGATGAAGACCAAGCTCGCGCTCGCGACGCTCGCCGCCCTCGCGGCGACGCCCGCTCTCGCCCAGATGGGCGATTTCCGCGAGATGGCGCTGATGTCGAACGCCTTCGAGGTGCGCTCGAGCCAGATCGCCCTCGACAGGAGCCGCAACCCGCGGGTGCGCGAATACGCCCGGGAGATGATCCGCGACCATCGCGCGGCGAACGTGGCGCTGCTCGGCGGGCGAGAGAACGTGGCCCGCGCGACGGGCATCGGCGGCCTCGTGGCGGCGCCGTTCGAGATCGCCGGCGGCGCGGTCGGGGCGGCCACGGGCGCGGCGGCCGGGGCGGTGAGCGGCACGCTGCAGGGCGGCCCGGTCGGGGGCCTCGAAGGGCTCGGCGCCGGGGCGGCCCGCGGCGCCCGGGCGGGGGCGGACCTCGTCGACGGCGACGTGACCACGACGGCCGCCACCAACGTGGTGCCGCTGAGCCCCGAGCAGCAGGCGATGCTGGCCGAACTCGCCCAGACTCCGCCCGGTCCGCGCTTCGACCGCACCTACGCGCGGATGCAGGTCCAGTCGCACCGGATGTCGATCGCGGCCCACCAAGCCTATCTGCAGTCCGGCCCGAACCCGGCCCTGCGCACCTACGCCCAGCAGGTGCTGCCCTCGATGGAATCGCACCTCGCCATGGCCGAGCGCCTGCCGGGCGCGCGCTAGAGCATGGTTCGACGAAGCAGCATCTGCTTCGTCGAGGACAAGGCGGCACAATCAATGACCGAGGGCAGCGTCCGATTGCAACCTGATCGGGCGCTGCGCGAGGCGGCCGCGGCGCACGGACGGCGGGCCGCTCGGCCCGCCGTGCAGGGTCAGGCGGGATGCGCCTCGGCGAGCGCTCCCACCCGCGACGGGGCCCCGGACCGGACCTTGCCGGCGAACCCGCGGCGGCGCTGCGCCTGAGGGCAGAGCAGTGCCACGTGGCAGCCCCCGAGAGAGCCTTCGGCGCCACCGGCCCGGGACGGACCGACGCGCGGCACGACGGCAAGCCACCCGTCGTGAGATCATGTACGCTCAGATTTTACTGAGTTGGTCCCTGCTGATCACACCGCAACCTAGATCGTATTTGCCATCCAGTGTATTTTGATAGGTTCACGCCGTGGCGCGCTATCTCTTGGAGACCTTCCTTCACGCTGCAGTTGATATGCCTTATCATATTGTTCAGATAAATATCCTGTTCATATTCATTGCTGCGCGGCTCCTACAATACTCTACCCTTTCCTGCGGAACCTCTATCCCACCGGCGTCCAGGCCATCACCGCCGCCGCGCGGGACGCTGCCGGCGCAGCCCTCGCCGCAGCCCAGATCCGCCTCTACCAGGCAGGCACCCCGCTCGGCGGCACGGTCTCGGCCGGTGCCAACGGCGCCGTCTACGCGATCCTCCCGGCCGGTACCCTGCCATCCTCCGGCATCCGCATCGGCGCCACCATGACGCCCGCCGGCGCCGACACCGCCGCCGGGCTCCTCGCCACCGACGACGGCTCCTTCGACCGATCCCTCCTCTCCCTCGGCACCCTCTCGGCCGGACTGAGCCGGCAGATCACCGCCGCCACCACCTATGGCGGCCTGCGCGCCGGCCTCGCCGCCACGTTCGGGGCGGGCCTCCTCACCTCCCTCGACACCGCTCTGGCGTCGTCCTCGACCCGCATCAGCGCCCACGGGCCCTCCTTCACCCTCGACGGCGCCGTCGCCTCCGGCGGGGACTTCGCCGTGACCACCACGGCCGCCGGCGCACCCATCACCCTGGCGGCCGCCCTCGATGCCGGCCGCAACGCCGTCACCCTCGCGGCGGCCGGAGCCGTCGCCCAGACCGCCGGAACGCTCACGGCCGGCACGCTCACGGCGAGCGCCGCCGGCGGCCTCGCCCTGGGCGCGGCAAACCAGGTCGGGAGGCTCGCTCGCCTCACCAACGCGGGCAGCGGCGACCTCGCCTTCACCAATGCGGGCGCCCTCACGATCGGCACCGGCGCGGCCGGCGACGGGGTGAGCAATCCCGGCGGAACGGTGACGCTGATCGCGGCGGCCGGCAGCCTGACCCTGGCGACCGGGGCAGGAGTGCGGGCGGCCGGCGATGTCGCGCTCGCGACCTCCGGCGCCTTCGTCAACCGGGCGGGCGCGGAGGCGGTGGCACGAGCGGCGGGCGCTGGCTGATCTACTCGGCCGATCCGGCCGGCGTCAGCTTCGGCGGGCTCGACAGCGGCAATGCGGCGCTCTGGAACTCGGCCGCGGGCGGGCGCGTCACGCCGGGCGGGAACCGCTACGTCTTCGCGGCGCAGCGCATGCTCACCGTGACGACGGCGGATGCGGCCAAGACTTACGGGGAGGACGCGACCGCGATCGTGGCCGGCGCCGACCGGATCACCGGCTTCGACCCGGGCGTGGCCGGGGCCAATCGCGGCGACGACGCGGCGAGCGCGGTCACCGGGGCGCCGAGGGTCACCTCCCCCGAGGCGGGCGCGCCGGCCGGGGTGGCGGGCGGCCCCCTACGGGATCGTGGCGGCGGGCACGCTGGGCTCGCCCGCCGGCTACGGCTTCGCCTTCGCGGCGAGCGGGCGGCTGACGGTCGCGCCGGCGACCCTGACGGTCACGCCGGAGGCCGGCCAGTCCAAGGTCTATGGCGGCGCGGATCCGGGCCTGCGCTACGGGGTGACGGGCCTCGTTGTGAATCCGGGGCTCGGCCTCGACGACAGCGGGCTGAGGCTCTCCGGCGCGCTCGGCCGCGCGCCGGGCGAGACAGTGGCGGACGGCCCCTACGCGTACACGCTGGGCTCGCTCGCGGCAGGCGCGAATTACACGCTGGCCCTGGCGCCGGACGCGCCCCGCTTCGCCATCACGCCGCGGCCGCTCACCGTCGTGGGCGGGCCGGTCAGCCGGGTCTACGGCGAGGCTAACCCGGCCCTGAGCTACCGCGTCGGCGGCATGGGCCTGGTGAACGGCGACGCGCTCGCCGGTGCGCTCACCACCGCGGCCGACGGCGCCAGCAATATCGGCGCGTACGCCATCGGGCAGGGCACTCTCGCCGTGTCCCCGAACTACATCCTCATCTACCGGGGCGCCGACCTCACCGTGACGCCGCGGCCGGTGACGCTGACGGGGCGCAGGACCTATGACGCCGCCACCGGCTTCGGCACGGGCACGCTCCAGGTGGCAGGCGCCGCCGATGGAGAGCGCCTGACGCTCGTCGCGGGCAATGGCCGTACGGCGGCATCGGATGCCGGCCTCTACGCGGGCTCGCCTCTGGCCGGACTGGTTCTCGCGGTCGCGGGCGGCAACGGGCTCGCGTCGAACTACCGCCTGCCCGCGAGCGGCACGCTGACGGTGACGCCTGCCCCCGTCGTCGTGTCGGCCCGCTCCGGCGCCTCGATCTATGGCGAGCGCCTGACCGATCCGGGCTTGGCGGCCAGCGGTCTCCAGGGAGGGCAGGGCGTCGAGGTGTTGACCGGGCTGTCCAACAGCTTCGGCATCACGGCGCGGACCGGGGTCGCCGACAGCCCGGTGACCCTCACGGTCGCCGGCACGCTCACCAGCCAGTGCGTCCGCGCGCCCTCGTCGTGACTCCGGCTTCCCTCACGCGCGCCTAAGGCGACGCGAATCCGGCTCTGACCTACACTGTGCGCGGCCTCGTCGACGGCGACGGCCTCTCCGGTCATCTCGCCACGGCCGCTACCGCGCAGAGCGAGCCGAGGAACTACACCATCACGCAAGGCACCCTTGATGCCTCGCCCAACTACGTCCTCGCCGCCGAAGCGTTCCTCGACGTCCTGCCGCGGCCCCGGCCGGCAGGGTTCGTCGCCCCCGACGCCACCGGTCTCGCCAGCACCGTCGAGCGCGCCGCGCGCCAGAACCGACCGATGATCCTGTCGGCCCCGCGCCACGGGCCGGATGCTTCCGCGGCCGGACCCCTCCGGGACCTCCGCTTCGACGCCAGCCGCCCCTGCGCGTGGCAGAAGGGCCGCTGCCGCCCGATCCCGCCGCAGGCGAACCTGCGCCCTTCGCCGCGCTGAGAGGCCGGGCGCGTCGCCATCGCGGCGCGCTCGCGCCTGGTCGGAGCGACCCATGCGGTTCACGTTTGATACGAAATCCGATTGATTGCTTCGCCATCTCCCATTTCGGCCATGCGGATGTCGGCTTCGCTCAATCGCCGCGCGGGCTTGGCATACGACATCCGACGGATTGCTCCGCAATGCGGATGTCGGCTTCGCTCAATCGCCGCGCGGGCTTGGCATACGACATCCGACGGATTGCTTCGCAATGCGGATGTCGGCTTCGCTCAGGCGCCGCGCGGGCTTGTCATACGTTTCCCGGAAGTGAGCTTCCGGGAAACGTATGTAGGGTCAGCATCGGGTTCGGCGCGGCCGTTCGAGGCCGCCCGCGGCAGCGCGTGCGCGATCGAACGACCTCGCGCTGTTCGCACGAACCCGCGCAGCGCTCGCCGACTCCGCCGTTCGACGTCGACGAGGCTGGCCCTTCGGGGCTTGGACCAGGCGCAGATTGCGTGCCGAGCGCCTCTGCACCGGACGGCCCCGGACCACACGGGGCCGGCGGAGGCTACTCCAGCTCGTCCCCCAGCACCTCCTTGGCCCAGCGGAAGGCGCCGTTCGCGGCCGGGACGCCCGCGTAGACCGCGGCCTGGAGCAGCAGGGCCTGCAATTCCGCCGGCGTGACCCCGTTGCGCAGGGCCGGGCGGACGTGGAGCTTGAACTCCTCCTCGCGGCCGAGCGCCACCATCAGGCCGAGCGTGACCAGGGAGCGGGTCTTCCAGGGCAGGCGCGGGTCTCCCCAGATCTCGCCCCAGGCAATGCGCGTGATGAAGTCCTGCCAGGGGCCCGCGAAGCTGCCGGCCGCCGCGAGCGAGCGGTCCACATGCACCTCGCCGAGCACGCCGCGCCGGTTCGCCAAGCCCTCGGCGAAGGCCACCGCCCCGGTCGCCGCCCCGGCCGCGCCGCGATGCCGGTCCAGGAAGGCGAGGAGGTGCGAGGCCGTCGCGTCCGGCCGCTCGACGGCGAGGAGGTGGCGCGCGCCCGGCAGCACCACCAGCTCCGCGTGGCGGATGCCGGCGCAGATCTCCTCCGACTTGGCCGGCGGCGTCGCGGGATCGTCCCGCCCGGCAATGACGAGGGTCGGGGCGGTGATGCGCCCGAGCCCGGGACGCAGGTCCATCCGGCCGATCGCGTTGCAGCAGACCGCGTAGCCCGCCCGGTCGGTCTCGACGAACTGGCGCCGCACCGGCTCGACCGCGCCCGGGCTGGTGCGCGGGAAATCCGGGCTGAACCAGCGCTCCATCGTGGCGTCGACGATGGCGGCGGTGCCCTCCGCCCGCACGGTCGCGGCGCGCTCGTTCCAGCTCTGCTCGCTCGGCATCTCGGCGGCGGTGGCCATCAGGGTGAGGCTCAGCACCCGCTCGGGCGCCCGCATCGCCAGCGCCTGCCCGGTCATGCCGCCGAGGGACAGCCCGACCACGTGGGCCCGACCGATGCCCAGCGCGTCGAGGAGCCCGAGGAGGTCGTCCGCCAGATCCTCGACGGCGATGGGCGCGTCGCGCGCCGGCGAGGCGCCGTGGCCGCGCGTGTCGTAGCGCAGCACCCGGTAGCGGCCGCGCAGGTGGGGCACGAGCGGGTCCCACATCGCCATCGCGGTGCCGAGGGAGTTCGAGAAGGCGACGACGGGGGCGCCGCTCGGTCCCGAGAGCTCGTAGTGCAGCCGGGTGCCGTTCGCCTCGATCAGGGGCATGGGATTCGTCCTGTCAGGGGGAGAGGAGGGCGGCGTAGCGCGCCGCCTCGGCGAGCGCGCGGTCGGCCGTGCGGGCGCCGGCGCGGATCGCCGGGGCGAGGTCGAAGGCCGGGCCGAGATCGATGCCGGCGGTCTCCGGCCGAGCGGCCAGGACCTCCGCGAGCGTCCCCCGCCCGTCGCGCACCGCGCCGGCCGCCTCCTCGACCAGGCGGTGGCCCGCCTCGGCCCCGAGCGCCGGGGCGAGCCGCGCCGCGGCGGCGTCCGCGAAGAGCAGCCCGCGGGTGAGGTCGAGATTGGCCCGCATCCGCCCGGGATCCGGAACCAGCCCCTCGGCGAGGGCGCGGGCCTCGCGCAGGGCCCCGGAGGCGAGGCCGAACAGGCAGGGCAGGGCGTGCCACTCCGCGTGCCACGCGCCGGCCGGGCGCTCCTGCGCCGCCGCCATCCCGTCGAGGAGCGGCAGCACCTGTCCCTTGGCGGCGCTGAACGCCGCGAGGATGACGGTCGAGGAGACCGGGTTGCGCTTGTGCGGCATGGCCGAGGAGCCGCCCCGGCCCGGGACGTGGGGCTCGGCCACCTCGCCGACCTCGGTGCTGGCCAGGAAGGCGACGTCGGTCGCGAATTTCGCGAGCGCCCCCATCACCAGCGTGAGCCAGGTCCCGGTCTGGGCGATTCGGGCGCGGCGGGTGTGCCAGGGCGCCGGATCGTAGCGGAGCGCGAGTTCGCCGGCGAAGCCCTCGCCGACCGCGTCGGCCTGCTCCTTCAGCCCCGCCAGGGTCCCGACGGGCCCGCCCAGGGAGGCGGTGAGCACCTTGCCGCGCAGGCGCGGCAGGTCGCCCGCGAGTTCGGCGACGCCGAGCGCCCAGATCGCCGCCTTGGCGCCGAAGGTGACGGGCGCCGCCTGCTGGCCGTAGGTGCGCCCGACGCAGGGTGTCTCGCGGTGGCGCCGCGCCAGGTCGGACAGGCCGGCGAGGATCGCCAGCAGGTCGTCCCGGACCAGGTCGAGCGCGTCGCGCAGCTGGAGCACGAGCGCGGTGTCGGCGATGTCCTGGGTGGTCGTGCCCTTGTGAAACCCCGCCTCGAGGGGGGCGGGCAGAGCCGCCTGCACCGCCTTCACGAAGGGGATCACCGGGACGCCCGAGAGGGCCGTTCCGCGTCCGAGGGCCACGGGATCGAGGGAGGCGGGCGGGATCGCCTCGAGGGCCGGCGCGAGGGCGTCCGGGACGAGGCCGAGGGCGGCCTCGGCCCGGGCGAGCGCGGCCTCGGCGCGCAGCATGGCGGCGACCCGCGCCTCGTCCGCGAAGACGGTCCGCATCGCCTCCGCGGCGAAGAGGGGACCGAGCAGGGCGGAGTCGAGGGCCGAGAAGGTCATGCGATGCCTCCGAGCGGGCGGGGAGCCTCCCCAATTAGGCCAGGGGCCGCGCCGGCGCAGCCCGGTTCGGGGGGCGCCCCACCGGCGGGACCGCGTCGGCCGCGCCCCCGTCGGCGGGCGGGCCCGCCTACGCCGCCGGGCGCAGGTGCAGGATGGCGCGGGCCTCGGCCGGGGTCGCCACCCGGCGCCCGTGCCGGCGCACGGCCTCGGCCGCCAGCCAGACCAGCTCGGCGTTGCTCGCCGCCAGCCGGTCCTTGGTCACCCGGATGTTGTCCTCAAGCCCCGTGCGCACCGCCTCCGCCCCCCGCGCCAGCGCCCAGTCCATCACCCGCGCCTGCTCGCGCCCGATCCCCGCCGCCGTCCAGGTCGCCTGGGGCAGGATCCGCCGCGTCTCGGAAAGCAGGATGTCGAGCAGGTGCTCGTCGGCCGGCATGGCGTTCTTCACCCCCAGCACGAACTGCACGTGGGGCGCCTCGTCCATCAGCCCCGCCTCGATCAGCCGCCTCGCCCCGTGCAGGTGCGAGAGGTCGAAGATCTCGATCTCGGGCCGGATGCCGTAGCGGCGCATCTGCCCGGCAAGCTCGGTGACGAGCGCGGCGGGGTTCTCGTACACGATGCTCGGGAAGTTGACCGAGCCGGTGGAGAGCGAGGCCATGTCGGGGCGGTGGACCAGCGAGAGGCCGCGCGCGGCCGGGTCGCGGCCGCGCCCGCCGGTGGAGAACTGCACGATCATGCCCGGGCAGTGCTTGCGCACGCCCTCCTGGACGGCGGCGAACCGGTCCGGGTCGGAGGAGGGGCTCTCGTCGTCGTTGCGCACGTGGATGTGCACGAGGCTGGCGCCGGCCTCGTAGGCCTCGTGGGTGGACTCGATCTGCTCGGAGACGCGGGTCGGGACGGCGGGGTTGTCCGCCTTGCGCGGCACCGAGCCGGTGATCGCGACCGCGATCACGACGGGGCGGGATGGCTCCGCGGGGTTCATGGGGTTCCTCCGGTTGCTGTCATAGGACATCCGACGGATGGCTTCGCCATGCGGATGTCGGCTTCGCTCAGGCGCCGCGCAGGCTTGTGATACGGGACCCGCTTTGATCAAGCGGATCCCGTATCAGACGTCGAAGAAGACGGTTTCCTGGGGGCCCTGGAGCCGGATGTCGAAGACGTAGGTCGGCAGGTCGCGCGCCTCGCGCCGGGCGATCAGCGTCTCGCGCCGGGAGCGCTGCTCGATCAGTCCGAGCACCGGATCGTCCGCATTCGCCTCCGCCTCGTCGGGGAAGTAGAGCCGGGTCTGCAGCCCGATGTTGATGCCGCGGGCGGCGATCCAGAGATTGATGTGCGGGGCCATGGGCCGGTGGCCCATTCGCCCGGCGACGGGGCCCGGCTTGATCGTCTCGAAGGTCCAGATCCCGGTCTCGAAGTCCGAGCCCGTGCGGCCCCAGCCCCGGAAACTCGGATCGAGGGGCTTGCCCTCCTGCTGATCGGCCGGGTGATTGTAGCGGCCGGCCGCGTTGGCCTGCCAGATCTCCACCAGAACGTCGCGCACCGGCTCCTCGGCCCCGTCGAGGACGCGGCCCGCGATGCGGATGCGCTCGCCCTCGGTGGCCGGGCCGACCAGCACGTTCGAGAAATTGGTCTCGAAGATGTCGAAGCCGGCCTGGTGCGGGATCAGGCCGATATGCACGTAGGGTCCCGCGGTCTGCGAGGCCGTCTCGCTCAGGCGCTCGAAGGGCAGTCGCATCTCAATTCCCCTGCAGCTTGTTCTCGAAGAGCGTCTGCTGGCGCCCGCGCAGGACGATGTCGAAGCGGTAGGCCAGCATGTCGAGCGGCACCGCGGATTCGAGGTCGAGGGGCGCGATCAGCCGCTCGGCCGCGGCGCGGTCGGGGATGCCCAGCACCATCGGGTCGCGCCAGATCAGGGGGTCGCCCTCGAAATACATCTGGGTGATCAGGCGCTGGGCGAAGCCGGAGCCGAACACCGAGAAGTGGATGTGGGCCGGGCGCCACGAGTTCAGGAAGTTGCGCCACGGATATGGTCCGGGCTTGATGGTGCGGAAGTAGTAGTAGCCGTTCTCGTCGGTGAGCGCCCGGCCGCAGCCGCCGAAATTCGGGTCGATCGGCGCGAGGTAGCGGTCGTTGCGGTGGCGGTAGCGCCCGCCCGCATTGGCCTGCCAGAACTCGACCAGGGTGTGGGGCACGCCGCGGCCGTTCTCGTCGCGCACGAGGCCGTGCACGAGGATGCGCTCGCCGACCGGCTCGCCGTCCTTCGCGTAGTTGAGGATCAGGTCGTTATCGAGCGGGCCGAGCTCGCCCTGGCCGAAGACCGGGCCGGTCACCTCCGACAGCGACGATTGCAGCGAGATCAAGGCCCGCTGCGGCGAGCGCAGCACGCTCGTCTTGTAATCCGGCGTGTAGGCCGGCGGGTGGATGCGCCGGTCGCGCTGCAGGAATTCCCGGTCCAGGGCCGTCATGGCGTCTCCTCCTCCCCGCGCCCGATCGCGCGCGGGACTTTCTCGACAGAACGCGCGCCGCGGCCCATCGCTGCGCCGCGCCCGCGGGGTCGCTCTCCGGGCCATCACCCGGAGCGCGCGGCGTCGCGCGCCCGCCCTCCGGCGAGCGCCCCGAGATAATCCGAGAGCGGGCCGAGGGCGGAGAGCGTGGCGGCGGCCTCCAGCAGGTCCGGGGCCAGCGCGTCCCGGCAGGCTTCGGTCAGCCGCGCGCTCGGTCCGGCGATGCTGACATTGCCGAGCGCCCGCCCGCTCGCCGGATCGACGATGTTGGCCGCCATCGCGGCGGTGCCGGCCGCGTGGGTCTCGTGGACCCAGGCATAGCCGCGGCGGCGGGCGGCCTCGACCAGGGCGAGGAGGGCCGGGAGCGTGCGCGGGGCGTTCGGCCCGGCCGTGCCCGGCGGGCGGAAACCCTGGCGCAGCACGAGCGCCACCGCCTCCTCCTCCGGGAGGTGCGCGAGCCAGACGATCCCCGTGGAGGTGGTCGACAGGCTCGCCTCCGCCCCCATGTCGCCGTCGTAGCGCAGACCCGTGCGGGCGCCCTGGGCCTTCGCCACCCAGACGAGGCGGGGATAATCCACCACCGCGAGGCGGACGAGTTCGCCGCTGCGCTCGGCGAGACGGTTCAGGACGGGCTGGGCCACGTCCACCACGCCGGACGCCGCGAGGTGCTTGAGGCCGAGCGTCGCCAGCTTGGTGGTGAGCAGGTAGCGGCCGCTGTCGGGATCCTGGGTGGCGTAATCGTAGGACGAGAGGTCCGCGAGGAGCCGGTGGGTGCCGCTCTTCGGCATGGCGAGCGCGTCGGCGATCGCCTGGAGGTGAAGCCCGCGCGGGTGGGCGGCGAGCAACTCCACCAGATCAAGGATCCGTCGCAGCAATCCGGCCGCCATCCCGCCCTCGTGATTGGAACGTGGTTCGGTAATTGAACGCAGTTCCAGTTTCTGTCAAGCGGCGGAAGGGGCGCCGGTCAGGTCACGACGGAGGGCGCGCGCCGGCCGGTGCGGGCGGCGATCCCGGCGATCGCCTCGGCGGCGGCCGCGACCGGGGCGAGCACCTCGGTGGTCGGAAGGTCGTGCCGGTCCGGGTTCGGCTCGAAGCGCTCCAGGTAGATGCGCAGCGTGGCTCCGACCGTGCCGGTGCCGGAGAGGCGGAAGACCGCGCGGGCATCCTCGCGGAACAGGATCCGCACGCCCTGGCGGCGGGTCACGGAGCCGTCGACCGGGTCCGCATAGGCGAAGTCGTCCGCCGCCTCGACGGTGAGCGGGCCGATGCGGCGGCCCGGGAGATCCGGCAGGGCGTCGCGCAGGGCCTGCATCAGGCCCTCGGCGGCGGCCGCATCCACCTCCTCGTAGTCGTGGCGGGCGTAGTAGTCGCGGCCGTAGCTGGCCCAATGCTCGCGCAGGATCCGGTCGGCCGGCTTGCCGGTCGCCGCCAGGATGTTGAGCCAGAGCAGCACGGCCCAGAGCCCGTCCTTCTCGCGCACGTGATTCGAGCCGGTGCCGGCGCTCTCCTCGCCGCAGAGCGTGATCCGGCCGGCGTCGAGGAGGTTGCCGAAGAACTTCCAGCCGGTCGGGGTCTCGAAGGCCGGGATGCCGAGGCGGGCCGCGACGCGGTCGACGGCGCGGCTCGTCGGCATCGAGCGGGCGACCCCGGCCAGCCCCGCCGCGTAGCCCGGCGCCAGGTGGGCGTGGGCGGCAAGCACGGCGAGGCTGTCGCTCGGCGTGACGAACAGGCCCGGCGCCACGATCATGTTGCGGTCCCCGTCGCCGTCCGAGGCGGCGCCGAAATCCGGCGCCTCGGGCCCGTGCATCAGCACCATCAGGTCGCGGGCATGGACGGGGTTCGGGTCGGGATGGTGCCCGCCGAAATCCGGGAGCGGCTCGGCGTTGACGACCGTGCCCGCCGGCATGCCGAGGCGGCGCTCCAGGATCTCCCGCGCGTAGGGCCCGGTCACCGCACTCATCGCGTCGAAGCGCATCCGGAATCCCGACCGGACCATCGCGGCGATGCGGGGCAGGTCGATCAGCGTCTCGATCAGGGCGACGTACTCGGCCACGGGATCGATCACCGCGACCTGCGCGTCGCCGACGCGGCACTCGCCGATCCGGTCGAGGTCGATGTCGGGGCTCTCGACGATGCGGTAGGCGCTGAGGCTGCGGGTGCGGGCGTAGATCGCCTCGGTCACCGCCTCGGGGGCGGGCCCGCCA